>JBFHXF010000067.1:0-10868 GCA_041599115.1 Acidimicrobiia bacterium
ATGGCTCCTCTGCGAGACGCGTGGTCAGGCGCAGGTCGGACGCGAACCTGGCGCGGGCCACGTCGGAGTCAAAGCGCCAGGAGACCTCGGCGGGGACGCGCGCCAGCGGAGTGGTCAGCCAAGAGGTGAACTGAAGAAGCAGTCCCCCGGATCGGCGAGCCTCCATGACATTTGAGACCGTGGCCTCCTGGTCGTAGCGCAATCCGATGCTCGCCGCGGTGGGCCGGATTGCGGAGCCTCCGAACCGGACCTCGATGATTTGGCTGAGCATTTCGTCCGAGTGGGCTGCTACGGCAGCGCGGACCTCGGCCGGCGTCATGCCACCCATGTCGCGCCCGGCAAGGGTGACACCACCCGCGACCAGATCCCCCGCCTCAGAGAGGTGGGAGGTCCAGGCAAAACCAACGACCCCCATGAGGCTTCCCAGTACTACCAGCGTGATCCAGAGACCTATCCGACTTCGAGATCGATGTTTGGCCACCTGCGACGACATGCTATTGGCCGTGGCCTCATCACTCTGTCATGGGGAAGAACGTCGGCACGACGACGGTTGACCAATCCATGAAATCCCAAGCCGACCAGCAACACATGGCATGGCTGGCAAGGTCTTTCGGGCGGCCCGACTACGCCCCCTTGACCAGAAGCGATTTGGAGACCCTGATCGTGTCGGCTGAGATGGTCTCGAAATACCCGGGCACCCACCTATTTCGCGAGGGAGATGCGGCGAGCGCAGCGTTTCTGATAGAGAGCGGCGAGGTCGAGGTCTATCGCGGCACCGGTAGCAAGCGAAGAGTCGTGTCCCGAGTCGGTCCGGGATCGGTGTTGGGCGACATCGCCATGTTCGGGGACGGGCCCTACATCTCATCGGCCCAGGCGGTCGATCGAGTGCGCGTCTTCCGCTTTGACCGGAACCGCCTGTTGCCCGAGTTGGCCCGTCATCCGGCCATTTGTCTTCGCTGGCTCGTTGCGGGATTACGTCAGCTCGAGGAGACACAGCGCAGAGTCATTCATCTCATGCACAAGACCGTTCTGGGTCAGGTGGCCGATCTTCTGGTGGAGGAGGCAGACGTCAAGGGCCAGGTCCGTCTGTCGCAGACCACGATCTCGACACTGCTGGGGGTGAGCCGTCAGTCGGTCAACGAGGCGCTCAGCCGGCTCCGTGAACAGAACGCCGTAGAGACCGGGTACCGGCAGATCCGCGTCCTCGACCGTGACCGGCTGGCATCCATCGCCGGGTCCTGAAGGCGCTCGGGAGAAACTCCGCCTCACCCTTGACGGGTTTTACGGCAATTTGATAGGATGGCCAACGACCCCAAGGGGTCCGGGTTGGACGTCAAACGGCCGGCCCAACAAAATAGAGGTTTCGATTGGAGGCATGCTGACGCGTCTGTTAGCATGCTTCGTCTGCTTTACCCCGACCATTCTGACCTAACCGCTGTTCCCAAGGAGGCCCCTCTTGGCTTCGCGCGTGGCTGAGCGCTTCTCATTCGGGAAGATTCCCGAAGTTCTACCCCTACCCGACCTTCTTGCCGTTCAACATGAGTCCTTCAAGTGGCTCATCGATGACGGGCTGAGGGAGATCTTCGAGGAGGTCAGCCCGGTGGAGGATTTCACCGGATCTCTCGCCCTCGAATTGACCGATCATCGCTTCGGCGATCCCCTGATGAGTCTCGAAGAGGCCAAGGAGCGTGACGCCAACTTCAGCCGTCCGATGTTCGTCACGGCGCGATTCATGAACCGTCAGACCGGAGAGATCAAAGAGCAGCAGGTCTTCCTCGGGGACTTCCCCATCATGACCGACAAGGGTGTCTTCATCATCAACGGCACCGAGAGGGTCATTGTCTCCCAGTTGGTCCGTTCCCCTGGCATCTATTTCGACGTAACACCCGACAAGACTTCGGACAAGATGATCTACTCGGGGAAGGTCATTCCGGGCCGGGGAGCCTGGCTCGAGTTCGACACGGACAAGAAGGACACCATCGGTGTGCGGGTCGACCGCAAACGACGTCAGTACGTCACTGCGTTCCTCAAGGCCCTCGGGATTGCCGAGACCGACGAGGAGATCCTCGAGATATTCGGCCATGCCGAGTCGATCAAGAACACCATCGAGAAAGACACCGCGGCCGACAAGGAAGAGGCGCTTCTCGATCTGTATCGCAAGCTGCGTCCCGGTGAACCCACCACGGTGGAGTCGGCGAGAGGGTTGATACAGACCCTTTTTCGCAATACCAAGCGTTACGACCTGACCCGGGTGGGCCGCTACAAGATCTCCCAGAAGTATCGAGCCGAGGCACCGAAGGACTACCGCTCTGAGGGTCTGCAACTGCTGCGGGATGAGGACATCATCGATGCCATCAAGTATCTGATCGCTCTTCACGCCGGTGAGGAGACCATGGTCACCCACACCGGTACAGAGGTGGCGGTGCGCACCGACGACATCGATCATTTCGGTAATCGTCGGATTCGCACCGTTGGTGAACTGGTTCAGAACCAGTTTCGTGTCGGGCTGACCCGGCTCGAGCGCGTCGTCAGGGAACGCATGACCACCCAGGACCCCGATGCGATCACCCCACAGAGTCTGATCAACATCCGACCAGTGACCGCCGCCATCAAGGAGTTCTTCGGCACGTCACAACTGAGCCAATTCATGGACCAGCCCAACCCGCTGGCCGGCCTCACCCATCGGCGGCGTCTCTCTGCTCTCGGCCCGGGAGGCCTATCCCGCGAACGCGCCGGTTTCGAGGTTCGTGACGTCCATCCGTCCCACTATGGCCGGATGTGCCCGATCGAGACTCCGGAAGGTCCCAACATCGGCCTCATCGGATCCCTCGCCTCTTATGCCAGGGTGAACCAATTCGGCTTCATCGAGACTCCCTATCGCAAAGTCGACAAGGGAAAAGTAACTGCGAAGGTCGAGTATCTGACCGCAATCGAGGAGGAGCGCTACGTCATTGCCCAGGCGAACGCACCGCTCAAGGATGACGGATCGTTCAAGAACAACCGCGTGCTGGTGCGGCGAGCCGGTGGTGAGGTCGAATACGTGCCTCCCAAGGACGTCGACTTCATGGACGTATCACCAAAACAGATCGTCTCTGTTTCGACATCTTTGATTCCCTTCCTCGAGCACGACGACGCCAACCGCGCGCTGATGGGCTCCAATATGCAGCGTCAGGCGGTGCCGCTCCTGTCGGCCGATGCACCGCTGGTGGGGACCGGAGTCGAGGGCCGTGCCGCCCAGGACTCAGGAGACATGGTGATTGCCACCGTGGCCGGGGAGGTCGTCGAGATCAATGGGGATGAGATCATCGTCAAGGAGAAGGGTGCCAACAAGAAGCACACCTACGTGCTCGACAAGTTCCGGCGCTCCAACCAGGGCACCTGCATGAACCACAAGGCGCTGGTGCGAGAGGGAGACCAGGTCCGCGTTGGCGACGTTCTGGCCGACGGTCCATCCACCCAGGGCGGCGAACTGGCGCTGGGTCGAAACCTGCTCGTGGCATTCATGCCATGGGAGGGCTACAACTTCGAGGACGCAATCATCATCTCTCAGCGTCTGGTCAAGGACGACATGCTCACTTCGATTCACATCGAGGAGCATGAACTCGACGCCCGCGACACGAAACTCGGTGCCGAGGAGATCACCCGGGACATACCCAACGTTCCCGAGGAGGTACTCGCCAATCTCGATGAAGATGGCATCATCCGGGTTGGGGCCGAAGTCGGTCCCGGGGACTACCTCGTCGGAAAGGTGACACCCAAGGGTGAGACCGAACTGACACCCGAGGAAAGACTGCTGCGAGCGATCTTCGGTGAGAAGGCCCGGGAGGTTCGCGACACGTCGCTCAAAGTCCCCCACGGCGAGACCGGGAAGGTCATCGCTGTAAAGGTGTTCAAGCGCTCCGAGGGTTTCGACCTTCCACCCGGGGTCAACGAGTTGGTCCGCATCTACGTGGCCCAGCAAAGGAAGATCTCAGAAGGAGACAAGCTGGCCGGTCGGCATGGAAACAAGGGGGTGATCTCCAAGGTCCTTCCCGAAGAGGAGATGCCCTTCATGGTCGATGGCACGCCCGTGGATATCATCCTGTCACCGCTCGGGGTTCCTTCCAGGATGAACCTCGGCCAGGTCCTCGAGACTCATCTCGGTTGGGCCGCTGCGCAGGGTTGGGAGCCTTTCAAGGGCAACAGCCCGGCGGTGGACGGAGCCGACCCGTGGACCAAGGTGGCGACTCCCGTATTCGACGGAGCTCGCGAAGACGAGATCATGAATGTGATCGAGCACGCCCGCCCCAATCGCGACGGCGAGCGACTCGTGGGCCACGATGGGAAAGCCACCCTGTTCGACGGCCGGACCGGCGAGCCCTTCGACACCCAGGTCACCGTGGGTTATATCTACATGCTCAAGCTGGTCCACCTCGTCGATGAGAAGATCCACGCCAGGTCGACCGGTCCCTACAGCATGATCACGCAGCAGCCGTTGGGAGGAAAGGCCCAGTTCGGCGGTCAGCGCTTCGGTGAAATGGAGGTCTGGGCTCTGGAAGCCTATGGCGCCGCCTATGCGCTCCAGGAACTGCTGACCATCAAGTCCGACGATGTCCAGGGACGGGTGAAGGTCTACGAGGCCATCGTCAAGGGCGACAACATTCCCGAGCCGGGTATCCCCGAGTCGTTCCGCGTGCTGGTGAAAGAGATGCAGAGCCTCTGCCTCAATGTCGAAATGCTATCGGCAGGTGAGGAGGTCGAGCTTCGCGAGCTCGAGGAGGAGACATTCCGGTCGGTGGAGACCCTCGGAATCGATCTGAGTCGACCCGAGCGGCCCGACTCGGAATAACAGTTTGTTGTCAGTAATGCAGGAACCAAAGGAGAGAACGGTGGGTGGGAGGAGACTCCCGGCCAAAGTCCGCCGGCAATATTGATATGGCGCAGCAGCTATTCGATGAACTGAAAGTCAGTCTGGCCTCGAGCGACCAGATTCGAGCCTGGTCCTACGGCGAGGTCAAGAAGCCGGAGACCATCAATTACCGAACTCTCCGTCCCGAAAAGGAGGGCTTGTTCGACGAGCGGATCTTCGGGCCGCAGCGGGACTGGGAGTGCTATTGCGGCAAATACAAGAGGATCCGCTACAAGGGGATCATCTGTGAGCGCTGCGGGGTCGAAGTCACCCGCTCCAAGGTCCGCCGCGAGCGCATGGGTCACATCGCCCTCGCCGCCCCCGTCACCCACATCTGGTTCTTCAAGGGTGTCCCCAGCCGGCTCGGCTATCTCCTCGACATGTCGCCCAAGGAGCTGGAGAAGGTCATCTACTTCGCCAGTTACATCATCACCTCGGTGGACGACGAGCGTCGCCAGAAAGACCTGCCCGAGCTAGAGGCTGCGATGACCGATGAGATCGAGGTCGTCCGACAGGAGTTCACCGAGTGGCATCAGGTCCGCCTGGAGGCTCTGGAAGACGAGCTCGAGAGAATGGAAGAGGGCGGGGCCAAGAGCCAGGAGATAAACGCCCGACGCAAAGAGGTCGATCGGGAGATCAAGGACCGTCAGGATCGCACGGATCGTGAAATCGAACTCATCGAGGACGCATTCGACACCTTCCGCAAGTTCAAACCGAAGGACCTGGTGGAGTCGGAGCAACTCTGGCGCGAGATCTACTTCCGCTACGACGACTATTTCAAGGGCGGCATGGGGGCGGAGGCAGTGAAGGCGCTTCTCGTCAATCTCGACCTCGACGCCGAAATGGAACTGCTCGACGAGCACCTGGAGGCCAGGTCGGCACAAAAGAGACAACGTGCCACGCAGCGTCTCAAGGTCGTCAAGCCTTTCTGGGAAGGTCACAATCGGCCCGAGGACATGATTCTGGAGACGGTCCCGGTCATACCCCCCGACCTGCGGCCGATGGTTCAGCTCGATGGCGGACGTTTCGCCACATCGGACCTCAATGACCTCTATCGCCGCGTGATCAACCGGAACAATCGTCTCAAGCGACTGCTCGATCTTGGCGCTCCCGAGATAATCGTGAACAACGAAAAGAGGATGCTCCAGGAGGCAGTGGATGCCCTCTTCGACAACGGCCGCCGTGGGCGCGCCGTGACCGGGCCGGGCAACCGCGCCCTCAAGTCGCTTTCGGACATGCTCAAGGGAAAGCAGGGTCGGTTCCGTCAGAACCTGCTGGGTAAGCGTGTCGACTATTCCGGTCGCTCGGTGATCGTGGTCGGTCCCGAGTTGAAACTGCACCAGTGCGGTCTGCCCAAGATCATGGCGCTGGAATTGTTCAAGCCCTTCGTGATGAAGCGGCTCGTCGACCTCGAACTGGCCCAGAACATCAAGGCGGCCAAGCGCATGGTCGAGCGTCAGCGTCCCCAGGTGTGGGATGTCCTCTCGGACGTCATCCAGGAGCACCCGGTACTGCTCAACCGCGCCCCCACCCTTCACCGGTTGGGTATCCAAGCTTTCGAGCCGGTCCTGGTCGAGGGCAAGGCAATCCAGATCCATCCGATGGTCTGCGAGGCTTTCAACGCCGACTTCGATGGGGACCAGATGGCCGTGCATCTGCCGCTGTCGGCCGAGGCTCAAGCCGAGGCCAGGATTCTGATGCTGTCCTCGAACAACGTGCTTTCACCGGCATCAGGACGGCCCGTGGTGACTCCATCCCAAGACATGGTGATAGGAATCTTCTATCTCTGTGAGACCGTGGAGAACGCCAAAGGGGCCGGCCGCTATTTCGCTGACATCGACGAGGCATTCATGGCCTACGAGATCGGTGAGCTCGCCCTCCATGCGCCCATCAAGGTCAGGCTCGGCGACCTTGCCGGCGACCCGGAGACACACGCCGACCTCAAACCCACCTTGGGGTCGTTGCTGACGGAGGAGCCGCTGAGCCCAACCGGGATCTCGGAGACGACACTCGGCCGGCTCTTGGTCAACCAGGTGCTTCCGGCTGGCTTTCCCTTCGTCGATTCGGCGGTCATCAAGTCCGACATCCGGAAACTGGTCGAGACGATCATCGAGCGCTACCCCCGCTCGGAGGTGACCGAGACCTTGGACGGTATCAAGGGCCTGGGATTCCGCTATGCCACCAGGGCGGGGCTCACCATCGCCCTGGACGACGTGCGCACTCCGGGCAACAAGGCGGAGATTCTCTCCGAATACGAGGACCGCGCCGAAAAGGTGCAGAGCTTGTTCCAAAAGGGGGTTGTCACCGACGAGGAGCGTCGTCAGGAGTTGATCGAGATCTGGACCGAGGCAACCGAGAAGGTCACCGACGCCATGAAGCTCAATCTCAAGGCGGAGCAGTTCAACTCACTCGACATGATGATCGGCTCGGGCGCCCGCGGGAACATGATGCAGGCTCGCCAGATCGCGGGCATGCGAGGCCTTGTGGCCAACCCGAAGGGTGACATCATCCCGCGACCGATCATTTCCAACTTCAGGGAGGGCCTGTCGGTCCTGGAATACTTCATTTCGACTCACGGGGCCAGGAAGGGTCTCGCCGACACCGCCCTGCGAACCGCCGACTCGGGGTATCTGACCCGGCGTCTGGTCGACGTGTCACAAGAGATGATCGTCCTCGAAGATGATTGCCATACCGACAAGGGCATCATGCTCCGGATCGTCGACGACAAGGGATCGAAGATTCGTAACCTTCGCTCCCGGATCTACACCCGCAGTCTGGCGGACGATCTGAAGGAAGGCCGGACTCTCGTGGCCACCCTCGATGATCGGAAGCTCAGGGCCGGCACCATCATCGGGACCAAGGAGCTTCACGCCGTCGAGCATGCCGACGTCCAGAGTGTCCGGGTCCGCTCGCCGCTCACCTGCGACACGCGAAATGGCGTCTGTCAGATGTGTTACGGGCTGTCACTGGCCACCGGCCGATTGGTCGAGATCGGCGAGGCGGTCGGAATCATGGCGGCGCAGTCGATCGGTGAGCCGGGGACACAGCTGACGATGCGTACCTTCCACACCGGGGGAGTTGCCGGCGAGGACATCACCCACGGGCTCCCTCGCGTAGTCGAGCTGTTCGAAGCTCGCACTCCCAAGGGCAAGGCCGTCCTTGCCGAGGAGAAAGGCGTTGCCAGAGTCGTCGACGACGCCGATGGCCGGCGCATCGTGCTCTCCGTGGGCGACGAGGACCTGGTCCACAAGATCTCGAGGTATGCCAAGCTCCGTTTTGCCTCCGGCGACACGGTGGAAGCGGGCACGCAACTGACCGAAGGCCCGCTCGATCCGAAAGAGGTGCTCGAGATTCGCGGAGTGCGTGCAGCACAGCAGTATCTGGTCGACCAGGTGCAGGAGGTGTATCGCTCCCAGGGCGTGGAGATCCACGACAAGCACATCGAGATGATCGTGAAGCAAATGCTGCGCCGGGTGCGAGTGGTCAATGCCAATGACTCCGACTTCTTGCCGGCCGCCCTTATCGATGACAGGGTCTTCCGCGACACCAACCGCGAATTGGTGACGGCTGCCAAGAAACCTGCCGAGGGTCGTCCCGAGTTGATGGGCATCACCAAGGCATCGCTGGCGACCGACTCGTGGCTGTCGGCGGCCTCTTTCCAGGAGACCACCAGGGTGCTGACCGACGCGGCCATCCAGAGTCGCTCGGACTTCATGCGGGGGTTGAAGGAGAACGTCATCATCGGACAGTTGATCCCGGCCGGGACCGGGGCCAGGCAGTATCAAGTGCTGCACCCCTCCCTGCCCGGAGCGACCACTGTCGCCAGTCTCGGGTTCCTCGGCGAGGGCTTCCCGGCCTCGGCGGACGAAGGTCTCCCGGACAATCCGGCAGAGTGGCTTGCCTCGCTGGGTGGGTCGGTGCCCGTCGACGGAGGCGAAGAAGAGGAATAGAAGGGCGGCGGTCGGACGGCGTAACTCCGGACTTGATGTGACCACGGAGAGTGGTTGTGGGGTAACTCGATTAGAGACCGAGAATGAGTCTCTAGACCTATCAAGTCATGAAGATTTCTTCTTGCGGTCTGGGGAATACCTCCTACGCTGAGTGGTCTGGGACCGGTGATATGAACCTCGCTGGGTCATATCGGGCTATCTGAACAAGGGGCAAAGCGACATGGGGCGTACTGGGACACGGCGGCAGCGCCACGAAACTCTTCTGACATTGCTGGTCAGCTTGCCGATGATCTTCGGCACCCTCCTTCTGCTACCGGCACCCGGGGCCGACGCTGCCCTGGGCCGGACCGGTATGGAGATCGGTAGCGATGAGAGCGTGCTGGGCGGTGCTTCGTCGTCAACCGATATCGTCACCAAGTCCACAACAAACGGTTATGACTGGAAGAGCCTCCCACTTGCTGGCGGGACCTTTGCTCCCGGGCAGGTCAAGGTGATCAACGACAAGAACTATGTCGGTGTTGCCAATGTCCAGATCCCGGAAGATGCAGCCGCCAATTGCACCACGGGCACCGATGACATCGTCAAGAACGGCACCAAGATCGACGACGTGTTCGTCAAGGTCGACGGCAGCCCCAGTCCGGGGAAGAACGACATCTGCCAGGTCTATGTGGCCTATGAGTTCCAGGGTGGGGACACGCTGCTCTACCTCGGAGTGGTCCGCCGCGAGACCGGGGGCACCACCGCGGTCGCCCTCGAGCTCAACAAAGTCGACCAGGCCCATCGCACCGCCAACGTCGACCTGCTGGTCACCTTCGAGTTCGATGGCAATGGGCCCGTGTCTGCGCTCAACGTTCGCAAATGGAACGGTTCCACCTGGGTGGTGCAGGCTGTGGGCGGCTCCGATTGGGGCGGAGGATCGTGGAAGTACTTTGGCGAGGTGGCGGTCAATCTGTCGACCACAGCGCTGCTCCCCCCACCCACGTCGGTTGACGACTGTGCCTCCTTCTCCTCGATCCTCCCCTACGGGTTTGCCGGCAACTCGGCCAACTCCAATGTTGGCGACTGGGGTGGCGAAACCAAAGTGGACATCCCACGATGTGGACGGTTGGAGATCACCAAGATCGCCGATCCCTCCGCCGGTGCCTCTGTCGACTTCGGTTGGCAGGTCACCGACAATGGAGGGCAGCTCGGTCCCGCCTCCGGCACGGTCAATCACAACCAGACCCTCTCCGTGGACGTGGTGGCCGGAAAGTACACCCTGACCGAGAGCTCGATTCCCACGCCCTACCAGCTCGATCGCATCGAATGCAGCGACGGTGAGAGCAATGTTGAACCGAACAAGATCACCATCGCCCTCGGTACCACCGTGTCCTGCACCATCTACAACGTCGCCTCCCAGGTACAGGTGGTCAAGGCCGGGGCCGGGGACAGTAACGCATCGTTTGACTTCTCGGTCACCGGTCAGTCCGATTTCCAGTTGTCCCTGGGGGACAGCTCCGCCACGTTCCTGTACGCCCCCGATTCTTCGGTGACCGTCGCCGAGACTCTCCCCGGCGGTCTGCCCAGCTGGCATCTGAAGACGATCTCATGCCAGGACTCCCAGGGAGAAGATGCTCCCAATCTCTCCACCAATCTCCAGTCCGGGACTGTGTCGTTCGACACCGTTGCCGGTGAGTTGATCACCTGCACCTATTCCAACGATCAGGACGCCCAGATAACGGTGGTCAAGAAGGTGGTGAACGACGACGGCGGGACCGCATCGGCAGGCGACTTCCAGCTCTACCTCAACTCCGCTCCCGTCATCAGTGGTGCGGCCAACTATGTCGAGCCCGGAATCTACAAGCCATCGGAAGACCCTAAGACCGGCTATGCGCCGACTTCGGTCGTTTGCCGCGACGACGTCACTGACGCCGAGTTCGGGGATTCGGTTGTTCTGACCCAGGGCCAATCCGTGACCTGCACCATCACCAACGACGACATCGGTCCGACGCTGACGGTCCGCAAGGAGGTCATCAACGATGACGGTGGAA
>JBFHXF010000068.1:0-10867 GCA_041599115.1 Acidimicrobiia bacterium
CCAGGCGTCATCGCCAAGTTCACCTAAATTTAAGGTTACCGTGTCTCCAACATTGATATTGTGATCATCGGCCACATCCTGATAAATCACAACCGCTCTGTCATCGCCCGGTTGCAGCCAGCGCCCGGCGGTAATGATCGGCTGGTCGTGTCACGACCCGAGGTTTCCCGACGCTGGCCGCAGTTCGATCTGGCGATACAAGCTGGCCGATCCGGGCATGCCAGGAGTGCTCGCTCAACATAACTTGTCTCTCGGGACTGCGTCCCGCCCTGGCTGCCATCACAGCGGCAGTCAGAAGCGGATCCACGAAAACTCCGTCGAGCCCCTCCAGAGCCCGCAACGGAGGTGCGGCGATGGGCACACCCGACGCCAGGTACTCGTAGGCCTTGAGAGGGCTCACCGCGTGAGTCGTCGCGGTGACCTTGAAGGGGATCAGCCCGACGTCGAACCGCTGGACGTACCCCGGTAACTCGGTCTGCGGCTTGAGACCGAGAAAAAAGACGTTGCCCGGCATCGTGGGGTGGGGTGCCTTGTCGTCTCCAATCAGGACCACCGCAGCCTTGGGGAACTCCCTGGCCACCTCGTCCAACGCCTTCCAGTCGAACCAGTCGCCGTAGAGCGAGCCGTGGTAGCCGATGATCATCCCGGCATCGGGAAGGTCGGCGGGGCGTGGGGGGAGATCCACGCCGAAGACATCTCTGTTCACCCCGTTGGGCACCAGTGTGGCATCACGCCCCATCCTCTTCGCCTTGGCGACCAGATCGGGGGCCGATGCGATCACCACATCGGCCAGGACGAGGAGCCTCTCCTCGGATTCGGCGCGAAACCATTCGCCGCCGAGGGCCGGGTCGGACCAGTCATCGATGATGTCGTATACGAGTGCCCATCCGGCATCCCGCAAGGCCAGCCCGGCCGCGATCAGCGGTTCCGCCGGCGCCTCGAGCAGCGCCATGCCCTTTCGTGAGGCTCGGGACGGCAGCGATGACACGTCGAATCGGCTCACGTTGTATTGCTCGAGGTTGGGATGGATGAAACGAAGCCCGAGGTCGACAGACTCCTGGGCCTCGTAGAGCGATACCAGGGTGACGTGGAACCCCTGGCGGAGGAACTCGAGGGCCAGCTGGGTGCTGCGGGCGCCACCTCCGACGTCGTGCATGGGAACTGCGGCCAGGATCACCACCGGGTCGTCACTGACCGGGTCGGTCCGAGACGTCGGCGCCCCCGACACAGGCACCGGGATCAAGCCGATTCGATGACCGGCATCACGAATTCGCGCCAGAAGTCCCGGCAGGGGATGGTCTCCAAGTGGAACCCCACCGACGCCGTCGAGCACGTCGCTCCGGACCACGATGAGCCGCGGGCCCATCACCGGTTCGGCCCTTTGCCGATTCACCAGGCCTGGCGTGGCGACCTCAGCGATGACAGACGCGCCGATCACATTGTCGGCGAGAATCGCCACGGCCTCGTCTTCGAGCCCCGGAGCGACGGGAAGACTCGGATCGTCGACCACCACGAGGTCATCCGGAGGATCCCCTTCGGGTCTGTCTAGCCGGACACGGTAGGTGTCGGGGGTGACTCTGAGCCAGCGTCTTGCCGACCGGGCGCCGTCGAGGAAGACATCGACGTTGAGCCGTGATCGTCTGGAGTGCTCTTCCAGCCGGTACCTGGCCATCAGTCGGTCAGGCACCAGGGGCCGGATCAACTTCTTGAGACGGAACACGGCGCTCATCGTGACATCACCACAGGTCCGGGTCGGCAATATGGCCGGCCTCTTCGGGCGGCTGTCTCTGAACAGGCAACTCCCGTCCCAGGTGTGCAGGCGTTGCCCAACCAGGGCGGGGAACCAGATCAGGGAGGCTGAAACTCGGACCGGTCTGCTCTGCCTCGATGACAAGGTCCAGATCCGGCGCCGCCTCGGGGTCGTGGAGGTTCCACCGCCGGGTCATCAGCATCGGGGGGTCGGCCGAGGTGCGGGCCCGGGCTGCTCGGGGTTGTCCTTCCAGAGCCTCGGCCAGCTCAGTCACCACGGTGGTGTCGACCACGGTGAGACCGCGCGTATCGACGACATACTTGCCCCACGATCGCCCCAGCTCGTCAGGGGAACGGATCAACTCGGAGTCGGCGGGCAGAGTCTCACCGCCGGTTCCGATGACGGTGATCATCGGATACCACTTCTTCTTGAGATCGGCGAGGCTCGAAGGCGAGTACAGGCCGGGGTGGCGGTCGCGCACCATCCTTCGCCCGTCCTCGAAACGCGACTCGGTGTCGACGCTCATCGAGACATCATGTTTTCGATACTTGAACAGGACTTCTGCCACCTGGACCTGGTCCCATCCCTGCTCCATGAGTTTGAGCCACAGTTCCCAGTCTTCGTTGCCGGATCTCATCGTCTCGTCGTATCCCCCCGACTTCTCCCACGCTTCTCGTCGCAGCAGAACGCATCCCACGACGCCGTTGCCGAGCAGTTGCCAGTAGGGGTTGAAAGGTCGCGGTATCCAGATGGCGTCGATGTCGTGATAGAGCCGGGCATAGCAATGGGCGTAGGCGGCGTCGGGCCGGGCTTCGAGGGCGGCGATCATCGTCGACAGGAACTCGGGGTAGAGCTCGTCGTCGGAATCGAGCGGGACCACGAAGCGGCCACGCGCCCTCGATATCCCCAAGTTCCGCGCTGCGGGCAGGCCCTGGTTGTCCTGGTGGAGCACCCTGAGGCGGGGACGTTTCAGCTTGTCCAGGTATGCCAGGCAGGCCACATCGGTCGATCCGTCGTCGACCAGAAGGATCTCCCATGATGGATGGGTCTGCTCGTAGACCGATGCCAGCGTCTCTTCCAGGAAGCGGAAGTCGTCGTGGACGGGCACGATGACGCTGGCATCCGGCTCCTCGACCTCGGGGAAGGCACCTGCCGAGATAAGGCGATCGACGGCGTCGAGGCGTGCCTGCCGGCTGCGCCGCGCCTCCTCCGCCGGCCAGGACGCGGTGTGCCGCATCCGGTCTTTCAGCGACCCGGGCGCCAGACGGGCCAGGGCCCTCGCCACCGTCACCGGCAGGTAGCGGTAGAACCGCTGCACTCTCCCTCCGGTCCGGCGCCCGCCTGCCATCACCATCTCGAGACGCTTGGTGGCGGCGGTGGCCAGCCCCGCCTGAGATCGGGGGTGTCTCGGCGCCGGATCCTCTGCATAAGCGGACCACGGGTGGCCGGGCGCAGGCGCCGGCCGCGACTCCAGGGTCTCGGCCAGGGCGGGATCCGACGTCAGTCTGCCCAGGGCTTCGGTCAGGCCTGCCACGCTCCCGTCGTAGACGACGGCGCCGGTGGCTTCGTTGAACAGTCCGGTAAAGGCGGCCAGGGAGGGCACGACGACCGGAAGTCCCATCAGTCGAGCCTCGTGTGCCGCAAGGCAGAAGCTCTCGAATCGGCTGGGGATCACGACAGCGGTGACGTCTGCCAGATAGGCGGACAGCTGCTCCCGGCCGGTGTGCCCCTCAAACTCGAAATGATCTCGATGCTCGGGGCCGATCATCTGTTGCAGTCGCTGCTGCATGCCCGTCATCGATGTCGGGCTCCAGCCATCCCCGCCGATGAATCGCACCCGGAATTCGACACCGTCGGCCAGCAGGTTCAGAGCGGCTCGCACCATGTCCTGTGAGCCCTTCATCTCGCCGAGACGGCCGATCACGGCGAAGGTGGGAACCGGGGGGGTCACCCGGCGAGCCGTGTCGAGCGGGGCCACGGGAGGCGGGCTGACGACCACGCGGTCCGGCTCAACGCCCAGAGATTCTTCGATGTACCGCCGATGGCCGGCAACCGGGATGATCACCTGGTCGGCCATGCGAAACGACTCCCGCTCCATCGCCCTGGGCAGGTCCCAGTCTTCGGGGGATGTCTCCATGACGTCGGCCAGCAGGTCGTAGGGACCGTGGAATCTGACAGTCACCGCACACTGGTCGATCCCGTGATCCGCCCGGTGGGAGAGGGCCCAGTATCCGATTCCCTCGAAATCCTGGATCTCGAGCCGGTCGCCGGGACTTGCCATCGACGCCACGGCTTCGGCGACGGCCCGGGAGCGCTCGAGGAAGCCAGAGGCGGGGATCGACGAGGTGACTACCTCCACCCCGGTGCGCTCAAACGGAGTGAGCTCTTCCGGGGAGAGGAGGAGCACAACGCACTCCCGGTCTCCAGCCAGGCCACCTGCCAGAGCGTCGACGACCACCCCGGCTCCGCCGGGGGTCTCGGGGTGAAGTTCGGTTGTCACGAAAATCATCCTTCGGGAGCTCATCAGCCCGAACCCCGTCTTCTTGTCGCCCGGCCGGCGAGAAAGCCCAGCAATGACGAAGCCAACCCGTTGACGGTTGCCATCGGGATCAGAATCCAGCGCGTCCAGCCACTCATGTGCCGGTATTTCAGTCGTGAAACGTCTCTGACCAGGAACATGAGGGGGACGAATCCGAACGGGACAAGCTTGGGCTCGAGGATGGCCAGCCCAACGAGAATGGACAATGACGCTGCCCCGGCCCGGGCCACCCTTTTGTAGTGTTCGGCCCTCAGCCCCATCAAACCGTCGCCTCGACCCCAGGCATACAAAGTTCTCGCCTGACGCCCCAAGCTCGCTGGAGGGGTCCAGTCGACGACCGCATCAGGGGCGAAGACGAACCGGTGACCGGCCAGCAGCAGCCTGTCCACAAAGGCCGTGTCTTCGGCGAATTGAATACCCTCGGGGAACCCCCCGACTTCTTCCCAAAGCTGACGATGGAATGCCATCGACCTGGCCGAGGGGAGGAAATGCTGCTCGGCCTCCTCGCGCACGTAGACCATGGTGAGCCCGATCGCCCTGGTGAGGCGACTCCCCGAACTTGGCTTGTAGAAGCCACCGACCCAGGTGGCACCTCTGTCGAAGGGTTTGATCAACTTCTCCAGCCAGTCGGCCGTGGGAATGCACCCTCCGTCTATCAATGCGATTCTCTGGTGCCCGGCCGCCTTTATTGCGGCGTTTCGGCCCGCGGAACGTCCTCCGGCCAAGTGGATGACTTTGACCGACGGGTGCGACGAGGCGAACCGGTCGAGCAGTTCCCCGGTCCCGTCCGTGGAGCCACCGTCCGTCACGACGATCTCGTCCGGTGCAAGCGTTCCCCGGACAATCGACTCGAGCATCATCACGATGCTGGTCGACTCGTTGAGGACGGTCGTGACGACGGACACGGGGGTCGGCCGGGGCTCTTCTCGAGGGTGGGCATCCACAGGGCCGGGATGGTACGACCTGCAAGTCGCCGGTACCGACCGCCTTTGACCTACCCTCTGTTCCTCTTCTCGTGATCACAAGTCCCTCCTATCGCTGGTCTCGCAGAGTCTTCATGATCCTGGTGGCCCTGCTGCCACTTCAGACCGTGTTCGTTCGAGTTGAAATAGCCTGGAAGGCCTGGCTCTTCCTTCTCATAGCGGTCGTCGCCCTCGAGTTGTGGGAGACCCGGGGTCGCCCCTGGTCAAGACCGGCGCTGCTTGGACTTGGCGTGTTTCTGGTCGCGACGCTGGCCTCGCTACCGATACCCGGTGCCGGCTCCTCATCATGGCGGCTATGGCTCGCCCTCGTCGCCGGGGGCCTGCTCCTCCTTGTTACCGGCAAGGAGGCCGTTCGCATCGACGATGTTCTCAAGGTCGTGTTCTGGTCGGGAGCGGTGATGGCATTCACCGCAGTCGTGGTAGGCCTGGTGACCAATGGCGTCTTCGGGGGTGAGGCGGTCTCTGCGATAAACGAGATTCCCCTCGTCTTCAGGGTCAACAAACCCGCCTACCTGAATTCCGGTTTCATTGCTATCACCAACTGGCACCAGGATCCCGGATACGCCGCGCTGTGGACCAACGTGTGGTTGGTCCTGTCGGTGTTTGCCTGGACCAGGGGGGCGGTCAAACCTCCCGGATGGGTTGGCCCCGTGGTCGTGGGGGGCCTGATGGCCGCTTCGGTCTTGACCTTCGCCCGCACCGGATGGCTCGGGTTGATCGTTGCCGTGGGGGCGGTGCTCTACACCCACTGGCGAGCTGGCAGGCCGCAACTCCTGAGAGCCTTCCGGGTGCTGGCGCTCGGAGCCGTTGTCGGCATGGGCCTGTTGGGGTTGCAGATCGCCGTTGACCCCCCCGGGGTGGGTGGTGATGTGCTGGCGGCGCTCGAATTCCGCACCACCCATTTCGGAGATCTGGGCGCGATCGACCTCGGTGAGCCGGGTGTGGTTGATCCCAATCTGGTGGTCCCCGATGACCGGCTCGATGTATGGGGGGAGTATTGGAGGAGGTTCGCAGCCTCTCCGATCAGGGGCATCGGGCTGGGAACCGGCTGGGCCGAGCCGGGCCTCCAGGAGCCTCACAACCTGTGGTTGGAGCTTCTCGCCGAGACCGGAGTGGTGGGGACAATCGGTTTCCTGGTTCTCCTCGGGGCTCTGTGGCGGCGTGGCGGGGGTGTGGCCACCAGCGTCCTGGCAGTGGTGTTCGTCGCGTCTCTTTCACAGACCGTCCTGTTCGAACCGGTGCTGTGGTTTGGCTTGGGTCTCTGGCTGGCGGCTCCCGGTGGCCCAGAAGGCCTTGTTCGAGGGCCGGCTGCGGCCTGAATCTCAAGTGAACGGCGGTTCTTGCCGATGATTCCGATGATGCGTCGTCAGGTGGCCTTGTTGGCTGCGCTGGTCGTGATGGCCGGCGTCGTCTATCTCGTCCCGACTCATCCTGCCCTGGCGGCGACCGTCGAGGGTGGCGGCACCGTCTATGGGGGCCTCTATTCGGATCAGTGGGCGACGGCCGGAGACCTCGACGCCCTGGCGACGGCCACCGGAAAGCGGGTCACCTTCGGAGGGACCTTCCAGTCGGTAAACGAGAACGACTCCTGGGACGGCACCACCAAGTGGATTCTCGACGAAGTGTGGAACGCCAGGGCCACCCCGTTCGCCAACCTGAGGATCCCGGCAAGCGCCGCTTCGATCGCCTCCGGGGCCTGGGACACCAAGATCAGCGCCTGGGCAGCTCATCTCGAACAGTTCCTCGATCAGGGCGGGGGCCGGAGCCTGGTGCTGGCGCCGCTGCAGGAGATGAACGGCGATTGGACCCAATACGGTTGTGACCCGGCCAACTTCAAGCTGGCTTTCAAGCGGATCGTCGACATTCTGCGGGGCCGGGGCCTCAACGAGACCAAGGTGCGATTCGCCTTCGCCCCCAACGGATGGACGAGTGTCGGATGCGGCTCGATCTCCGACTACTACCCGGGGAATTCCTATGTGGATCTGATCGGGATCTCGGCCTATCGCTGGGCTGGATCGGCTTCGGTATACGAGGTGATGGGAGGCACAGTCGATCAGCTGGCATCGCTCTATCCGACCAAACCGCTGGTCATCGCCCAGACCGCAGCTTGGCCTTCGACGTCGAAGAGTCAGTGGATCCGCGACATGTTCACCTGGGCGGCCTCCAATCCCCACGTCGTGGCGGTCATCTACTTCAACTTCAACAAATCGAGTTCACCCGGCGAGACCGATTGGAGGGTGTGGATACCCCCCTTGGTGAACGCGGGCTGGCGCGACGGGATGATGGCCTCGACCACGGCCTACCAATGGCCGCTGACCGATTGGTTCCGGCCCGGCTCGCTGAGTCTGGGGCCGAGCGGGGGTGTCAATCTCTGTCCCGCGGGCAAGGCCTGTGACACGGCTGCCTTCCAGGACGGCGGCGGGAAGTTTCACATCTGGACGTATGCCACTTCTGCCGTGGATCAGAGATCTTTCTATTTCGGCAACCCGGGTGACGTTGCCTTCTCGGGTGACTGGAACTGTGACGGTGTCGAGACGCTGGGGCTGTATCGCCGCTCCGACGGCTATGTCTACTTGAGGAACTCGAACACCCAGGGGGTGGCCGATATCTCGTTCTACTTCGGCATTCCGGGCGATTACCCGATCGCCGGCGATTTCAACGGAAACGGCTGTGACACCGTTTCGATCTACCGCCCGTCGGAGGGCAAGTTCTACATCATCAACAAGCTGGGCTCGGCCGACGGTGGTCTGGGTGCAGCCGATTATTCGTTTCTGTTTGGTGTAATCGGTGACAAGCCCTTCGTGGGTGACTTCAACGCCGACGGGGTGGACACCGTCGGGTTGCACCGGGAGTCATCCGGGCTGGTGTATTTCCGCAACTCCAACAGCACGGGAGTGGCCGACTTTCAGTTTGTCTACGGTGTCCCTGGAGACATTCTGATCGCGGGGGATTGGGATGGTGACGGTGACGACACGGTTGGGGTCTATCGACCTTCGTCCGGGATGTTCTACCTGCGAAACTCGAACACCCAGGGCGTGGCCGACGCCCAGGCCTATGCGGGCTCGTTCACCGGAGTGGTGGCCATCTCCCCATGAGGTCACGATTGGCGGCCGTCATCGTCCTGGCAGTGGCCGTTTCGGCTCTCACTCCGGCCCTGGCTTCGGCGGCCCCCGATGAGAACGGGATATATCCGATGATCTTCCCGGTGCAGGGACCTCACTACTACACCGACACCTTCGGCGATCCTCGCGGCGGGGGCCGAACGCACACCGGGCAGGACATCATGACCTACGGCGTCAAGGGTGTCCCCGTGGTGGCGGTGGCGGCGGGGAATGTCCGCTGGATCGGCTCGTCGTGCTGTTATCTGGCGATTACCCACGACGATGGATGGGAGACCTGGTACATCCACCTCAACAACGACACTCAGAATCCCGACGGCTCCTACAGCGACGACGGCCTCGGGTGGGGGATAGCCGACGGCGTGGTGGTGGGTGCTCGGATCGAGGCGGGGCAGGTGATCGGCTGGGTGGGCGACTCGGGAAACGCCGAGAACGTGGCACCTCATCTTCACTTCGAGCTTCGTGATCCGTCGGGGACCGCGGTGAACGCCTACGACTCCCTCCAGGCAGCCATCCCGGTGCCCAACCAGGAACCCCCGTGTCCGCAAGGCCTGATCTGCGACACGGCGGCGTTCCAGGACTCCGGAGGGCGTTTCCGGCTTTGGGCGGAGCTCGTCTGGGGCAGTCCCACCGAGAGCTTCTACTACGGGAATCCGGGTGACGTGGCCTTCTCGGGTGACTGGAACTGCGACGGGGTGGAGACCCTGGGCCTGTATCGCCGCTCCGACGGGTACGTCTATCTGAGAAACTCGAACAGTCAAGGGGTGGCCGATGTGTCGTACTTCTTCGGCATTCCCGGCGACTATCCGCTGGCCGGTGACTTCAACGGTGACGGGTGTGACACTGTTTCGATCTACCGTCCGTCCGAGGCCCGGTTCTACGTGATCAACCAACTCGGCTCAGCCGACGGCGGCCTGGGCGCAGCTGAGTATTCGTTCCTCTTCGGCGTGCCCGGGGACAAACCGTTCGTCGGGGATTTCGACGGTGACGGGACGGACACCATCGGGTTGCACCGCGAAGCCACAGGACTGGTCTATTTCCGCAACTCGAACAGCACGGGGACAGCCGACAGCCAGTTCGTGTACGGGATTCCCGACGACATTTTGGTGGCGGGGGACTGGGACGGTGACGGACACGACACCGTAGGTGTCTACCGTCCCTCCACCGGGATGTTCTACATCAGGAACTCCAACACCGCCGGTACGGCCGAGGTGACGATCATGGCCGGCGACTACACCGGGGTGGTTGCCCTCAAGCCCTAGCGAGACGGTGCCAGGCTCGATTCTTCATCCATAGGAGGCTGTTGCTCCACCCCTCAGATGATCACAGCTTGTTGACGGGACGACTGCATACGATGAGTTCCTTGCCACGGCGAATTTGGATTCCACTGCAAGTCAGCTTTGCCCTGCTGATGGTCGTGTCGGGGTTTGTCACTTTGGCTGGCGCCTCGCCCGCCTTGGCTGCCGGGGGCGCCGCAGGTCGACTGGGTCTTGCCGATGATGCAACCCAGCGGCACGCGAGCGGCGATGTGTTGGTCCGAATCAAAGATCAGGCCGAGCCTGGGCTGATTCTCGGGTTCGATCGGGAGCCGCTGGGTCATGGTTGGTTCCGCGTCGCCGTACCGCGGGGGTGGGATCCCCTGGCTTGGGCAAAGCACCTGGCATCACGGGAAGGTGTCGACATCGCCGAGCTCGACCTGGTGTTCGAAGCTCAGACGACGGTTCCTTTCACCCCGCACGACCCGCTCTACACCACCGGATCGGGGAATCCCAATGCCCAGTGGCACCTCTATTCGGTCGATGCTGCCAGTGCCTGGCAGACAACGGTTGGAGCCGGGGTGACGGTTGCGGTGCTGGACACGGGTGTCAACAACGGGCCTGACGGTTTTTGCAAGACGTTTGCTGCCGAATACAACGCGGTGAGCGGGATCGCAGGAGCCGGAGCGGCGGCCGACTCCAACGGCCATGGCTCCCATGTCGCCGGTTCCATCGCCCAGTGCAGCGGCAACGGCCGCGGTGGGGCCGGGATGGCCACCGATGCCCAGATCATGCCGGTGAACGTCTTCATCGGCAATCTCGCCGATGCCTCCGATGTGATCCGGGGTATCGACTGGGCGATTGCCCATGGGGCCCGTGTGATCAACCTGTCGCTGGGCGAGTCCGGCGGTGAATCCAGCGCCTTCAACGCCGCCATAGGACGAGCCGTGTCGGCCGACGTCCTCCTGGTGGCGGCCTCGGGCAATACGGCCGGGTCGGTGCTCTACCCGGCCAGCCACCCCGATGTGATGGCGGTGGGCGCCAGCTCGTTCAGCAATGGGGTGACGACCTATTCGTCCCGTGGTCCCGAACTCGACCTGGTTGCCCCCGGGGGCGACTCAGGAGGCCCGGTCTGGCAGGAATCGCTCGGGGCCTACGTTGGCTACACGGGCACATCAATGGCCGCTGCTCATGTCAGCGGGGCTGCCGCACTGCTGAGA
>JBFHXF010000069.1:0-10307 GCA_041599115.1 Acidimicrobiia bacterium
ACCCCGAAATGACCGATCCCGACGTTGAGCGACTCGATGACGATCGCGAGGTCATCGAGCAGGGTCCCATTCCAGTCCCACACCACATGCGTTGTTGACATGGCTGACAGGTTATTGCGTGTGCAGGGAGACGTGCCAGGCGCTGGCCGGTGTGGATGCACACGCAGAGTTCTGACGAGTTATCTGCTCCGTGGTTAGTGTGCCTCCCACAGTGAGGAGACATTGACTGCGAGCGATAGCGGCGGCGTCAAGATCGGCCCGGTGTTTCGAGCTTTCGCAGCCTACGAACATTGGGCAGATCGCTTCGCCGAGGTCACCGGCAAAATCTCGCAATGGGTCGTCATACCCACGGTCGCGGTTGGTTTCACCAACGTCATCCTCAGGTACGTTGGTCAGTGGCGAGGGATTCGGCTCACCAACAATGCCATCATCGAGTTGCAGTGGGTCCTCTATTCATGGATCTTTCTCTGGGGTTTCAACTACGTGCTCAAGCACCAGATCAATGTCCGTGTGGATTTCTGGTTCACCCATCGCACGCGAAAGACCAAAGCCAGGATCGACTTCTGGGGCAACATGGTCGCCCTCCTGCCCTTCTGCGTGATGGGTCTTTGGGTCTCGATCCCACAGGTCATGACCTCGTGGAGGCAGAACGAGCAATCACCTGATGCCAGCGGCCTCCCTCGGGCGCCCATCAAGACCATGATCGCTGTGGCGTTCGTCTTGCTGTTGATCCAGGCAATAGCCGAGATGGTGAAGTTGTACGCGATCGTCACCGGTAAGGACCAGTTCGTGGAGATCGAGGAGGCGCCCGAAGCGCCGATCCGGATCGAATGAGTGGTATTCGATGAGTCCGGAGCTGCTGGCGATCATCATGTTCGCCTTTTTCATGGTGATCATCCTCTCCGGCTACCCGGTTGCCTTTTGTTTTGCCGGCACGGCAGTCGTCTTCTTCGCCATTGGCTGGGCCCTCGGTGACCTCAACCTCTCGAGCCTGAACATCATGTTCACCAAGTGGTTCGCCGATGCCGTGTCCAACTTCACCTTCCTGGCCATTCCTTTTTTCGTTTTCATGGGCGCGGTGTTCGAGAAGGCGGGCTTGGCAGAGCGTCTTCTGGTCACGATCGGTCATCTCATGGGACCACTCAAGGGCGGAATGGCTGTTGCCGTCGTCATCGTGGGAACACTTCTCGCTGCCGCAACCGGTGTCGTGGCTGCCACTGTCATCGTCATGGGGATTCTCGCCCTCCCGGTGATGGTCAAGTACGGCTACGACCACAAACTTGCCACGGGTGTCATCATCGGGTCGGGCACCCTCGCCCAGCTGATCCCTCCCAGCCTGGTGCTCATCGTCCTCGCCCAGTTCATACCCGGGGTCAACGTGGGTCAGCTCTTTGCCGGAGCCCTCATCCCGGGGGTGATGCTTGCCGTCCTGTTCGCCATATATGCAGTGGTGTTGGCATATGCCAAACCAGGCACCGCGCCGGCGATTCCCAAATCGGAACGAACCATGAGTGGTCCCGAGTTGGCAAAAGAAACCGTCAAGGTTGTGGTGCCACCCCTGCTCCTCATCTTCTCCGTTCTCGGCTCGATCTTCTTCGGGTTGGCGACGGCGTCTGAGGCGGGCTCGGTAGGTGCCCTGGGTGCGGTGATTCTCGCCATCGGATACCGCAACTACAGCTGGAAGATGATCATGGACTCCGCCAGGACAACGGCCAACATCACCGGACTCGTCCTGCAAATCCTCTTCGCTTCGGCCTTTTTTGCTCTGGTCTTCCAGCAACTTGGTGGCCAAAAACTGATCACCGACTGGCTGGTCTCGATTCCCGGTGAGAAATGGGGCTTCATCATCGCCGCCAACATCATCGTGTTCCTGCTGGGTATCAATCTCGAGTTCCTCGAGATCTCCTTCATTGTGATGCCCCTGTTCATTCCCGCCGCGGTTGCCCTCGACATCAATCTGGTCTGGTTCACGGTGATGATGGCGATCAACCTCAACATGGCGTTCATCTCCCCTCCGGTCGGGTTCAGCCTCTTCTATCTACAGTCGGTCGCTCCACCAGAGGTAACTACGGCGGAGATCCACAAGGGAGCCTTCCCCTTCATGGGGCTGCAGAGCCTTGGTCTTATCATCGTGATGATCTTTCCCGGGACCGTCACCTGGCTCGTCGAGCAGGTCGGTCTGCAGTCGGGGAACGTCACCAGTCAGGTCCTCACCCTTCTCAGAATGTGAGAAGGGCCCCGCCGCAAGGCGGGACCCTTCACCAATCGTCGATTAATAGGGTTAGGCCATGCTCTTCGCCACGAAGTCGAGATAGGAAGTCTCGGCCAACGCGAACCATTCCTGCTCGGCGCTTCGGAACTTCGACCAGTTGTCGTAGATCGACTTGAAGTCGGTGTCGTCAGCAGCATTCTTGTCGTACAGCTTGAAGGCTTCCTCTTCGGCGGCAGCCATCACGTCGTCCGGGAACGGAAGGATGGTGATATCCGAAGACGCCTTGATCGTCTGCAGCGCCCCCGGGTTCAGGGCGTCGTAGGTGGCCATCATGCTCGTATTGGCTTCGAAGGCCGCCGACTTGATGATCTCCTTGTACACCTCCGGCAGAGGGTCCCACTTTGCCAACGGGATCTGCACCTCGAGCGATGGCCCTGGCTCCCACCACCCCGGGTGGTAGTAGAACTTGGTCACCTCGTTGAATCCCATAGTCAGGTCGTCATACGGACCGACCCATTCTGTGGCATCGATGGCTCCCGTCTGCAAGGCCTGGAAGATCTCGCCGCCGGGAAGGACCTGAACCGTGACACCCAGCGCGGTCATCACTGTCGACCCCAACCCGGGGATTCTCATCACCAATCCCTGCATATCGGAAAGGCTCTTGATCTCCTTGTTGAACCACCCACCCATCTGCACCCCGGTGTTCCCGGCGGGGAACTGGATGGCGTTGAACCGCTCCTTGTAAACCGCCTGGAGCATGTCGAGGCCTCCACCGTTGTAGAGCCAGGAGTTCTGCTGACGGGCGGTGAGCCCGAATGGCAGCGCGGTCCCGAAGGCAGTCAATGGAGCAAGGCCCGTGTAATAGTACGAAGCGGTGTGACCGGCGTCGATACTGTTGGTTTGGACGTTCTGCAGGATCTCCAGCGGCGGGACCACATCGCCACCCGGATGAGCGGTGATCTTGAACTTGCCACCGGTCATCGCGCTCACCCGCTCGGCAAAGCGTTGTGCCCCGCCGTAAATGGTGTCCAGAGATACCGGCCAGCTCGTAGCCAACTCCCAACTGATATCCGGCAGGCTGCTGTCGTCGGCAACCGCTCCGGCCAAAGTCGTCGCAGCGGTGTCGGTCGTGCAAGCAGCCAGAGCTGCGGCCCCAAGGGTTCCCTTGGCAGCCAGACTCAGGAATTCACGTCTCTCCATACTCCTCCTTGGGTACTAGGGACCAACGGAGAGTAATCAGGCGATACGTCCCGCGTCGGCAAAACCCGTGGTTGCGTGTGCAGGAAGGCGTGTCACAGCCGCTCGGGTGCACACGCATGCTCATGCGTGTGCAGGAAGGCGTGTCACAGCCGCCTTCCTGCACACGCTCAAAGGTCCATGCGGCCGGAAAGTGCCCGACCCAGAGTCAGCTCGTCGGCGTAGTCGAGATCCCCACCGACGGGAAGCCCCGACGCGAGGCGGCTGACCCGCACACCCAAAGGTTTGAACTCCCTGGCGATGTACATCGCAGTGGCGTCACCCTCGACCGTCGGATTGGTGGCAACGATCAACTCGGCAATCCCCTCCGGCTCCACGCGAGACTTCAATTCCCCAATCCTGAGCTGGCTTGGACCGATCCCATTGATGGGGGACAATGAGCCGCCAAGCACGTGGTAGCGCCCTCTGAACTCCTGGGTTCTCTCGACCACGACTATGTCCTGGGGCCGCTCAACGACACACACGACGGTGGGGTCGCGGCGTCCGTCCCGGCAAATCGAGCATTCCTCCCCAGCCGCGACGTTGAAACACCTCGAGCATTGGGCGATTTGTTCCCTCATGTCCATGATGGCCGCCGCTAGCCGGCTGGCGTCGGCCTGCTCCACTGCCAACAGGTGAAATGCGAGACGCTGCGCCGACTTCTGCCCGACACCCGGGAGTCGGGCGAGCTCGTCGATGAGCCGTTGCACCGGGCCCTCGTACATCAGCCGAGCAAGCCTCCAAGGTTCAGGCCACCGGTCAGACCTCCCAGCTGGTCGGCCGCTGCCCCGGTAGCCGCCTCGAGTGCTTGTCGAACAGCTGCAACGACCAGGTCCTCCAACATTTCGACATCCTCGGGGTCTACCACCTCGGGGGCAATCTTCACCTCGACCAAATCCTGGCCGCCGGTGACCGTCGCCGTGACCAGGCCACCCCCTGCCGAGCCGGTGAAGGTTTTCTCGGCCAACTGTGCCTGAGCCTGGGCCAGCTGCTGTTGCATGATCTGCGCCTGCTTCATGATCTGACGCATGTCTGGGGTTCCGCTCATGGACACCAGGGTATCGGGAGCGCTGTCGATCCGGACAGCTTGCGGTTTCTCATTCATCCACGACCTCTGCTCCCAGTTCCAAACTCAACAAGGACACCGGATCCGTGGCCGCGTCGGGACGCTCTTCCAGCTCATTCATGTCGATCTCATCCGCGGCATCGCTCCCCGAGCCATCGTCCCTGAGCGAGAACCTGACCCGAACCGGGATCTTGAGGAGCTCACTGGCCCTGGCCCCAACGATTTTGGCGACTGCGTCGTCCTCCTGAAGCGACTGAAGATGAAAATCGTGGGCTACTTCGAGAACCAAAACATTGCCTTCGACGGCAGTTGGGACCGCCTCACGGAAGAACGCCCAGCGACGAGCCCCCAAGACCTCGCGGAGACTGCCAAACAGCCCGGGCCATATCGCCTGCAGCTGGTCCAGAGACACATCGATCCGAGCGGGATCAGGAATTTCGGGCTCGGAAACCTCATCGACGACGATCGGATCTTCCCGGGCTTGCGGCTCGACTGGCGCCGTGATCTCGGGGCCCTCATGGTGTGACGCCGGTGCCACAGATCTCGATACGGCCGATTCGCCACCGGATGCAGGCTGTTCCCCCCTCGCCAGACGCCGTTCCAGCCGTTCAACTCGAGCCATCAAGGCGTCGGAGTCCTGGGAGGTCTCCGGTCGAGTCAGCTTTATCAGGGCAAGTTCGGTCATCAACCGCTCTTCCCGCCCCTCACGCAGCCGGACCAGAGCCTCCCCAAGCAGGTCGACTGCCCTGAGCACGTCGCCGGGCGGGATGGCGGAAGCCGCGGCGCGCCACGACTCGTAAACCTCGGCCGGCTCATCGGATATCTCGGCGAGATTCGGCGCATAATGAGCCAGAAAGGCCCCTCTGAAGAACCCGACCGACTCGGCAACGAATCTTCTCAAGTCCACGCCGCGGGCCGACAACTCGGCCACGAGCTGCAGCGCTGATTTGGCGTCCTGCTCGGCCACTGCTCTCACCAGGCGGGTGAAGGCCTCCGAGTCGGCCAACCCGAGGGCTCTCCTCACCCCGGCCAGGTCGACCCTGCCCTCCCCCAAGGCCGCCACCTGCTCGATCAGGGAGAGGGAGTCGCGAACCGACCCACTCGCGTGACGTGAGATGGCAAGGAGGGCAGCGGGATCGGTCTTGTATCCCTCGCGATCGGAGATCACACTCAGATGACCTGCCAGCTCTTCGATCGGCACCGGGTGGAAGTCAAACCGCTGGCTACGGGACCGAATGGTGTCGAGCAGCTTGTATGGCTCGGTGGTGGCGAGGACGAAGTGGACGTGCTCTGGAGGCTCCTCGAGTGTCTTGAGCAAGGCATTCCCGGCGGCCTTTGACAGCATGTGGGCCTCGTCGAGCACGAAGATCCTCTTCGAGGTCGCCGAAGAGGCCACAGTGGTGACACTGACTTTGATATCACGAATGTCGTCGACCGAGTTGTGGGACGCGGCGTCCAACTCGAGAACGTCGAGTGATGTCCCGTCCGTGATGGAGACACAACTCAGACACACATTGCACGGGGTTCCATCTGCACCACGGTTCTGGCAATTCAGCGCCTTGGCCAGAATCCTCGCCGTCGTGGTCTTTCCGGTACCCCGGGGCCCGCTGAACAGATAGGCGTGAGCCACCTTTCCCTCGGCCACCTCGCGCGCCAGAGTCGTCGTCACATGCCCCTGGCCGATGATCTCGTCAAAAGTCTGCGGTCGGTACTTGCGATAAAGAGCCTGGTATTCCACTCAGGCGCACAGTACCCGTTGGGAATGACATGAAGGAGATGTGGGACGCCCATTGGTTGCTACGACCTCATCCTGATGAGTCGCCCCACCCGAGTCAGAAGACGTTGATGGCTCTATTTGTTCATTTATTGCCTCGACCCGTCGATACTTGCCCACGTGACCCAACCACTTGTCGAAGCTCCGGCGAATACCGGCTCAACCAATCCTCCGGCCGTCTGGGCACAAGGACTGGTGAGGCGCTTCGGCAAAACCATTGCAGTCGATGGCGTCGACCTCGCCATTGCGCCCGGTGAGTTCTACGGCCTGCTCGGTCAGAACGGGGCCGGGAAGACGACCACGATCAAGACGATTGTTGGTCTGCTCAGGCCTCACTCAGGTCGCGTCGGTGTTGGGCCGTGGGATACCTGGAAAGACCCCATCGAGGTCAAGTCGCGAATCGGGGTTCTGCCCGAGGAATTCAATCTCTACGAGCGGCTAACCGGAGCCGAACTGCTGGACTTCACCGCGGCGATGCACGGTCTCAGCCGCGGGGACGCCATCGCGAGACGAAACGAGCTGCTGGAACTCCTCGATCTGATCGAAGAGGGGTCGAAGCTGATCGGTGATTATTCGAGAGGGATGAGGAAAAAGGTGGCCCTCGGTGCCGCGATAATCCACCGACCACCGGTGCTGTTCCTCGATGAGCCGTTTGAGGGAGTTGACGCAGTTTCGGCTCGCTTGATTCGCAGCTTGCTCCAGCGGGCAGCGCAACAAGGAACGACGATCGTCTTCTCCTCCCACGAGATGCATCTCGTGGAGAAGCTCTGCACCAGGATCGGGATAATGGTCCACGGACGGCTGACCATCGAAGACACACCGGATGGCCTAAGACAGCGGACCGGCCATGACAACATCGAGGATGCCTTCATCGCCGCCGTCGGCGGGCGAGCCATGGACGACGCGTCGTGGTACGACGGCTAGTCGAGCTCAAGGCCCGACTCACCTGGAACGGAGTGCGCAGCGACGTCCAGCGACGGTTCGGCCTGCCGATTGCCACCGGTCTGATGGCCTGGCTCGGAATCTGGCTGGCAACATCGCACTTCGGACTCGGCTCTTCGCTGGCTGATAGCAGCCCGCAGGCCTTTCCCCAGTACCTGGCATGGACGTCGCTCATCGTCTTTCTGATCTGGGTGACCCTGCCGGTAATCATCTTTCCCCTCGACGAGAACCTGGATCCCCAGCAGCTGGCCCTCCTCCCGATCTCGGATACACGATTGACATACGGACTGGCCGTAGCCGCATTGGTAGCTCCGTCAACCGTGGTGCCGGTCTTACTCATCGGCGCCAACACGGCCATCCTCTCGGGTGCATGGTGGATTGCGATCCCGGCATCCCTGATCTACCTGGGGTTGCTGATCGTCGGCAGCCAGGCCTTTTCAGCGGCCATCTCGGCGATTCTCCGCACACGAAGAGGCCGCGATATAGCGACGTTGCTGGTACTCGGCATCGCCGCGACTTCGTTTCTCGCATATCGGACCATCAGCCAAACCGTGGAGTCTCTGGGATTGGAGCGTGCGGCAATAGCCCACCCCCTGACCGGTCGGGCCCTGCTCATCCCACCGGTGGCACCTCAACAGGCCATGATCTACGCCGCCAACGGAGAAACAATTCCGGCCCTCCTGGCGCTGCTAACGGCAGGCGCCTGGCTGCTTGCCATGGCGTGGCTGTGGCGCGGACTCCTCAGATTGCTCCTGACCACCCCCGAGCAGCGGAGCAGACCGGCGAGGAGGGCACGTCGCACGGGTATGTCGAGTGGCGCATGGGGCGTTGTGCCGGCCATTGCTCGAAAGGAGCTGCGCTTTTACATACGCGATCCGCGGCAGCGGCTCGTCTGGACCGGCGCTGTCATCTTCGTAGGTCTCGGCGCTGCAGGAGTCGTCATGAATGCGACCGGTTTCTTCGACATCCGGGGACAGGCCTGGGCGCCGCTGGTAGCACCGGTTCTGGTCCTTTTCGTCGGGTTGCCCATCGCTCTCAACCTCTTCGGGTGGGAGAGGAACGCAGCAAGCTATCTCTTCGTGCTCCCCGCCAAACCACATCATCTCCTCGTGGGGAAGAACATCGCCGTGGCCATAGCACTCGTGATCGAGACCGCCGTGCTCTCCCTCGGAATCGCCTGGTTCACGGGGCAATGGACCTGGATCTGGCTGGTGGTGCCCTTGACAATCGCCGCCATCGGGAGCCAGCTGGCCGTGGGGAACCTGATTTCGGTAATCACCCCGCTTCGCCTTCCCCGTGAAGGGACTGATGTTTTTGCCCAATCGACCGAGCAGGGATGTCTGGCAATTGTGAGCCAGGCATTCTCCTTCTTTGCCATTGGGCTGCTGCTGGTCCCGCCGGCCTCGATAATGGTTCTGACCGTGGACTTCGGGCAGGCCATCCCGGTCTGGTTTGCCGTGGTGGCATCCATCGGATGGGGCTTGGCCCTCTACGGGATCTCGTTGTTCCTCTCCAGCAGGCTGCTGCGGCGCCGCATGCCCGAAGTCCTCGCCTGGGTGCAGGTGGTCTGAGCAAGGGCGGATCGCAACCGCCCCGTATCCTCGGGGCCGATGCCAGCTAGCCTCCCGCCGGTCGATGGGCAGCGACACGACCGATTCCAGTTGGATCGCACGAGCGCGAGCCTTTTCCCCGTGGTCTGAGACCGCGGTTCGACTCCTTCTCGCTCTCCTCTTCCTTTTCGTCTTTCTCGTCGGCGTCAAGTCGCTGGAGAAAGGGATCAGCGCCTTCGGCGCCGACTTTGTCGATCAGGTCTTTGGGGCCGTGGCAAGTCCCATTGCGGGACTGGCAGCTGGCGTTCTCGCCACCGTCCTCGTCCAATCGTCCTCGGTGACGACGTCGACCATCGTCGGGCTGGTCGGGGCCGGGGTGTTGTCAGTGGGGGCTGCTGTGCCCATGGTGATGGGGGCGAATATCGGTACCACCGTCACCAACACCCTGGCTTCCCTTGGACACATCCGACAAGGCGAGTATTTCAGGCGCGCCTTCAGCGCCGCAACAATGCACGACTACTTCAACATCCTGGCGGTGCTGGTCCTTCTTCCGCTCGAAATCGGCTTCGGGCTGGTGTCTAGGATCGCCACCTGGGCCTCCGACGCCTTCGGGTCCGACTTGCCAGAAGTGCGTTCGTCGAGTCCGATCAAAGATGCGATCGGGGCTCCGGTTTCCGGCCTCAAGAACGCCATCGAATCACTCGGGTGGGCGTCGGCCGAAGGGCCGATTCTGCTTGCGATCGGGATTTCTCTGATTTTCCTCGCGTTGTGGGCCATCACCCGTCAGATGAAGGCGGTGATGTCCGGTCGCATCGAGAACGCCATCGACAGCATCCTTTCCAGTGGTGCAGGGATCACAGCCATGGCCGTCGGGATGGTGATGACCGTGGCGGTTCAGAGCTCGAGCATCACTACGTCGATCCTGGTTCCTCTGGTTGCAGCGGGCGTCCTTTCGATTCGCAACGCTTTCCCGGTGACCCTGGGGGCGAATGTGGGGACGACGGTGACGGCTCTCCTTGCCTCAGTGGCCGCCGAAAGCCATGATGCCCTGACGATCGCACTCGCCCATGTGACCTTCAACCTGTTGGGGATCCTGATCTTCTATCCGATTCCGCGGCTACGGAGATTGCCCCTCTGGCTGGCCGACAAGACCGCAGGTATCGCTGTGCGGAAGAAATCAATCGTTGCGGTATATGTGATAGGCCTCTTCGTCGCCGCTCCCCTGGCCGTCTTGTTACTCAGTTAGGAGAGCCGCGTCGCCTGCAGTGACAACCGGGGCCTTGCCAGACTCGATGCGGATTTCCGCTCCGGCCGCCACGCAGCCGGATGCACAACGCACTTTGACCCAGGCCCTTCTGATTTGGTACGTCATTATGAGTTGATCTAACTTCGATGCACCCCATGGGAGACGGCCAGCCACACGCGCACGGAGATGCCAGCAGCACCCCTCCATGGGTCGTAAACGGGTTGAGACTCCTTACGGTCGCGATCTTTCTCTACCTGTTCCTGGTGGGAATCAAGGCTCTC
>JBFHXF010000070.1:0-10182 GCA_041599115.1 Acidimicrobiia bacterium
AAGACCGGCGCGAATTGGTCGGAACTCGGTGAAGCCGCGAACACCTGTCCCGAGCCGGCGGATGGGTAGAAAGCGACGAGTCGACCGTCGGGAAGCCTCAAATAGACCGGTTGTTCGGCGATCTGTTGAGACCTCTGGGGCGGCAGAGACGAAGCCGCTCCTTCGGTCGGGCTCGGCGGGGGCCCGGCGATAGCCATGCCTGCGACCAATCCCGTCGTCAGCATGAAGCTCCCCCCGGCGGCCACTGCCCGGGAACGTGCAGCCGGATGTCGGCGTCTCTTTCGCTGAGGAGTCGCGTGAGAAGCCCGAGCCTCGAATGCCGATGAACCGCTCACTTCTGTCACCATCAATCTCATAGGGGAAACGGATGTCGCTTGTGCCGTAGCCAAGACCTGAACAAGAGCCGAATGTACGACTAAAGACATAAGCCGAAGATAAGGGTCCCTGCTCCGATCGGGCTCAGCCGGAAGGGGTCAGCCCGAGGAGCTGAGGTCAGCCGAGCAACTCGGCTATCTGTATCGCGTTGAGAGCGGCGCCCTTTCTGAGATTGTCGCCCACCACCCACAAGTTGATCCCCCCGGGACGGCCTAGAGTCGCCCTGACCCGTCCAACCAGCACTTGGTCGATCCCGGCAGAATCGAGGGGCGTCGGCACCCTGTCGGTCCAAACCTCCACACCGGGGGCAGCATTCAAGATCGCGACTGCCTGCTCGACATCCATCTGACGATCAAACCTCATCGTTGCCGAGACCCCGTGTCCAACCAGAACCGGCACCCGGACACAGGTCGGTTCGACCGTGAGATCCTCGATCCCGAGAATCTTGCGCGACTCATTGATCAGTTTCATCTCCTCGTCGGTATACCCGCCGCCGACTTCGGTGCCGGCGAATGGCAGCACGTTGAAGCCGATCGGACGTGCGTACAACTGCGGAAGCGGGTCGTCCCACCCACCCACGTTCAAGGCTTCGAGTCTCGCTCGAAAGAAGTCGGTCTGTCCTACCAGCTCTTCGACACCCCGATATCCCGATCCGGAAACGGCCTGATAGCTGGAGACGACCATGTCCCGAAGACCCGCTGCGCGGTGAAGTGGTGCGGCGGCCATCATCAGGGTCATCGTGGTGCAGTTGGGATTGGCAATGACTCCCCGGTGGGCTGCGATCGCCGAGTCATTGACTTGAGCGACTACGAGAGGAACTTCGGGGTCCTGCCGGAAGGCGGACGAGTTGTCGATCACCACGGCCCCTGCCTCGACAAACGAGGGAACGAATGCTCGCGATCGGTCGCCTCCGGCGGAGAAGAGAGCAATGTCGATTCCCGCGGGATCGGCGAAGGAAAGATCCTCGACCTCGATGGGGCCCCAAGCGGTTTCCATCACGGTTCCGGCAGACCGTTCGGAGGCCATGAGGCGCAGTGAGCCAAGTGGAAAATCACGTTCCTCGAGGATCGAGACCATGGTCCTCCCCACAGAGCCGGTGGCGCCCACGATTGCAACCGACCTGTCGCTCATCGACTCACCTCTTCGGCGACTACCGGGGGTCTGAACACTCGGTGTAACACTCTCATTGCATCCTCGACCGACCGCGCCGGCATTCCTATCAGTGACTTCACTGGACCGGCTTCCAAATCGCTCGCATCGATACCGCTTTCGGCCAGGGTGGCCAGCGCAACCGGTACCAACTCCTCGGTGTTCGATCCAATCATTGCGATCACCCCACGATCATCACTGACTCGATGCGCCAGTCCCACCAGGCGGTGCGGCCGCGCCTGGGGGGAGACCCGGGTGCCTTCGTTGGGACCGAAGCATGATCTGACGTGTATCGGCACCCCGAACCGGTGGGCGAATTCCACCGAGTGGGCCATCAGCACTCCGGCGCCTGCGCCGGCCATGGCCTCCATCTCGTGGTAGCCGATTTCTCCAAGTTTCACAGCGTCGGGAACGACCCGGGGATCTGCGGTATACACCCCATCGACGTCGGTATTGATCTCGCAGAGCACAGCGTCGAGGGTGGCTGCCAGAGCCACCGCCGTGGTGTCAGAGCCCCCGCGGCCAAGCGTGGTGACTTCCTTGCTGATCGGATCGACCCCCTGGAAGCCGGCCACGATGACGACCCTTCCCGAAGCCAGGGAGTCCTTGACCCGCTCACCGGTTATTCGCGTGATCCGGGCCTCCCCATGAGAGGAGTTGGTTAGAACACCTGCCTGGGATCCGGTGTAACTGACGGCAGAGACACCCCTGACATCGAGCGCCATCGCAAGAAGCGCCATGGTCACACGCTCTCCGGCAGTGAGAAGCATGTCCATCTCCCGTGGCGGCGGATGGTCGGTGATCTCTCTGGCGAGGTCGACGAGCTCATCGGTTGTCTTACCCATGGCCGAAACGACAACCACCACATCGTTTCCTGATTGACGTGTTGCCACGATTCGATCTGCGACCAGCTTTATCCGCTCGACATCACCGACGGAGGTGCCACCGTATTTCTGAACGACTGTCGCCATGTTCTCCACAGTTTGGAGGTTTTTGCCGCCCAACACGAACACTCTCCGAAGATTGACCGCGGCCGCCGCCTAAAGTCGCCGCGCCATGACAGATCGCAGACGACGCCACAAGGAGCAGCGCGCCGCCAAGCTCAAGGCCGAGAAGAAGAAGAAAGCACGTCGCGAGCTGGCCCGCCGTCTGGTGATAGCTCTTGGCTTCGGCATCCTCGTCATCGGGTTCTTCGCTGCGGGCTCCCTATTCGGCAAAGACGGAACGTCCCTTCCGCCGACCTATGAGAAATACCGCAACCAGCCCACCGCCTGCGGCGCCGACCAGCCCGAGCCTGAGAAACCAATGACCTTCAGCGAGCCGACCCAGCAGGATGATCTTGCATCCGTGACCAACGCCGTCATCAGGACTTCTTGTGGTGAGATTGTCATCGAACTCGACCCCGCCAACTATCCCGACACCGTCAATTCCTTTGTATTCCTCGCCCGACAGGGCTTCTACGACGGTCAGGTGTTCCATCGGATCATCGCCAACTTCGTCGCTCAGGCCGGTGATCCCAGTGCCGATGGGAGCGGCGGGCCGGGCTACCGGATCGCTGATGAATACCCAGCTGCCGACTTCACCTACGTTGAAGGGACCGTGGCCATGGGAAACGGGGGGAAGGGAACCACGGGCAGCCAGTTCTTCTTCACTCTTGGCGGCTCTGGGTCGGTGCTGAACCCGCAATACAACATTTTGGGCAATGTGGTGAGCGGCCAGGACACGCTGAAGAAAATGGCCGACGTCGCCGTGTCGACCAGACCGGGTTCCTCGGAGAGAAGCGTCCCTCAGGAGACCGTCTATATCGAGACCATCACCATCGAAACTGCCGGCTGATACCCGATCTTGTCGGCCTCAGCCGCCACCATCAGGACCTAGGCAGCCATGGCCATCGACCTCCACACTCACTCGAACGCCTCGGACGGCTCTGAGAGCCCGTCCAACATCGTCGCGATGGCGCTCAACAGAAACATCTCCGTCCTTGCCCTCACCGACCACGACACCCAGGAAGGGATCGCCGAAGCGCGTACTGCAGCATCCAGCACAGCTCTGGACCTCATCGCTGGCACCGAGCTATCGCTCCAATACCACGGTGGCGGGATGCATCTCGTGGTCCTCTGGCTTGAACCCGGGCCGGGTCCACTCCAGGATCGGTTACGCGATCTTCAGGAGGGGCGCGTGGCAAGGAATCAACGAATCGTTGAAGTCCTCGTCGAGAATGGAATGGAGATCAGCCTCGGCGAGATCGAAGAGGAGTCGGGTGGCGGCACCGTGGGAAGGCCCCACATCGCGGCAGTCATGATGGACAAAGGATATGTGGCGAGCATCCAGGAGGCTTTTGAACTGTGGCTGGGGACAGGCAAACCAGCCTATGTGGGTAGGCCGCGTCTCAGTCCGGATGTGGCCATCGGTCTGGCGCGTGAATCCGGGTCGGTACCCATCCTGGCGCATCCACACACGCTCGGGATCAATCGAGCGAAGGAGATGGCCGACCTCCTGACCGTCCTGCGTGATGCCGGGCTGATCGGGCTCGAAGCCATCTATGGGGGTTATCGCCAGCACGAACGAGACGGGTATGCCGACCTGGCGAGGCGATTCGGGTTGATCCCATCGGGCGGCAGCGACTACCACGGGACCTACAAACCGGGTCTCGAACTTGGCACCGGATACGGTGATCTCATGGTCCCCGACTCGATCGTCGATGAACTTCGCGGGTACGCAGTCAACCCATGAGCCGTCCCCTCCGTATGGGGACCGCGGCGGCGGTCGTTTCCGCAAGCGTCCTTCTCTCCCGGATCCTCGGCCTCGGCCGTGAGTCTCTCATCGCAGGATTGATCGGCCTCAACGCCGAGTCCGATCTCTATCGCCATGCTTTCTCGATTCCCGACTTTCTCAACTATCTCCTGGCCGGGGCGTATCTGACCATCACGCTGGTCCCGATTCTCAGCCGCCACCTGGAAAAGGGAGACGATGCCGAGGCCAATCGAGCATTCACGTCGGTCTTCCGGTTCGTGGCCTTCGCCATCACCGGCTTGACCGCCTTGATCTGGCTCTTTGCGGATCAGTTGGTGTCCCTGGTGTTTCGCGAAGTCGTAGCGGATCACGACCGGCTGGTGAATCTCACCAGAATTGTCTTGCCGGCTCAGGTGTTCCTGGTCATGGGAGCGTTGCTGATGGCCTACGAGTACACCAAGCGGCGTTTTGTGGTGCCCGCCCTTGCTCCTCTCGTCTACAACCTGGGCATCATCGGTGGCGGTCTCATCGGAGCCGCCACAGGCGACGCCTCGCCCGAGTCATTCCTCTGGGGTGCTGTTATAGGGTCGGCCATCGGCAACTTCGGCCTCCAGTGGATTGGGGCCCGTCGCGTCGGGATGAGGCTCATCTCGGTTCCCAGGGGTCAGTCGGTTGTCGGCGAGTACCTCTGGCTCGCCCTCCCGCTGATGCTGGGTCAGTCCATCGCCGTGCTCGACGAGCAGTTCGTCAGGTGGTTCGGCCAGATCCAAGAGGGGGCAACGTCGGCCCTGACCTTCGCCCGCCAACTCAACATGGTGCCGGTGGGAGTCATCGCCCAGGCAGCAGGCGTGGCCGCATTTCCGTTCCTGGCACGACTGGCCGCCCGTGGAGACGATGAGGAACTGATCGATACCACCCGCCGAGCGGCGGGAAACACGGTGTTTGTGGCCGCCGCGGCTACCGGCGTCCTGGTGGTGCTCGCCGGACCGATGGTCCGTCTCATCTATCAGTACGGCCGGTTCAGCGTGTCCGACACGGAGTTGGTGGCCCGGCTACTGGTTCTCTACGCCTTCTCCATCCCAGCTTGGGGTCTCCACCAAATCCTCTCCCGACACTTCTATGCGAAGCGAAAGATGTGGACGCCTGTGGTTGTCGGCACGATATGGACTGGCCTTGCCGTGCCGATCTGGCTGGGCCTCTACAAGGGAATGGGAGTCGAGGGGTTTGCCCTGGCCTCGACGCTGGTGATGACGGGATACGCCCTGGCGATGCTGCTCGTCTGGGGTCGTGACTCTGGTTGGGAGCCCGTCAAGCGACTCGTGCCATCCCTGGCTCGCGGCGCAGTCTCGGCTGCTGCGGGCAGTCTCATCGCCTGGCCACTGGTCAATGCCATGTTCGGAGGCGACGGGATAACGGTGCTACAGGGTCTGGGGGCAGCCGTGGTAGGTGGTTTGACGGCTTTGGCTGGATTCGCCCTGGTGGCCTATCTGCTGCGCTCGCCCGAGCTCGCCGTCTTCAGGCGACGGCAAACGTAGGTCATCTCAGGCGGGCCATTTCCTGAGGAGTCAGATCATCATCCGGATCGAGGGCCCGTATCCAGGGAGACAGTCCTGCCCCCGGTCTGGCTTCGACCGCGGCCTTTTGCTCCTGAGCGATCCGGTCGAGAACCACGGCAATAACGGCGCCTTCGAATTCGCCGGCGCCGCCCTTGATCTCGATGATTTCATTCATGTCCGAGCTCCACGAGTTCTATCAAAGTACCAGCCAAATCCCCAGGGTGGACAAACGCTATGCGTTGGCCCCTGCCACCCATTCGAGGCGACTCGTCGATGAGACGGGCGCCTTCGCTCTTCAAATGGTCAAGGGCGGCCTCTAGCGAGGCTACGGCATAGGCGACGTGATGAAGGCCTTCCCCATGGCGATCGAGGAATCTCCCAACCGGGGTGTCGGCGCTCAAGGGCCGCAGGAGCTGCACAAAGGAACCCCCAATGGGGATCATGGCCTCCTCGACGCCCTGGGACTCGACGACTTCTCGAAACAGAGGCCGGACGTGATACCGCGATTCGTAGACCTCAATGGCAGCATCGAGGTCTTTGACGGCAATGGCGACGTGATCGAGATTGAGCAGCTTCACCGTGACAGAGGCTATTGCCGGTTGAGGTCCGTGTCATCTCATCACAGGTAGCATCCAGGCAGGAGGTCTTCTTGTACAACTCCGTCATCACGGGCATTGCCCGCACACCCATCGGCCGCTTCGGCGGCGCTTTGACCCCTCTACGGGCCGTCGAACTCGGAGGAGCCGCGATATCGGCTGCCATGGCGAGATCCCGGCTCGAGCCGTCGATGATCGACGAGGTGCTGTTCGGCCAGGTGCTCCAGGCGGGGGAGGGACAGATCACGGCGCGTCAGGCGGCCGTCAAAGGGGGACTGCCTATGACGGTTCCCTCGGTCACGATCAACAAGGTCTGCCTGTCCGGCATGTCTGCCATCGGTCTCGCCGACCGCTCGATAAGGCTCGGTGAATCCAAGTTCGTCGTTACAGGTGGGATGGAGAGCATGTCCAACGCCCCTCATGTCATGCGCGACCTCCGGTGGGGTGCCCGGATCGGGAACTCGGAGGCCGTCGACGTCATGGAGCAGGACGGCCTTTTCTGCTCCTTTGACCACTGCACCATGGGTGAATCGTCCGACCACAAGAACGAGCGATTAGGGATCACCAGGCTCGAGCAAGATGAGTGGTCGGCGCGAAGTCACGAGCGCGCTGCCGAGGCAACCCGAACCGGGGTGTTCGGTAGGGAGATAACGGCACTCGAAGTCCCCCAACGCAAGGGCGATCCGATCATCGTCGATATCGACGAGGGGATTCGCGAGGAATCCACCGCAGACTCGCTGGGCCGGTTGCGCCCCGCCTTCATCCCCACCGGGACCATTACCGCGGGAAATGCCTCGCAGATCTCAGACGGTGCCGCCGCCGTGATCCTGGCCGATCGCGATGCGGCAAAGGCATCCGGAACTCCGATCGTCGCCGAGATCCTGTCATACGGCCAGATCGGTGGCGTGGACGCAACACTGCACGAACGTCCCGCCGAGGCTCTCATGGTGGCCATGAAGAAGGCAGGACTCGCATCGAGGGATCTCAATCTGGTCGAGATCAACGAGGCTTTCGCCGCTGTTTCGATCTGGTCGACGAGAATGCTCGACCTTTCCGAAGATGTGGTCAACGTCAACGGCGGTGCGGTTGCCCTGGGACACCCCCTTGGCGCCACCGGGGCAAGACTCGTGGTGACGTTGGTCAATGCGCTCCAGAATCGCGGGGGAGGCATTGGTGCGGCCACACTGTGCGGTGGCGGCGGCCAGGGCGATGCCATCATTCTCAAGGTCGAGGGCTGATGGCCGAGCCAGTCGAGAGGAACCTCGGTCTCGATCTCGTCAGGGTCACTGAAACCGCTGCCATGGGTGCGGGGAGATGGTTGGGCCGTGGCGACAAAGAGGCCGTTGACCAGGCGGCCGTCGACGGAATGCGACTCCACCTTTCAACCCTCTCCATCGACGGGTTGGTGATCATCGGTGAAGGCGAGAAAGACGAGGCGCCGATGCTCTACAACGGTGAGCGTGTCGGCTCAGGCACAGGGATGGTGGTTGATGTCGCCGTTGACCCGGTGGACGGCACCACACTCACCGCAGCCGGGATCCCGGGCGCCATTGCGGTGATCGCTCTCTCCGAAGGAAGGGGAACCATGTATGCCCCCGGCTCACTGGTCTACATGGACAAGATCGCCGTTGGCCCGGAGGCGGCGGGCACCATCGAGATCGAAGCGCCCGTCGACCACAACCTGCATCAGGTGGCCAAAGCCAAGGACAAGGACATCAATGATCTCCGGGTGCTCATACTCGATCGGCCGAGAAACCAGCACTACGTCGAGGCTGTCAGAGCCGCCGGAGGCCGGATTTCCCTGCTGAGGGATGGTGATGTCGCCGGCGCAATTGCCACCGCTCAGGAAGAAACCGCGGCGGACATCCTCCTGGGAATCGGAGGTTCCCCCGAAGCTGTCATCGCGGCCGCGGCAATGACATGTATGGGGGGAGAAATCCAGTGCAGGCTGTGGCCACGGGATGAATCCGAGCGCAAGCTGGCGTTCGAGCAGGGGCTCGATCTCGCCCGGGTGCTGGGTACCAGAGATCTGGTCGACTCCGACAATGTGTTCTTCGCGGCTACCGGGGTTACCGGCGGCGATTACCTGAAGGCCGTGGAGTTCCGCGGCGATCAGGTCGTCACTCATTCGGTGATCATGAGATCGAAGACAGGTTCGATTCGCTACATGGATGCCTACCACGACCTGGCCCGTCTCGGCGCCATCTCGGCCCTCACCATCGACTGAGCTATTCGACCGCCCTCGACCAGAGGACCGTTACCCAGCCGGCAACAATGACGACGGTGGCCAGCGCCCCGACTCGCAGCAGGGTTCCACCTCCGGAGGACCCCAGTACCGCTGCCTCGAGTATCTGGCCCGCCAGGGTGGCGACGATGACCGATGTGACCACACGGCCCAGCGCCCCTGAGGGCCGGCGAGGCCGGGTCCGTGCATCGATTGAAACGACGGCCAGTTCGATCGACAGGACGAGCAGCGGGACCTGAAACGAAACCCGCGGCACGGCCGCCCCCACCAGGGATGTGTGCATCGCCAGTCGGAGGACGAACGCGGCACCGGCCAGAACGACAGCGCTGGTTTCCCCCAGCCCAACGCCGATGGCCAGCGCGATAACACCCATCCAACCGATCAGGATGGGCATTCCTGCACCGCCCGAGCCGGGCACCGATAGGGCGAGGACCGAGGCGGTCACAACCGAGATGAGGGCGGTTACACGGGCAAACGCCATGACGATCTCCAGGCAGAGATTCGGGCCAGGGGCACATCAGGAGGTTCACCCGAAAGCCAGGGAGAGACCGGTATCCCATCACCGGCGAGGAGGTCGCGGATCCGCTCCCGCTCCATCTTCCAAACTCTTCGGCCCATGGCCCGAGGTTCGCTGCTCGGCTCGGGCAGGTATTCCGCCGGATCGATGTCGATGAGGGCGAGATCGAGCCCGGAGATCCGCAACGAATGGGCTATGCCGGCAAGGCTGTCATCGAGAAGCGGCGTCAGGATGATCACCAGGGCCGGCTTGCGGGCCGCCCTGATCACAGCTCGCTCGATTGCGGCCCTGCTGGAGTCGCCTTCCTGGACGCCGAGCAGCTGATCGAGGATGCGGCGACGGTGCACCTCACCGGAGCCGGGCTGGATCCAACGAGCCACCCCATCGACCGTGACCAGACCAAGTCGATAGCGTCGCCGCCCGTACTCACGCAAGAGTGCCCCTGTCAATCGCACCGCACGATCGACCAGCAGCTCCGAGCCCGTACCGGGTTGGGTCTGAGCGTCGACCACCACCACGACGTCACCGTTGCGTTCCGGATGACGATCATTGACCCACCACGACCCCGAGCGGGAGGACACCCGCCAATTGAGAGCCCGCGGGTCGTCGCCGTCTTGGTATCTCCTCAACTCGGAGAACTCGGAACCCACGCCGCGGAGCTTCGACACCAGGTCCCCCGAGTGCAGATTGGTTTCCCGGGGCGCCAGCATCTCATTGATGCTCACGTCTGACGGCACCGACACCATACGTGACGTCTGGTCGAATTGTGCCGTCAACTCCAGCATCCCGAGCGGTGACTCGGCATAGGCAAGTATCGGGCCAAGGCTCCGGCGCCCCCAACCGGTGGCTACCACCTTCGCCCTGAGTTCCGTTGGCCGATTGACGTCGACGGTCAGGTGGGTTCTGTCGACGACATGTCCCGGATCCGACTCCACGAGGGACAGGCCAGGGGCGAGGGCGAGATCGATATTGAGACCCCGGATGGGTTCACTCGCTTCGATCAGGAGATCG
>JBFHXF010000071.1:0-10009 GCA_041599115.1 Acidimicrobiia bacterium
ACCTGCCACGGCCTGTAGGGCGAAAGGCGTCAGCCGGCGCAGATCCTCCGGGATGGGTCCGATGAGGAGCTCCGCAGCGGGATTGGCATAGCCAATGACGTTGTCAGAAGACACGAGAATGGTTCCTTGAGGCAAGGCACCTAGGACAGTCACCAGTGTGGCGCTGGCCGATTCAGTCTCGGCGAGCTCCTTACCGAGATCGTCGGCTAACTGAGCGATCGCCAGCGCAAGCCGATCCAACTCGTCAACGGAGTACCGCCCTGGTCTGACCGAGCGCCGTCCACCAGCGATCTCCATGGTCTTGCCGGTGAGCTCGACAATTGGCCGAGCCATTCGCCTCGCCACGAACCAGACGATCAGGATGCCCAGCAGCGCCGCGGCAATCGCGGTCAGGAGGACCGTCGATCGGATCGGCGCGATTTCTTCATGTATGGCACTCTCGGATATTGAGAGCCGCACGATCAGGCCATCCACAGGGGGAAGGGCCACATAATGCTGCTCGTACCCGGTGGTGGCGCTCTTGCGACTGGCCTCTCCGACAGCACCATTGAGGGCTGAGACGACTTCAGGCCGCCCCGAATGGTTCTCCATCGCTGACGGATCAGAGTGAGAATCAGCGAGGACATCACCCGAAGTGTTGATCAGAGTCACCCGGGCCCCGGTTGACTCAGAGACGTTACGTGCCCATTCGGGATAGGCCCGTGACTCGCGGGGTAGTGACTGTCGCGCGAGCTCAGCATCGGTCTCCAACTGTGAGAACAGCCGGTCGACCAGAGTCGATTGGACGGACAGCATGATCCCCACACCCATCATCCCGATGAGCACCAGATAAGCGACCGAGAAATAGGCGAGAAAGCGGGCCGACAACGTCGAGCCCCGTCGGCGCCCCGGGCTAGCCATCAACGAACTTGTAACCGAGGCCCCTGATCGTGACGATCAACACCGGTTTGGACGGGTCGGCCTCCAACTTCTCACGAAGTCGCTTTATGTGAACATCCAAGGTCTTCGTGTCGCCAAAATATGAAGGGCCCCACACCTCATCGATGAGCGTCGTTCTCTGCGCCAAACGGCCCTTTCGCCTCATCAGAGATTCGAGTAACTCAAACTCCTTCGGCCGGAGGTCGACCGATTCACCGTCGAGATTCACAACATGGGCATCTGCGTCGAGTTCGATGGGCCCGGCCCGCAGGACCTCGGTGGAGTCCTCGAGGACACCCGTCTTGGTGGCGCGTCTCAGTTGGGCGCGGATACGAGCGTTCAATTCTCGAATGGAGAAGGGCTTGGTCATGTAGTCGTCCGCCCCCAGCTCGAGTCCGGCCACCTTGTCGGCTTCGGAGTCCTTGGCCGTGAGAATGATGATCGGGGCATCCGATGAGCGCCGGATCAACCTGCAGAGGTCAAGCCCCGACATGCCGGGCAACATCAAGTCGAGAAGCACCAGGTCCGGATCCAACGTGCGGCTCAACTCCAGTCCCGAGGGACCATCGGCTGCAATCGCGACGTCATAACCCTCGGTTTCGAGGGCATACCGAATCGACTCGGCCAGCCCGGACTCGTCCTCGACAAGGAGAATCCTGTATCGCCTGAGATCAGCCTTACCGGTCATTCGCCTGAGTGGTCCGATCAACTTTGGTGAGACTGACTGTCTCACCTGTCACGAGATAGACCGTTTGCTCGGCGAAATCCACCGCCTGATCCCCGATCCGCTCTAGTGCTCGTGATGCCATGAGCATCTTCGTCGCCCACTCCAGCATCGCCGGATTATCGGCGACGGCCACGGTTTCCTTGTACATGCTGGCATTGAGACGATCCACCGGCTCATCCATCGAATGCAGCGATCTCGCCAGGTCCAGGTCCAATCTGAGATAGGCGTCGATGGCAGTGCGGATCATCGGTCTGACCAGATCGCCCATTTCCCGGATCTTCTCGGCAATCCGCTCCGCCCTGGGCAGGGCTTCGTTGAACTGGGCGATCTTGGCGATATTCACGCACTGGTCTCCCATTCGCTCGAATGTCACGTTCAACTGAAGTAGAACGGCCATCTTCCGAAGGTCCGAGCCCATCGGCTGGTTCCGGGCTATGAGATTGGTCCAGTCTCGGTGTACCCGGTCGTAGCTCTCGTCGATCGCCTCGTCGAGTTCGATGACGCTGGCGGCGAGCGGAAGATCGCCGGTGACCGCTGCGGTCACCGCCATCTCGACCATATGCTCGGCGTCGTCCGCCATCGTGAGAACCCTGCGTTCGAGGTCCTCCAACTCCCGATGGAAATGCACGTTCGTGTCGTGACCCGAGCTCATCCGAACCGCCCCGTTATGTAATCCTCGGTTTCCTGTTCTCTTGGAGATGTAAACAGCTGGCTGGTCGGGCTGAACTCCACGAGGCGACCGGTTCTCATCCCGCGATCGTCGAGGTTCACGTTGAAGAAGGCTGCCATATCCGATACCCGGGCCGCTTGCTGCATGTTGTGGGTGACGATGATGATCGAGTAATCCTTTTTCAACTCGAACATCAGTTCTTCGATACGAAGCGTTGCGATCGGGTCGAGAGCCGAGGCGGGTTCGTCCATCAGCACCACGTCCGGGTTGGTGGCAATGGCCCGGGCGATGCAAAGACGCTGCTGCTGTCCACCGGATAGGGAGTATCCGCTCTCCTGCAACTTGTCCTTTACCTCGACCCAGAGGGCCGCCCTCTCCAACGCTTGCTGAACCACGTCATCCATCTCGGGCCCCTTACGTCCTGCTCCGTTGATCCTCGCTCCCCAGGCGACATTCTCATATATCGATTTGGGGAAGGGGTTCGGCTTCTGGAAGACCATGCCGATCCGTCTGCGAATCTCAACCGGGTCGACGTCTGGGTCGTAGATGTTCTTTCCGTGATAACGGACCGCCCCGGTCACCAGGGCGCCTGGAATCAGATCATTCATTCGGTTGAAGGAACGGAGGACCGTGGACTTCCCGCATCCGGAAGGGCCGATGAGAGCAGTGATCTGCCTGGCATGGAAGTCGATCGTCACGGCATCCACGGCTCGGAAGGCGCCGTAGTAGACCTCCATGGCCTCTGTCGCGATCACTATCTCGGATTCAACGGGACCTTTCGCGTGGCTCCCTGACCGGCTGTCCCTTACCAAGTCGATCTCCTGACCTTGCGGGCTGTATGACATCTCTCGTGTGGTCATGCTGTTCCTATTGTTGAATCTCGGACCGTCTGCCCACCCGGCGGGCAATGATGGTGACGACGAGAACTATCAGCATCAACTCGAGGGCGCCCGCCCAGGCTCGAGCCTGGCCCGCCGCGAATGGGCCACGAGCCTCGTCATAGATGATCAACGGCAATGCCGATTGTGCCGCGTTCACCAGCTTGGGCACGATGGTAAATGCGCCCAGGGCAGTGAGCAGAAGTGGCGCTGTCTCGCCGGCGGCTCGCCCGACCGCCAGCATCGAGCCGGTGATCAGCCCGCTCGAAGCTGTCGGCCAGACAACCTGGGTGACAACCTGCCACCGTCTAGCCCCCAGGCCGAATGCAGCGTTGCGCAAATCGTCCGGGACCAAGCGCAAGACCTCTTCCGAGGATCTGGCCACGATCGGAATCATCAACAAGCTCAGGGCGAGAGCACCTGCAAGCGTGGAGAACCCGATCGAAAAACCGATACTTCCCTGCACGAGAAGGGCGTAGATGTACAGGCCGATGAATATCGAAGGGACTCCGGTCATCACATCGGTGAAGAACTGGACGATCGGGGCCAGTTTGCTCTCCTTGTATTCGACGACATACGTCGCCGCTGCCACGCCGAGGGGTACTGCGACGAGCATGGCGAGTGCGACCATGTAGAAGGTCCCGACGAGACCGTTGAGATAGCCCCCGCCGGTCTTGCGCTGCGAGAATGGCTGTGTGGTGGTGAGGAATTCCCAGGAGATGGCCCCCACACCCTTTCGGATGACCTGATAGAAGATCAGGACAATGGGAAACAGAGCCAGGCTCACAGCCACGATCAGGAGGCCCGTCACCAACCGGTCCCTTCGGCTCCGTTTCGCAGCGTTGGGAGTCCGAACATCGAGAGGCCGAACTGAGGACGGAGCCACAGATGCCTGGGGAGCACTCATACGCTGGCATCTCCGAGGAGGCGCCCTCCCGTCAGCCTGACGATCAACCTGGCCATCACGTTGACAATCAAAGTGATGATGAAGAGAACTACTCCTACGCCGATGAGGGCCTTGACGTTCTCCGGTGCAGCCTCCTGGAAGGTGACCGCGATGATCCCTGCCATCGACTGACCGCCGAGGAAGATGCTGTCGGCAATCTGCTTGGAGCCTCCTATGAGCATGGCCACGGCAATCGTCTCACCCAAGGCGCGGCCCAAGCCGAGCATGGTGGCGCCGATGATCCCGGGGCGCGCCCGCGGCAGCACCACGAATCTCATCATCTCCCAGCGCGTCGCACCCAAGCCATAGGCCGCGGCGATCTCTGATTGGGGAGTCTTCGACATGACCTCCCGCGAGATGGCAGTGATAATCGGCAGGATCATGATTGAGAGGACAACGCCTGCTGCGAAATAGTTGTAAGTCACAACGGGCGGGGCGAGGAACGGGACAAATCGACCCAAGCTACCGGCGACCAGGTCCATGACCGGTCTGAGAAAGACCGGGACAAAGAAGAGCAGGCCCCATAGGCCGTATACGACACTGGGCACTGCGGCGAGAAGCTCGATGGTGTAGGTCAAAGGCTTGCGAAGCCAGCGGGGCGCGGCATGGGTGAGGTAGAGAGCCGACCCAACGGCGAGGGGGACCGCTATCGCGAGAGCGATCCCCGATGTTGCCAGCGTCCCGACGATGAACGCCAGCGCTCCGTAACTGCCGGTTATCTCTGTGCGTGAGGTCCCGGGGTCCCAGATGCTGCTGGTGACGAACTGCCAGCCTTCGCGTTTGAAGACCGGCCAGGCGTCGACCGCAGTCGAGACGAGCATGGCCGCCAGAACGATCAGTACGCCAGCGCCTGCCAAGCCAAGAATCCACTTGAACCACCGGTCGGCCGACGACTTCTTGTTGCGGGTGACATGACGGCCACTGGGTCTTTGCCCCCGATCGAGCGCGGGCATCGTGTTTCCCATCAGCATCGCCCCCGGAGAGGTGAAGCTGGCTCAGCCATCAGCCGTTGGAGTTGATCAAGTCGACCTGGGCCAACGCCTTAGCCTGCAACGAGGACGAAAGGGGCGAGTAGAGCAGTTCCTCGGCCACGGAGTCGCCCCGGGTCAGATCCCAGGTGATCCAATCCTTCAGCGCGTCGCCGACATTGTCGTCGTATCCGCAGGTCCAGGCGAGAAGCCAGGTGGCGCCGGCGATGGGGTAACCCTGCCCGCCCACTCCCAGGATGTTGAACCTGAGGTCGTCGGGGATAGCGATTCCGTCGGCAGCCGCTGCCGTGGCCTCGAGTGTCGGAGCGATGGCATGCCCGTCGGAGTTGATGATGTCGGCAACGGGGATCCCGGTCTCGATTGCGTACGCCAGCTCGAGATAGCCTATGGAACCGGGGTTCTGTTGGATCTGGGAAGCCACGCCATCATTCTTCTCGCCTCCGACAGAGTTCTTCGCCGGCCACTCGATTTCTTTGCCGGCCCCGGGTCCATTGGCCCAAGCTTCCGAGACGCTTGACAGATACGTCGTGAAGATGTTGGTTGTACCCGAGCCGTCAGACCTATGGGCAACCACAATGGGTTCGTCGGGCAGGGCGACCCCTTCGTTTGAGGCGGCTATGGCGGGATTGTTCCAGCTGGTGATGTCGCCAAGGAAGATGCCGGCCAGTGTGGGCCCGTCCAGTACTAGGGAATCGACGCCGTCGAGGTTGTAGCCAACCGAGACCGCGCCAAAGACAGTTGGGATATGCACCGGATCACACCCGCGAGCTGATCTCGCAGCTGCCAAGTCTTCATCAGATAGGAAAGCGTCCGAGGCCCCGAAATCCGTTTGCTGACCGATGAATTGTTCGATGCCCCCTCCTGATCCGATGGATTGGTAGTTGATCGTCACTCCGGGCTCGACCTGGCTGGTGTACTCGCCGATCCACTCCTGGTAGAGGAGCGCGGGGAACGAGGCACCGGCGCCAAGCAGATCTGCCGCGAGACCGCTGCCACCCGCAGCCGGCGCGGAGGGTGAATTCGCCGTGCCGCACGCGGTCAGGAGTAGCGACAGCCCGGCAAGGACAACGGTGACTCGAAACACCCGAGATATCACGCTTGGATACTCCACAGGGAGTCATGTCTGTCCGCATGGCCGATCCAAAACATCATCACAAAACATAAGAGATCGAATCGACCGCCTCCTTTCAAGAAGGTGAACGACGAATGAACTCTTCGTGAGTTTTCGGTGGCTACAGGACGGCGGACGATCGGATACGGGCGAGATCCTGAAGCGAAACATGGGTGTCCACCGTCGGTTCGCCGGGAACACGCCTCCAGGATCCATCACCATCCAACTCCCAGGCAAGATTGTCGTCCGCCAGCATGACGTCGAGGATCTCGTCGATCCTGAACTGGAGGTCCGGGTCGACGACAGGCGTCAGGGCTTCCACCCGGCGGTCCAGGTTGCGAGGCATCATGTCGGCGGACCCGAAGTAATAGCGACGCTCGCTTCCCCGAGCACCAAATCGGTAGATCCGGGAATGCTCTAGATACCGGCCGACGACCGAGCGCACCGAGATGTTCTCTGAGAGCCCGGGCACGCCAGGCCGCAGGCAGCAGATCCCCCTGACGATGAGGTCGACCCGGGTTCCAGCCTGGGACGCCTCGTACAGCCGCTCGATGATGCGGGCATCGACCAAAGAATTCATCTTGAAGGTGATGTGCCCGTGTGCCCGGGAAGCCTCCTCGGCAATCAGCTCCGATATCAGGTTTCGAATGCCGCCGGGGCTGACTGCCAGTTTTCGATAAGACGTCTGTCGGGAGTAACCGGTCAGAAAGTTGAACAGGTCGGACAGATCCGCACCGATCTTGGGATCGGCGGTCAAAATCCCGATGTCTTCATAAGTCCGGGCCGTCTTTTCGTTGTAGTTTCCGGTCCCGATGTGGGCATAGCGCATCACGCCGCCCGATTCCCGCCGAACCACGAGAGCCACCTTGGTGTGGGTCTTCAGCCCGACCACCCCATACATGACATGGACACCCGACTCCTCGAGCCGTTGGGCCCACTCGATGTTGCGCTCCTCGTCGAAACGCGCCTTCAGCTCGACAAGAGCCACGACCTGCTTCCCCTCCTCGGCAGCTTCGATCAGGGAGGCCATGATCTGACTGTCGCTGGCGGTTCGATAGAGGGTCATCTTGATGGCGAGCACATCCGGATCTCGCGCCGCTTGAGCGACAAACGCCTCCACCGTGGCAGTAAAGGAGTCATAGGGATGATGGACCAGCAGGTCCCCCTGCCTCGCTACCTCGAACATGTCCACCTTTTCCGACACGTGACTGGACAGGCGCGGGGGCGACACGGCCGTATAGCTCTCGAACTTGAGCTCCGGCCGATTGAGGTCGTGGAGGGGGGCAAGTCCGGATAGATCCAGCGGTCCTTCGATGTAGTAGACGTCTTCCCGGCCTGCTCCCATCTCCCTCAACAGCAAGTCCAGCACCTCGCTGGGAATCTCCGGGTGGACCTCGAGTCTCACCACTCTGCCAAAGCGACGCTGGGTGAGCTCCGACTCGATCGTCATGAGGAGATCCCCGCCCTCATCCTCTTCGATCTCGAGATCCGCGTTGCGGGTAACCCGGAACGCGTGATGGGCGAGCACCTCCATCCCGGGAAAGAGACTGTCGAGGTGCGCGGCAATCAGCTGCTCCAGGGCCACGAAACGTTCCCCGTCGGGCAATCCCACGAAACGGGGCAGGATGGGTGGGACCTTCACTCGGGCGAACTTGGTCACGCCAGTTTCAGGATTTCGCACGAAAACCGCGAGATTGAGCGAGAGGTTCGAGATATAAGGAAAGGGATGGGCGGGATCCACTGCCAGTGGGGTCACGACCGGGTAGACCAACTCCCTGAACTGTTGGTCCAGGTAGTCACTGTCATCCCGATCCAATGTCGTGTAGTCGGAGAAGACAATCCCCGAGCTCACCAGCGCCGGCGCGACCTCGGAGAGGAACTGCTTGGCCACCAACTCGTATTGAACGGAGACCTCGGCGCGTATGGCCTCGAGCTGTTGGGCGGGTGTCATCCCGTCAGGTGGCGTCGAACCGACTCCATGAGCCACCTGCTCCTTGAGCCCGGCAACCCGCACTTGAAAGAATTCGTCCTGGTTGGAGGCCCATATCGCTATGAACTTGGCCTTCTCGAGCAGGGGAAAGTCGGGACGTTGAGTGAGCGAGAGGACCCGTCGATTGAACTGGAGCCACGAGAGCTCTCGGTTGAGAAAATGGTCCGGGTCGAGAAGATCGGCTTGGTCCCCAAGTGATGCCATCGGTTCACCGTTCGCTGAGTTCGACGTTCCTCAGGCCACCTATGAGGAAGGACTTGAGATGGTGGATCATCTCAGAGGTTCGGCCTTCGGAGTCGAGGGCGGTCATCACCGTCTTCGCTGCGGACATGATGACGTCCTGAATGAGCCGTCCGGCCATCTCGGGAGGCATCCTCCGGAACTCGCCCGACGCTACGCCATCGAAGTACAGACCCACCATCTCGTTGGAAAGAGGGGCATGAGCTTCACGGATTCGAAGCTGGGTGTCGGCCCTGAGCCGACCCACGTCGCGATGCAATATCAGACCAAGAACTGGATCTGTGGCAACGAATGCCACCGTGGCCGCAGCCAGGTGTGCCAGGCGCTCTGAAGGAGCCCCCGTTACGGGGATCGAGTCGATGATCGTGTCCATGACACCCGGCAGCTCTTCTTCCACGATCGACGCGATCAGGTCGTCTCTGTCTTTGAAATAGTCATAAAGGGTGGTGCGACCGACACCGGCGCCAAGTGCGACCTCGCCAATCGAGATCTCCGCCGTTCCCGTCTCGGCAATCAATGACCTGGCGCCATCGATGAGCCTCCTTCGAGTGAGCAGCTTGTGCTCGTCGATGGAGGCGGCCTGAATCCGGGGCATCCTCAGAGGTTATCGGCAAGCGTCCCCAAGTTCACCCGGTTTCTGCCAATGTCGAGAGCACCCGACCTCGACCGGAGCGTTTGATATAGGCTGGGATCATGAGAAACGCGCATCCATGGCTCGGTTTCCTGGTCGGCCTGATTCTCGGTATTGCTGTGGCGGTTATCCTCCAACAGGCAGGGATCTGGCCCCTCGATCAGATCCTGGTGTTCATCGCGTTGGGGGTATTTGCCTTTCTCGGGAGCTGGCTCGGCCGTCTCGGCCGCACGTCATCCAGCGCTTTTTCGACTTTTGCTCCCCTGGTGCTGGCAGTTGCCATGATCGCCTATGGGGCCGTTGGCTTCGGCGATATCAACCAGCATGGAAACATAAACGGCGGCTGTCAGGCCGCAGCACAGTCGGCCGTGGACACCACAGACGTCTTCGACACCAGCAGACAGGACCCCTTCGACATAGACCCCGATGCGAGTCTCGAGTGGGTATCGACATCACCCGCCCCGATCATGGACCACAACTGGGGGATCTATGTCGAGTTCGCCGGTTTCGACATTCTGATCGACAGCGGCAGTCATCCCAATGAGGGGGGCAGTGAGATAAGCAGCGGGCAGGTTGACGACTTGACCAGTTACATCAAGACCGTCACAACGATCTCCGGTCAGCCCCTTCTGGGGACTTTCATCGTCAGTGGAGACATATCCGTTGGCGCCACCGTCATATGCGATGGCTTCGGATTCGTCCGCCTGACATCCGACAACCCGTTCGAGAGCCTCGTTGCCAAGATCGCGGGCGGTCTTGCCTTGCTCGCTCTCCTCACTCTGGCAACGCTTATCCTCCGACGCGGTGGCCCGGGAGCGAGTGGCGCTGACGAAGATCTCTTGGGTGGCGTTACCGAACCGGTCGATTCCGGGATCTGGCCCGAACATCCCAGCACCACCGATGATGGCA
>JBFHXF010000072.1:0-9896 GCA_041599115.1 Acidimicrobiia bacterium
AGGACCCTCACGGTGACAATCTCGGGCTGCGCATCGACCTCGATGGCGATCTCAGGCCCTCCGTAACGGTGGGCGTTGGTGATCAGATTTCGCAGAATCTGACGCACTCGTTGGGGGTCGCCGCTGGCGATGACCGGAACATCGGGACGATCCGGAATCATGATGGGCTTGTCGGTGTCCGGTCTTGCCTCCCGCACCTGCGCCAGTTGGGCATGGATGTTGACCGGGACTGAGACGATATCGAGCTGACCCAGCTCGCTCCGGGTATTCGTCAGAAGATCCTCGACGAGCTCGGAGAGGTCTGACGCCTGATTGGCGATGATTCCCAGGAGGCTATCCCTCTCCTCCTCATAGTCACCCTGATCCATCGCTCGGAGAATCTCGGCAAATCCCATCACCGCCGCGAGGGGGGTCCTCAGCTCGTGAGTCACCGAGGCGATGAACTCGTCCCGGGACTTCAGCGAAGCCTGGGCCTCGCGTTCTACCGCCTTCTGATCGGTGATGTCGACGATGGTGACCAACACCCGGGAGTAATCGAAGGCTCGCCCGACTTTGGGAGCGTGCCATTCGATGAGTCCATCGAACTTCGTCCCATCGAAGCGGGTCCCGACGACGGGGGTGCGGGCGGACTCCTCCAGGTTCCACATCGCCAGGAACTGTGAGAGGAAGGACGGCGCAGAGTCCTCATCCAAGGCTTCCGGGGCCAATGGGCCGATGAGCGACACCTCATCGGCGGCACCGACAAGACGTGCGGCGGCAGCGTTGACGTTGGTCACCTCGATCAGTCCAACGCCGCGCTGGAACTCATCGGGATCAGATTCCAAATGTGTGGCAAGGTCCACGACGCCTGAGGCCCGCAATTCTGCAAGCCAGGCGGCCACCATCGTGAAATCCTCCTCCCAGGTGGCAATGGGAGTCCTCTCGAACAGATTGAGATAGTGCTCTCTCGAGCTGGTGTTCCCTGCGGATTTCAAATCGTCGACGGTGTCTTCCAGAGTTTGTATCTCGGCGTAGGCATCCCGCAGCGACTCTTCGAGACTGTTGCGAATCGACTCCAATTCTTCGTAGTAGGCGCCAACCTCCGTGGCCAGGTCGCCCAGCCAGCCCAGATCCCGGGGGATATCGTCCGGGTCCAGCCCGGCCCGTCGGAGTTGACGCGCCAGGATCGGGTGAATCGACACACCGGTAGTTAGTTTTGAGTTCGCGCGGGCCATCATGGGACCTCTGGCATTTCGCCTGTATTGCTAGATCGGCACAGAACCGGCCCCGATTGAGGCCTACCTCGATCACCCGGAACCGACGTCCGTCAAATCAGGTACTGGTTGGTGCCCCGCTTCAGGTACTGGCCGTCTCCGGCCTTCCCGTGGTATTGACCGTCCTCGATGATCGTCCTACCCCGGCTGAGGACCGTCTCGACCTTGCCGGTGACGTCGAGGCCCTCGTAACAGGAGTAGTCCACCCACATGTGATGGGTCTCTGCACTAAGGGTGTGCCTCATGTCGGGGTTGAAGACCACGATGTCGGCGTCCGAGCCAACCGCAATCGTTCCCTTTTGGGGGTAGAGGCCGAACATCTTTGCTGGAGTGGTCGAGGTGATCTCCACATATCGGTTCAGACCGAGACGCTCTTCGTGAACTCCGCCGTGGTAGATCAGCTCCATGCGGTGCTCCACGCCGGGAAGCCCGTTGGGGATGGCCGCAAAGCTGTCCCGCCCCAGCTGTTTCTGCGTGCCGAATTGAGGATGGTCGCCCCAGCAGAAAGGACAGTGGTCCGTTGACACGACTTGGAGATCGTTGGTCGCCAGCCCCTGCCACAGGGTCTCCTGGTGCTCCTCGGCCCTGTCACGCATCGGAGGTGAACAAACGAACTTGGCTCCCTCGTAGCCATTCCCGAGATCGTCGAGCGAAAGGAACAGATATTGGGGACATGTCTCTCCGAAGGCGTTCTGACCGTCGTCGCGGGCCATGGTCAGCTCGAGCAACGCCTCAGCCGCCGACATGTGGACGATATAGACGGGACAACCAGCCAGCTCCGCCAGTTTTATGGCGCGATGAGTGGCCTCGCCTTCGAGGATTGGCGGCCTTGTCAGCCCGTGATAGATCGGGTCGGTCTCGCCGCGCGCCAGTGCCTCTGCCACCAGGACGTCGATGGCAATGCCGTTTTCGGCGTGCATCATGATCGTCGAACCGTTCTCCGAGGCCTTTTGCATCGCCCGGAAGATCTCACCGTCGTTCGAATAGAAGACGCCGGGGTAGGCCATGAACATCTTGAACGAGGTGACCCCCGACTCGAAGGCGATGTCCATCTCCTTGAGCGACTGGTCGGTCACATCACCGACGATCAAGTGGAAGCCGTAATCGATGGCGCAATTGCCCTCTGCCTTTCCCATCCAAGCCTCGAAGCCGTCCATCAGGTTTTGCCCTTTGGTCTGGACCGCGAAATCGATGATTGTGGTGGTGCCGCCCCAGGCAGCAGCCCGGGTACCGGTCTCAAAGGTGTCCGCCGCCTTCGTCCCGCCAAACGGAAGCTCCATATGGGTGTGGACGTCGATCCCACCAGGGATCACGTACTTGCCGGTGGCGTCGATGACCTTGTCGGCTCCGGGCTCCCAATCGTGGCTTCCCGGGGCAGCGATCGCAGCCACCTTCTCCCCTTCGACCAGAACGTCGGCCAGCATCCGCTCAGTCGAGGTAACGACGGTGCCGCCCTTGATAACGGTTCGTGCCATGTGATGCCTCCTTAAGGTGCGACGAGATCCTGGTAGGCGTCGGGTCGACGGTCTCTATAGAAGGCCCATTGCTGGCGCACTTCTTCGATTTTGTCGAGGTCGAGGTCGCGCACCACGAGCTCCTCGTCGGTATCAGACGCCGACTCACCGACGATCTGGCCCCGCGGGTCGACGAAGTACGAGGAGCCGTAGAAGTCGTTGTCCCCGAACTCTTCCCTTCCCACCCGATTGATCGCCCCGATGTAGTACTCGTTGGCGACTGCGGCCGCGGGCTGTTCCAGGTTCCAGAGATACATGGAGAGTCCCCGGCTCGTCGCTGAGGGATTGAAGACGATCTGAGCCCCGTTGAGGCCGAGAGCCCGCCAGCCCTCCGGGAAGTGGCGGTCATAACAGATGTAGACGCCGATCTTCCCGGCAGCGGTGTCGAACACGGGATAACCCAGGTTTCCGGGGCGGAAGTAGAACTTCTCCCAGAAGCCTTTGACATGGGGGATGTGATGCTTGCGGTACTTGCCGAGATAAGTGCCGTCATTGTCGATCACGGCTGCGGTGTTGTAATAAAAGCCGTCCTGCTCTTTTTCGAACACGGGCACCACCAGCACCATCCGGGTTTCCTTGGCGAGGTCCTTCATGAATTCGGTGGTGGGCCCGTCGGGAACGGCCTCGGCATACTCGAAGTGCTCGTTTTCCTGGACCTGGCAGAAATAGGGTCCGTAGAAGAGCTCCTGAAAGCACAAGACTTGCGCACCCTGCTGCGCCGCCTGCCGGGCATAGTCGGCATTCTTCTTGATCATCGACTCTTTGTCGCCGGTCCACTCGGTCTGGACAATGGCGGCTCTCACGACGTTGGGCATATCAAGTCCTTCCTGACTCTGCGACGACCCAAACTTAGCGAAGAGGCGGAGGGTTGCGACCCCCCGCCTCTCCTATGTCGTCATCTCAGGAGACGGGCCACGTCTCCGGGTCTGGTACACCCTTAGTTGCCACCCTCCTTGAGCTCGATGGTTCTATGTGTGTAGCTGCTGCCGTTGGTGTCCATGTCGGACAGTTTGGCGATGGCCGCGAGGGCCAGATCAGTGCGATAGGCATCTTTGGAGATCTCAATACCCTTGAGCTCCGGGATCTGCTCGGTGGCGACCGCCACGGTCTGGCCCCAGAGATCCGAGTTCATCACTCCGATGCCGTTGGTGGCAGGGAAGATGAGACCGAGAATCTCGTTGAGCTGCCATTCCTGATGGCTTTGACCGAGAGTCGACCCGTTGTCGAGCACCACTTGGACGCATGCGTCGAAGTTGTCCAGACAGTGGATCCAGCCCTGGAATGACGCTGTCAGGAACCGCGTTGCGATGTCCTCATTGCCGCTCTGGGCAATCCACTGCGCGTTGACCCAGACTGCGTCCTGGAGCATCGCCGTCCCCACATCGTTGAAGTTGATGACGTTGAGGTCTTCGGGCTGGTACAGAGCGCCGGTGTCCGGGTTCTTGGCTTCGAGAACCTGGGCGTACTCGTTGTAGATCATCGCCTCGGCTGCGTCGAGCTCGTTGTTGAGTAACGAGTTCATGGTGAAATCTTGACCGATCAACTCGACATTCGCCACGTTGTACTTGGAGATTGCCGCGGTCAGTTCGAACTCGTTGCCGAACCCCCAGTTGCCAACCTTCTTACCGGCCCAATCCTCTGGCTTGGTGATGCCGGAGTCGGCCCAGGAAACCTCGAGCGTTCCGGAGCGCTCGAATACCTGGGCGATATTGACGATGTCGGCGCCGCCCTCACGGGAGACAAGCGCCTTGGGGACCCAGGCGAGACCGAACTCGGCTCCACCTGTCGCCAGGACCTGCTGGGGAACTATGTCGACGCCGCCCTCCAGGATCGTGACATTGAGACACTGTGCCTCGTAGTAGCCGAGATCCTTGGCTACGTAGTAGCCGGCGAACTGTGACTGGGCGAACCATTGCAACTGCAGTGTCACGTCATCGACCTTGTCGCACTTACCACCGCCGCCCTCGTTGGTACCCCCACAGGCAGCCACGATCAAAGCCAGGATCGCCAGCCACAACATGTGGCGACGCCATCCGATTGGTTTCATCTGATCCTCCTCATGAATCAAGCACAAGCCCTGACATTATCCGCTGAAACTCATCGCCTCGCGAGAGTGGGAAAAACGCGCCTACCCCCCACTGCGAATCGAAACATGCCACGGCATCACAACCCGCTCTGCGGCGAGAATCAGCACGTAGAACACAACACCCACGATGGACGCAACCAGGATCGCCGCCCAGGCATCTGCGAACTGAAAGAGATTTGCCCGGTTGATGATGTATTGACCGAGAACATCCTGCGGTCCGCCGAAGTATTCGGCAACGACTGCTGCAATGAGGGAAAGCGTGCTCGCCACCTTCAGCGAGGCAAAGTAGAAGGGGAGTGCGTTGGGGATCCTCACTCGACGCATCGTCTCCGCCGGCGTGGCCGCCACCGACTTCATCAGTTCGAGTTCTTTGGCCCCGACCTCGAGAAGCCCCCGTGTGGTGTTGATCATCACGGGGAAGTACACGACTATCGCAACCACGCCGATCTTCGATAGCGGGTTGGTCAGCCCGAACCAGTTGTTGAATATCGGTGCGAGTGCGACGATGGGCATCGCGTTCATGGCGATAGCCACCGGGAGCATTCCCTCGCGGAATCGGACCCATCGGGCGGCGGCGAAGGAAGTCAGGACTGCGCCGGTGACTCCCAGGGCGAATCCGCCCAACGCCTCTTTCAGGGTTCGGAACCCGGCACCCCAGACAGTCCCCCAGGTATCGATGAAACTCGACATGATCTCACTCGGCTTGGGAAGGACGAACGTCTCGATCTTCAGGGCACGGGTGAGGCCCTCCCAGGCCACGATGACGACCAAGAACGCCAGCAGGGCCGGGAGGTACTTCCCGCCGAAGTCTCGTAACGCCGACGGTGTCGCCGAGCCAATCGGGACATCTCCCTCGAACGCAGCAAAGACGTCGGTTTCGTGAGTCTCCTCGATCAGGTCGTCGCGGTCTGTCAAGAGTCCTTCCTTCTCAGTGCTTCGCGGACTTCGGTGATCAGTTCGAAATAGCGAGGGTCTTCTCTGGTTATCTGATCCCTCTCGACCGGAAGGTCGATGCCGATCTCGGCGCTGATCCGCCCCGGCCGCGGGGTCATGACTACTACTCGCGAAGAGAGGAACACGGCCTCGGGTATCGAGTGGGTCACGAACACCACGGAGATGCCGGTCTCCCGCCAGAGTCTCAGGACTTCCTGTTGCATCATCTCCCGGGTCATCTCGTCGAGAGCGCCAAACGGCTCATCCATCAAAAGGAGCGAAGGTCTGAAGGCGAGTGCCCGGGCAATGGCGACACGCTGCTGCATTCCGCCGGACAGCTGCCATGGGTAGTGATCTCCAAACCGTGTCAACTGGACCAGATCGAGCATCTCCTTAGCCCTATCCGAGCGTTCGGCACCGGGAACGTCCATTATTTCGAGGGGCAGCTCAACGTTTTTCCGGACTGTCCGCCAGTCGAGCAGCGTCGCCGACTGGAAGACCATCCCGTAATCCCGATCGAGACGGGCCCGGGAGGGTTGCTTCCCGTTGATCTGGAGGAGCCCGGTGCTCGGGTCGAGAAGATCGCCGATTAGCCGGAGGAGGGTCGACTTGCCGCAGCCAGAGGGTCCTATCAGTGAGACGAAGTCGCCCGACTCGATTGCCAGATCGATGTCGGCTAGTGCCTCGACCGACTCCGGACCGCTCCCGAACACCTTTCCCAGACCCTGGGCAGCGACAACGAGACTCATACGGCAGCCCCAAGGGTGTCCGCAGGGGTCTTTGGTGATCGGCGGTTCCCTTCGACATAGCGGTGTTCTGCCAGGGTCACCAAACCCACAAAGACAATGGCTGCAATACCGGAAACGATGACGGCGGCAAACATCTTCTCGGGTGCGGCGGTGAACTGCTGGGAGAACTGGAGGAGGTCGCGACCGAGCCCGCCCCGGAATCCGGCCGGCAGTTCACCGACTATGGCACCGATCACGCTGGCCGCAGCCGAGACTTTGAGGGCCGTAAAGATGTAGGGCATCGCTGAAGGCACTTGGAGTTTCCAGAGCATCGCACGCGGCGAGCTGGCATAGGACCTCATCAGTTCCACGGCGGTGGGTTGGGGCGATCGCAGGCCGCGCAGTGTGTTTATGGCAACAGGGAAGAAGGTCAGATACGCCGCGATCACCGAGACCGTGAGCCATTGGGGCAGGTCTATCCTGCCACCCCAGACGACCACCATCGGTGCGATTGCGAGAATGGGAACCGTCTGCGAACCGACTACGTAGGGCATGAATGCCCTCTCTGCCGTCCGCGAGCGAACGAACAGGACCCCGAGGCCAAAACCGATCGCGCCGCCGATCACAAAGCCCACGAACGCTTCCCGCAAGGTGAGCAACGCGGCCTTCGCCTCAACGAACAAGAGAAGCGGGCCGTTGCGCTGTGCGGGCCTGAACAGGGCAAGAACAATGTCCCAACTATGCGGCATCGTGCGATTGTCTGGACGGACCGGCCAACGCCATTCCAGGGCGCCCCAAGCGTATTTGTAGAACTCCCACGCCAGGACGAAGCCAATCACCACCGCGAAGATGGAGACCCCTGCCCGCGCCACACCTCCCCGGGAGGTGCTGCTCTCGGTGGCGGAACCGTTCATTGGTGCGGGAGACTAACGACCAGGTGAGACGGGTGTGTATTCGTCAATGACCCACCGAACGGGGCTCATCGGTGGGATCGGGGAGCCCCGGCCTGGGCACTGTCGTAACCCGGGTCCGATCGAGCCGGTCTGCCGACCTCCAGAAAATGAGGGCGAGGAGGGCGACCACGGCGCCGGACATCAGAAGCGTCCGCTGGACCCCGAAGACCCCGGCCAGAGTCGGGGCTATTGCCAGAGGTATCAGGTGACCGGCCTCCGAGTGCACGTGGTTGACACTCATGATGCGGCCGACATAGTCGTCTGGTGAATTGACCTGGATCAGGGTCCGGTGCAAAGGCGCCATGACACCTATCAGAACGCCCCATATGATCCCCGCCCCGATGACTACCGACAAGCGGTCCGTGCCGACATATGCAATTACGCCGAAGGCGTTCATACCCACGATGAGAGTGAGGAATCGCGCCGTCCTCAGGCGCTGCGGAAGTCTTGCCGCGAGCCAGGTACCGCTGATCAACCCCACACCGAACAGAGAAGCCACCCAGCCCATCGTCTCCACCTCGACTCCCAGAACATCCCTATAGAAGAGTGGCTCCAGCGCACTGAATGTTCCGAACAGGATCCACACAGCCGATCCCACCCAGATGTAGAACCGGAGTCGATCGTGGGAGTAGGTGTAAGAGAAGCCGTCCCGGAGTTCTTGAAGCCCATGTCGTGATTCGCGCTTTTCGCCGATCTGGCGGATCTTCACCCCGAACACAAAAGCCGCCGCCACGGCCGACGTGGCCGCATCGAGGATGAAGATGGCATTGATACTTGCGGAACCGGCTATCAGCGCCCCCACCGCCGGTCCGGCCACGAAGGCGGCCCAGGAGGCACCTTCGATGGTGCCGTTGATCCGGGCCAGCCTGTCTTCGTCATCGGTGAGGTAAGGGCCGAAGGAAGATATTGCGGTGAACACCGGCGTTCCCACCAGGCCCAGGATGAAGGTGGTGACGACCAGCGTTGGGATCGAGGTGGCCAGGATCATCGCCAGAGCAGCCGGGATGAACACGATCTCACCCACGACGAGGACCCGTCTCGGATCGTACCGGTCCACCAACACCCCGGACACCGACGCCCCGATCAGCGAAGCAATCCCCAGGGCCGCCATTACGGCGGCTAACTGGCCGGGCGTAGCCTCCAACGAGAACGCCGCCTTGCCCCAGATGCCAACGAAGAAAGCCGCCTCGCCACCGACACGGGAGATGAAGCGGGCAATAACCACACGTCGAACGTCACGATCGGCCCACATCGGGCGGACGGTAACCAACGGTGCGAGGGGTGGCTCCTCAATACCTCCGGTGTGGGGCGCTGATCCCTTGATTGTTCCCGGTTGGTCAGCCCCCTGGAAAGGAGCTCGCTACTTCCTGACGTCTCGTTCGTGCCGCGCCGCAAGCGCCTCATAGGCCTGACTCTCTTCGACGGTGACGTATGCCTGGGGGTTCGCCGCCCGAATCATCGGTAGGACGCTCTTGACCTTCTTGCGTGGCACCACCGAGAAAGTGATACGGACCTCACCGGACATCCCGTCGCCATTGACGACCGTTGCCCCGTAACCCGCATCCCTCAACAGGCCCGCCACCTGGGTGGTATCTAGCGGGGTCACGATCCTTATCAGTACCTGGCCAAGGGCCATCCACTCTTCCACCTTGGCACCGAGGTAGGTCCCGGAGGCGAAGCCGGCGGCGAAGGCGATCATCCGAGCCGGGTCGTCGAGACCGTTGATGACCCTTGCGATCGCAATCACCCAGACCAGGGCCTCGACGAATCCCAAGGCTGCTGCAGCGCCTTTCCGGCCTCTGCCCAGAAGGACTATTCGCACTGTGGCCATCCCGACATCGAGAAGCCGCAGGAAGAAAATCAGGAACAGGTCAACCATCAAAGACATGATCACGCCAACTTAGGTGATCGAACTCTGCGACCGGCGGAACCCAACTGGGACAAAGAAAGTGAGGGCGGCCAAGCCGCCCCCTCTCGGGCTCCGAGTTGTCGCTTGGCTCAAAGATCGATTGGAATGAGCACCCTGCTGATTCCGTGCCAGACGCCGTTGCTGGCAAAGTTGTCGAGGTCGCGAACCACCAGTCTCGGGTCCTTGACGTCGGGCTCGTTGTCCCTGAGAACGACATTGCCGCTGCGGGGATTGCGCACGTCCACCGTGAACGAGGCGCCCATGATCGATGTCAAGGAGACGCCGTCGGCACCAAGGGCGATCGAGGAATCGATGACACCGCCCACCACGTGATACTCGACGACGGCGTTGACAAGACCGAGGTCGCCGCCAACTGCGTCGAGGATGGCCGGTATCACGTTGGACTCGTCGTTGACCCACTTGCCGGTCAGGTCGTGGGCCAGGCGCTTGAAGGCGCGGTCGTTGGGCAGAAACACGGTCAGCTCGGCTGACGGATCCAGGGAAGCCCCGAGCTGAGTTG
>JBFHXF010000073.1:0-9842 GCA_041599115.1 Acidimicrobiia bacterium
CGAGCCCGATGGCCACCTGATCAGCGTCACCGGGTGGGTTGTCTCTGGTTGAACCAGCGAGTCAGGATCCGGTCTTGAGGACCAGGTCTATCTCGGACGCGAGACGGTCCATTTCCGCGTAGGCATCATCGAACGATGAGATGCCGCTGTCACCTCTGGGGGGACAGTCGAAAAAGGCATCTTCGGCGATCTCGAGCCAATTGCGCACCGAATCGTCGATGGCGACGTCGGGTGTCGGAAGAAGGTCCACCGATCGGGTTCGAAGTGCAGCGATCGTCGACTCGCAGACTGCCGGATCAGGTGCCGTGCCGATCTCCGATTGAGCCGGAATCACCTCGGTTGCTTCGATCCATTTGGGCTGCCATTGGGCGATCGTGGGGCGGCCCGACGGGTTGCAGGCGGAAATTCCAATCGCCACGAGGGCTGAGACCAATGCAATGCGAAGTCCAAGCATCAACGAGGAAGCCTCATGCGGCATGGAGGAAGCCTAACTCTGGCCAGCTTCGGTCCGGCTCGACTCCGAGCTGAGCCGGACCTTGACTTCGGTGCCCTGTCCGGCGACCGAGCTGATGTCCAGCGATCCACCGACAAGCTGAGCGCGTTCATACATGCCCATCAGTCCGAGCCGTCCGGAGCCAACAAACTCGCCGGCAGACGAAGGTGCCCGGAAGCCGCTGCCATTGTCCTTGATCGATAGCTCGATTTCGTGTTCCCCGAAGCTGATCGCGATCTCGATGGCGTCGGCTCCGGCGTGTCGCTCGGCGTTGCGCAACGCCTCTTGGGCAATTCGGTAGAGCGCGACCTCTGTTTCCGGGGCCAGCCGCTCGGGCGCCCCCTCCACGACGAGATCGATTCTGGGGTCAAGCTGTTTCCCCACATCGGTGACCAGCCACTCCAGAGCCGGTACCAATCCCAGGTGATCGAGCAATGTGGGGCGCTGATCACGAGCAACCCGTCGCAACTGCTCGAGGATCTCGAGTGCGCCCACTTGGAGGTTGCCTCCCGACTCGTGATCGACGGCAAAGCTCTCCAAGTTGCGTGCGAGAATTGCGAGCTGTTGCGCCGGTCCGTCATGAAGATCGCGGGCGAGACGCCTCCGCTCCTCCTCCTGTGCCGCCGTCACCAGCTTGACGTATGTGGCCATCATCACTTGTTCCTGTTCGAGAAGCATCGCGTTCTCCACCCGGACGGCAAGTTGGCTGCCGACCGTGGATAGAAGATCGCGAAGATCCTGGTCGACATCATCTCCCGAGATCGAGGTGGCAACCAGGTGGCCCGTTATGTGTTCGGTCATGATCGAAACCACATTTACTGACCGGGGCGCGTCCTCCGGTCGTCCTTGGGCGGTGTCGCCAGGCTCAATCCTTTGCTCCAGAAACTGTGACAGATGCGAGGCTTCTCTGAAAGTGGCAGCCACGAGCGGCTCGGGCTGGTCTGTTCGCCACAGCGCGACACCTGCATCATGAATGTCCAAAAGGCTCACCAGCCGGCCCAGTACCGCATTCACGGCTTCGGCGGGTGTCCTGGCCGGGAGGGCAACCGCCGCAAAGTCGTTGAGCAATTCGAGCCGTCGAGCCGCAGCCTCGGCTCTCTTGCGTTGTTGACGCTCACGTTCCACCGGGAGGGCCATCACGACTCCCATGCCCACGACGGTCGCGATGAAGAAGAACTCGAAAACCCACTCGTATCCGTCCAGGTGCCAGAGCACGATGTTGATCGTTGCTAGTGCTCCGCTCCACAGGCCCGTCATAACCCCGCCCTCCCAGCCGTAGACGAGTCCGGCATAAGCGACTGGAGCCAGGTACAAGAGCACCGGTAGGTGGTGCACCGACTGCAGTGCCTCGCCCACAAAGGGAATGGCTCCCGCTTCAACCGCGATGTGGAAGGCGCTGATGGTCAGGACAGCGGCCTGAATGAGCCAGAACGATGGCTCCTTCAGCCGCTCGGCGAAGCCCCAGCGAAAGCGAGCCAGGGGGCGAAGGTTGCTCTGGACTCCGCTACTCACTCAAATCGTCCAGATCCAACCAGCCCCGGCGCAGCCCACAGATAACTGCTTCGGTTCGAGAGGCCACCCCCAGTTTCTCGAAGATATGACCCAAGTGGGTCTGCACGGTGCGCGGGCTCACGTCTATTTGGCTGGCGATTTGCTTGTTGGACTGGCCTCGCGCCGCTAGTACCAAGACCTCCGATTCCCGGTCGGTAAGGGAAGGTGCATCTTGATCTTCCGAATCTCCCTTATCGGCTTTGAGACTTTCAAAAAGAGTGCGGGTGATCTTGGGTTGTAGCACCGATTCGCCCGAGTGGACGGCCCGAATCGACCGAACCAGCTCATCCCCCCCTACGTCTTTGAGCAGGTATCCGGCGGCTCCCGCCTCAACGAGGGCTCGCACGTATCCCTCTTCGTCGTGAACAGTGAGGATCAGGACGGCGACCTCCGGGTAGTCGGATTTGACCCGGTGGGTCACATCGATGCCGTTGAGGCCGGGCATGGAGATGTCGATGAGTGCGACATCGGGCCTCAATTGAGCGATTTCTTCGACGGCCTTGATGCCGTCTTCGGCTGTTCCGACCACGATGATGTCTTCATGCTTGGCAAGAAGTTCCACGGTTCCCTCACGAACCAATGTGTGGTCGTCGGCGATCACAACCCGAATGGGATCGATCATCGTCCGATCCTACCGTTCATATTGCGCACTTTTCGTCCGCCAAATTGCGCACTTTGTCCGAGGCTTTGGACCGTTCCACAAGGTGACCCCGGGTGATTCGATGATGGAGGAGGCAATCGCATGGGACAACTCGAATCAAACGGGAGGATCCCTTCGAGAACTTTCACTCACAATCAGGAGGTTTCTTATGACTAGCACTCGGATCAGCCGGTTGATCCCGGCCGTTGCCATCGCCCTCGTTCTCGCGGCTTGCGGTGGCGCGGCAGTCGATTCCGGCAACGGCGACGCCGGGGCGGCAGATCACGTCACCAGCGATGCGGATCATGCCGAGGACGGCCATGCCGAGGACGGTCATTCCGAGGAGGCGTTCACTTTTGGCGAACCGGCCGAGGCGTCTGAGGCGGATCGAACAATCGAAGTCATCGCACAAGATGATTTCACGTTTAGCCCCTCGGCAATCGATATCTCAGCCGGGGAAACGATCACCTTCGTGGTTTCGAATAGGGGCAACCTCCCACATGACTTCACCTTGGGCGACGCGAAGACACAGGACACACATGACGCCGAGATGGCCGAAATGATGGCCAGCGGTCAGATGATGGCCCACGATGATGCCAACGCTGTGGTCCTGGAGCCTGGTGAGACCAAGGAGTTGACCTGGCGATTCTCTGAGGAGGGAACGTTTCTCATCGGCTGTCATCAGCCTGGCCACTATGCGGCGGGGATGAAAGCGACCATCGACGTTCAGATCTGAGCGGAGCCGCCGCAAGATTGGCGTTGGGTCCTGGATCCGTGTGCGTAAAGCTGTGACAACGCCTAAAATGACTCTTCCACCGACGCGGGGTGGAGCAGTCTGGTAGCTCGTCGGGCTCATAACCCGAAGGTCGCGGGTTCAAATCCCGCCCCCGCTACTGAGAAGACCCCTGCTCGAAGCGGGGGTTTTCTACTTGCCGGGACCTCCCGATATCTCGGCACGTCGGGTCTCCATGGCGCCCTCATGATGTCTGTCAGAGCGCCAGGTTGTGAGATTCATGAGGTACTTGAATAGATTGCCTAGATGGCGCCCCGGACCATAGAGACCGCGGCAACGACGGTGACATTCGATCGGGGGCTGTTGACCATTCGTTCCAAAGGCGTTCGCAGCACACCCGAATCGGTCGAGCAGACCTTTGTGGCTGCTCGCGATGTTATGGGATCCAATCGCCATCCCATTCTTTTCGATGCTCGCGACTGGCCGGGAGGTGACTACGAAGCATGGATCAGGGTGATTGTGACGCTCGAAGAAGTGTTCTCGGCCGTGGCAGTGCTCGCCACCGATGCCGACGACAGCCGGTTCGACCCCTTCGCCAAGGCCATCGATCGGCTGCTCATCCCTTTTAGTGTCTTCGGAGACGAAGACGAAGCAAAGGCGTTCCTGGCACCTTATTCGTCACCCGGGTAGCCCTGCTCAAGGGCAACTGGCAATCCAAGCGTCAGCGAGCAGAGGTCTCTGGTCGGAACCGTCGGGATTCATGTACCAGAGGCCTGCGGGGTTTCGGTCGGACCGGTAGATGATATGGCGACCGTCAGACGTCCAGGTGGGGTTGGTCTCCCGCTCCACTTCTGCCGTTAGCTGCCGAGGGTTGGACCCGTCGTCGTCCATGGCCCAGATATCGAAGTCACCGTTGTCTGAGCGATCGGAGGCGAAGACGATCGTCGACGCGTCGGGGGAAAGTTCGGCGAGGACGTCTCTAGCCGGATTGTGGCTTAGGTTGATCTGGTTCGAGCCGTCCGGGTTCATCCGGTAGATCTCCTGTTCACTTCCATCTCGAAGCGACAAAAAGACGATACGGCCGTCCGAACCCCACTTCGGCTTTCCGTTCGGCTCACCCTCAGTAAGTTGGGTCGGCGCTGCGGACCCATCCGATGGGAGAACGAAGATCTGCAGTGGAACGGCATCGGAATACTGGTCGAAGGCGAGGGCCGAGCCGTCGGGTGCCCAGTCGACCGATGACTGGACGAGGTTTCCCCTGTAGAGCATTTGCAGATCCGACCTGTCGCTGTCGACGAGATAGAGATCCAGATCTTGACCCTGTAGGCCCGAAACGAACGCGACCCGACTCCCGTCGGGTGACATTGCCGGGTTTGCCCCGACCAGCCCTTCATCGCTCAGCTGCTTCTTGTTGCCCCCCGAGAACAGCCACACCTGGTTGTCCAGCTGAATGGCCATTGGATCACAATCGATCCCGAGTCTTTCGAGCGAAATGGTTGAACATGCCACCGTCGCGAGCGCTATGACGATTAGCCATGGCATCCAGGTTCGTTTGACCAAAGAGCGTCGGCCTTGCACGTCACTCCAGGAGCATGCCGGTTCCGAACAGGATCGGGAACAGAGCGAGGGCCGCAGGCAGGTCGAAGCGGAACAGAATGGGGAAGACGAGCCAGATTGCGCTCCAGCCAATCGCTACATAGCCCAACCAGGCGGGGAGGATGCCGGAGCGGAGGATGGCCCACCCAAAACCTGCGGCCGCCAACAGCCAGGGCACCTCGGCGAACCAGAGGAAGCTGTTCTGAGTGAAGGAGCTCAACGGCTGGTAGATCTCCGGGACAATCCCGGTCTCTGCCCATTGCTCTCCTGCCCAGACCGTCACGGTGCCGTCGAATACCGTGCGCGCCACGCCGGCAGCCGAGGCCAAGACCCAGAGCCCGAATGAGATCAGTGCCAGCGTCCGCTCGCCTGCCGCGGTGAGCGTTGAAGCAAGTATGCCGAATCCGACGACGTGCAACACGCCGTAGATCGCTATCGCTTTCATCAAGGTGCGGAGGGCTATGGCGTCCCGGCCGATTCCTTCCACGCCCATGAAGGCAGCCGACACGCCACGAAACTGGCCTCTCATCGCGATGAGGGCGAAGCCGGAAGCCAGAACCACCACGGAGAGCAGAAATGCAATTCCACCCAGTTTCGTCTCAGACAGTGTCACGTTCGGTCCTCTCGCCTCCGCGACCCTACGCGGGAGTAACAATGCTGTGCGTCAGGATGCGTCATTCGATCCGGGTGGGGTCAGCCGTCAAGTTGAGTTTCTCACCCAGCATCTCCTTCACTGACCCGGCCCGCTCCGGGGCTTTCATCCCCCCAGGAATAGGGTCGCCCGGAAGCCCAACCGATCAGAGGCGCGGTTGGCCGACGCGTCGGATGAAGTCGACCGTTGTCTGGCGAGTGAGAGCGGGCTGTGACAGATGAGGCGAGTGGCCACTGTTCTCCACCTCGAGACGCTCGACGGGCCCGGCCAATTGCCTCTCGACTGCATCGAGTTGCGCCATGGTGCCGTACTCGTCGTCGAGCCCCTGGATGAGAAGCACAGGGCACTCGATCCGGCCCAGCAGGTGCTCGATGTTCCATGCCTCGAAGTCGGGGTGGAGCCAGACGTCGGCCCACGCCCGGAGGGTCCCGGCAGGGTCGCGATGATGACGGGTCATCCTCTCCAACAGCATTTCGGACTCTTTCTCGAGGTCGGCGATCCTGGCTACGCCCACTCTTTCGACGAATACGTGCGGGGCCAGAAGAACAAGTGCCTTGACCGGGTGATGTGCGGCGTAGATGATCGCCATCGAAGCGCCGTCAGAGTGGCCGATGATCAGAGGCGCCGGCTCGTCGAAAGCCTCCAGCAGGGGCGGCAACACCTCCAACGCCTCCCTTTCGAAGAAGTCAAGCGGCCGCGGGCCGACAACCGGTTCGGACCAGCCATGTCCCTGTCGGCTGTAGACCAAGCCCCGGTGATCGGAGTCGGTGATCACGTCGTCTGGATACGACCGCCACAGCCCAATGCTCCCCAGACCCTCGTGGAGGAACACCAGTGTCGGCCGGGCCCCTCGCTCATTCTTGACCTCGACATCGAGCTGGCGTCCAGCGATGCTCAGGAGCGGGTGGCTGGGAGGAGGCATTCTCGGTCAGGGGAGCTTGACGTAGAGAAAATCGTCGGGCTTGTTCTGGATCCCTTTCGTTGGCGGCGCTATCCAGCTCGCGAACATGGCGGGGCGGGTCTCAGGCTCCATCAGGTGCTCGATGAACGCCTTGTCGTCGCTCGTCGGCAGCCACTTGTCCCTCTGGACGGACCACGCCCCCGGGTCGAGGACCGCGCCGGTCGGCGAGACCTCGATGCCGGCGAACTCCCCAATGGCACGGTTGAAGGCGACATGTGGCAGCCGGATCTCGTAGTCGATCCCCGCTCCGGCGATGACCCGGTTCCATCTGGTGACTCCTCCCTGGCAGTCGTCGATGAAGTCGTCGCGCAGGCGGGCGTTGAGGGCGCTCAACGCTGGAACCTCGACCGGCCGCAACAACCCTTCTGCGAGCTGCATCACCGGGTAGGTGTCGGAGAGAAGTCTGTGGTCGTCGTCGAGTCGTTCCTCGTGGTAGCGCCCTTTGATCCCCGCATTGAAGAAGTTGGCCGCGTTGGTGGACTCCTCCGCACCGAACAAGTCGAGCGTCAGAGAGAAATGAAGGTTCGTCTTCCGCTGGATCGTGGGGAGGTCGATCACGCCGAGGGCCCGTACCGCCTCGGCGTCGTAGGGGTCCTCGATCCCGGCATTCCTCATGGCCTCGCAGGTCCGTTGCACGATGCGCTGCACCCCGGTGTATCCGACAAACATGTGATGGGCCTCCTCGGCCAGCATGAAGCGACAGGTCCGGCTGAGCGGGTCGAACCCGGACTGGGCCAGGGCCTCGAGCTGCATTTTCCCGTCGCGGTCGGTGAAGAAAGTGAACATGAAGAACGACAGCCAGTCGGGGGTCTCCTCGTTGAAGGCTCCGAGCATCCGGGGCCGCTCCTCGCTTCCCGATTGACGCATCAGCAGCTCGCGGGCCTCCTCTCGCCCGTCCCGCCCGAAATACTTCTGCAGCAGGTAGACCATGGCCCAGAGGTGACGACCCTCCTCCACATTGACCTGGAAGAGATTGCGCATGTCGTAGAGCGAGGGGGCGGTGGCACCGAGGTGGCGCTGCTGCTCCACCGAGGCCGGTTCGGTGTCGCCCTGGATCACGATCAGGCGGCGGAGCATCGCCCGGTACGGACCGGGCACCTCCTGCCAGGCCGGTTCCCCGACGTGTTCGCCACAGGGGATCGTCCTACCCGCGATGGCCGGAGCCAGCAGGATGCCCCAGCGGTACTCCGGCATCTTCACGAAGTCGAACTTCGCCCAGCCGTCCCTCTCCACGCTGATCGCGGTGCGGAGGAAGACGTCGGCCATCTGGAACCCCTCGGGCCCCATCGACATCCACCAGTCGATGTAGCCCGGGTGCCATTCCTCGAGCGCCCGGCGCAGTTTGGCGTCACCGGCGAGACCCACGTTGTTGGGGATGAGCGTGTCGTAGTCCACCGCTTGTGATGTCATCACACCCTCCTGGTGTCGAAATCGGGGCGCAAACCGGAACCGTACCTGCGCAAGGTCCCCGTGTCTCCGGAGGCGTTGGGCCGTTGGAACACCCAGTTCTGCCATGCCGTCAGACGGCCGAAGATCTTGGTCTCCAGGGTTTCCGGGCCGGGAAACCTCAGATTGGCCTCCATGGCAGTCAGGGCGTCGGGGCTGAATGAAGTCCGCTCCTCGACGATGATGCGCAGCTCGTCGTCCCAATCGATGACATCGAAGATGTCGGTCACCAGCGCGGCGTCGACCGCTTCACCTGCGTTCAGTTCTCGCCCCACCCGGCTCAGGGCGAGGTCACGACCAGGCTCATCACCCCAGAATCTCGTTTCGATCCGGGTCAGGTCGTTGGACATTGGCAGCAGCCCGGTGTTGGAGTCGGTGAACAAGAGTCGAGCGGCTTCCCCGGTCACCTCGTCGACCCCGTCGAACATGTAGCAGCGATCCGCCGCCAGGACGAGCTCGGCCAGGAAACCGGCAAAGCAGCTGCTCGGTTCCGCCAACGTGATGAGTGTGCGTGAGGTGAGGTCGACACGCTTCAGAACCCTCTTCCAGAGCAGGATGATCTCCCGGATCGCCCAGTTGGACGCGTTGTCACGGAGGAACCGGTCGAAATCGGACACCTCACTCATAACGCCGTGCGAGCGGACAATCACCGTGCCGAGGCTCAGCTCGTTCACCCGGAGATGGAGGATGGCGTCGTCGAGTTCCCTGGCCAGTCTCAGCGGCCAAAACCGGGCACCGAGGGTGATGGCGCTGGAGGCGTCCGCCGGTGGCGTCTCGTCGGGCCCGAGCAGCGTCAGCCGGGCCACGCCCGCCGGACGATCGAAGTCGAGCGTCAGGCTCGAGTACTCGATGTGGTCGTCGTCGGCCCGCCGTTCGATCTCGTCGAGTTTGATGCCCTGAACATCCGCCGGGCGGTCGCTCTGGGCGGCCATCTCCCGGGCTCGGAGGGCGACCGTGTCCGGGAACGAAGACCCTGGGACCAACTCGTCGACAAGGTTCCAGGCCCGGGCCTTCTCACCCTTGATCCCCTCCTCGACGGTGCAGAAGACGTCGGCTCGGTCCCTTCGCACGTGCCGCTTGTCCACCAGGCGAGTCAGTCCACCCGTGCCGGGGAGAACACCGAGCAGCGGCACCTCGGGAAGCGAGACGCTGGCACTGCCGTCGTCGATCAGCATGATGTGATCGGTCGCCAGCGCCAGTTCGTAGCCACCGCCGGCTGCGGTCCCGTTGATGGCGCTGATGTAACGCTGACCGGAGTGATCAGTGGCATCTTCGATGGCGGAGCGGGTCTCGTTGGTGAACTTGCAGAAGTTGACCTTGAGCGGATGTGGGGCTGAAGCGAGCATGCCGATGTTTGCCCCAGCGCAGAACACCCGATCCTTGAGCGAGGCGATCACAACCGCTCCCACCTCCGGGTGCTCGAATCGAAGCCGCTGCACTGCGTCGGCCAGCTCGATGTCGACCGACATGTCGTAGGAGTTGAGTTTTAGCTCGTAGTCGGTGCTGAGACCGCCCCCGGGGTCGACATCCATGTCCAGGAAGGCCACGGGGCCATCGATACGCATCCGCCAGTGGCGGTAGCGGTCAGGGCTCGTCTGAAAGTCGATCACGCCGGAGAGGTTAAAGGCGTCCGGCTATTCGCCGTCGAACACCGGTTTGCGTTTCTCCAAGAAGGCGGTGATCCCCTCTCGGGCGTCACGTGTCCGGGTGATGGCGGCGATGGTGCGGGTCTCGAGCTCCATCTGGGTCTCGAGAGACGAGGAAAGGCTC
>JBFHXF010000074.1:0-9776 GCA_041599115.1 Acidimicrobiia bacterium
AGCCCAGATCCGATGGCCAACCAGACACCCCGCCCGACATGCGCCAGCGTGGCATTCAGGGCGTCGACACTCTGCTCCACTTCGAACAATCCCACGGTTTCTCCCGCCGAATCGTGAACCGGGACATAGAACTCCATGAGCGTGCCCAGCGTTCGTTCGTGGGCGTGGGCCGGCTCGGACAGATCGCTGATGTTGAAGGTTGTCCTCCCTGCCAGGGCGGCCTCTGCGGCGGGAGACAAACCGAAATGCTGGCCGACCAGGGTGGGATCGTCGCTGAACGAGACGGTGCCGTCGAGGGTCCACAGCTTCACCCGCACGGTCTCCCCGCCGATGAGGCTCAGCGCCACCTCCTGGGAGAACTTCGTGTAGCTGTCCGAGCCCGGCGGGCCAACCGGCACCAGGGAGCGCGACGCTATCTCGTCGCCCATGCTGCCAAAGAGCTCCGCTCTCGCTCCGAGCAGATGGAGTCTCACCAGCCGGGGGATCCACATCCCCAGGGCGACGGCCACCGCCAGCGACAACAACACGCCGGCGAAGGCCACTCTCCCGAAGGGACCGATCTCACTCCATTGGGTTCGGACCGCAAGCGAGGTCTCGGTTTCCGGGGTGCGTTGGGCCCGAGCGCTCAATGCGAGCCCTTGCGAACACCGGGTTCCTCGAGCTCACCGGATGGCGAGTCTTGGAATCGCGGAGTTGTTCCTCGTATTCGGCGAGCTGTCGGCATGGTGGGTCGGGGCCGACACTACAGCCGCAAATGCTCGAACTCGCCATGGATCCGCGCCGGCCGGGCACCGGTAACCTGGCCGACATGACGCAATACAGCGGACCCAGCACAGCAACCGGAATGCTCCGTGACGAACACCAGCTGATCCTCAAGGTCGTCGACGTCCTCGACGAGGCGCTACAGAGCTCCTCAGGCGGCGAGACCAGCCTCGATTTCGACGTGATCGATGGCTGCATCTCGTTCTTTCGCCTGTTTGCCGACGCCTGTCATCACGGGAAAGAAGAGGACCTCCTGTTCCCGGAACTCATCGAGCAGGGCATGCCCGGCGATGAGGGCCCAATCGCAGTGATGCTCGAGGAGCACCGGCGGGGAAGGCATTTCGTCAGGGGTATGGCCCAGGCGGCTCCCGCTGCCAGAACCGGGGAGGAGCAAGCCGAGGCTTCGCTTCGAGCCAATGCCGACGACTACATGGAACTGATCAGGGCCCACATCGGGAAGGAAGACGGCATCCTGTTCGAGATCGCCGACAACCTGGTGGTCGGTGAGGTGTGCCGGACGCTATGTGCCGATTACGACAGGGTGTGCCAGGGCAGATTCGAGGGCAGGACCCTGGAGGATCTGGAGCAACTCGCCTCGAACCTGATGAGTGGCTAGCGGGTGTGGGGGCGGCCGCTGCGAAGCGCCAACGCCACTGCTTCTGTTCTGCTGTGAACGTTGAGTTTTTTCAAGATGTGCTGGATGTGATTGCGCACGGTCGCCGGTGACAGGTAGAGCTCCCGGGCCACCGCCGAGCCGTCGAGCCCGTCGGTCAGCAGACGAAGGATCTCGTTCTCTCTCGGGGTGAGGCTGCCGAGGACGCTGGTCTCCTCGTCGGAGGCCGGGCTCCAGCCCTGGAGACGCTCGGCGATGAGACGCTCCAGCTCGGGGGGCAGGCCGACCTCGCGAACGAGATGAACGAGGCGGTAACTGTCGCGCATGTCGGGGGGCGGCACGATGGTTGTCGCGCTCAGCCAAAGGGTCTTGCCATCTGCGGTCCGACCGAGGACCTGGCGGGTGGGCATCAGCTCGTCGTCCCCGATCGGAGTGGCCGCGCCGCACTCGCCGCAGATTGGGTCACCGCAACGGTCCCGCCAGCACATGACCTGCGAGCATGCCCGGCCGATGGCCTCATCGGCGGTGAGACCGAAGAGATCGGTCGCCGCGTCGTTCCAACCGACGATGCTCATGTCAGTCCCGACTGCCACCATGGCATCAGTGGTTCTGCCGATCGTGGAAAGCAGATCCTTCAGCGCCCCACCGTCATAGCGCCGGTTGGCAGTTTTGATGCCTGTCACAGGAGTTGACTGTACGGTCAGCACCGCGGACAGTCAATGTCTACCTGGGGAAAGTCAGTCCGGGATGACCGCGATGCCGGTTATCTCCACCAGGGCGCCGACGTCGGCAAGCTCGGTGACTCCGTACAACCCCATTGCGGGGAAGTGCCGGCCGAGATGACTCCGATACACCGGCCCCAGATCGGGCCTCGCTTTGCGGTAGGCGGGAACGTCGCTGGTGAAGATCTGCATCCACACCAGATGCTCGGGCTCGCCTCCAGCGGCGCGCAGCGCTGTCACCAGATTGCCGAGGGCCAGATCGAACTGCTCCGCCCAGGTATCGCCGACTATGTGCATCTCGACGTCGAAGGAGATCTGACCCGCGAGGTAGACAGTTCTTCCTTTCGCCGCTGCCACAGCGTGGGAGTAGCCGATGGCAGGCGCCAGGTCGCTCGGGTTGATGAGTTGATTGCCCTCGTCCAACGTTCCTCCTTGTTGATTCCGGGTCTGCCATCCGCAGCGGCGATGCACCCGGATGCATAGCGAGCCTATCCCGGCTCGGGTCTTTTCATCTCCGGATCTTGCCGACCACCGGATTGTTTGCATCCGAAGAATGAAGCAATTGAATCACGGCGGTGCACCGATTCCCCCGGCAGGGGCCCGGGACCGACGTATACACTCGACGCGGCAGAGGGTCTGCGACAACAAGGAGAGATAATGACTGATTACACCAGGGTCACGCTCGACGAGTCGGAGATCCCCACCCAGTGGTACAACATCATCCCCGACCTCCCGGCACCTCCTCCTCCTGTCCTACACCCGGGTACCCACGAGCCGGTGGGGCCCGACGACCTTTCGCCGTTGTTCCCCATGGCTCTGATCGGCCAGGAGGTGAGCTCGGACAGCTACATCGATATTCCCGGCGCGATCCTGGATATCTACAAACTGTGGAGGCCGAGTCCGTTGCACCGGGCTCGTCGTCTCGAGCAGTATCTCGATACCCCGGCCCGGATCTATTACAAGTATGAGGGTGTCAGTCCCGCGGGCTCCCACAAGCCGAACACCGCGGTGCCACAGGCCTATTACAACGCCCAGGAGGGTGTGAAGAAACTCACCACCGAGACCGGGGCCGGCCAGTGGGGCTCGGCTCTCGCCCTGGCCACGGCCATGTTTGGACTGGAGTGTGAGGTCTGGCAGGTAGCCGCTTCGTTCCAGCAGAAGCCCTATCGCAAGACGATGATGGAAGTATGGGGGGCCAAGGTCCATTCCAGCCCCTCGGACCTGACCGAGGCCGGTCGTTCGATCCTGGCCACCGACCCGGACAGCCCGGGCAGTCTCGGGATCGCCATCTCCGAGGCCGTCGAGGTGGCCGCCGGAGACCCCGATACCAAGTACTCGCTGGGAAGCGTGCTCAACCACGTGCTGCTTCACCAGACGGTCATCGGTGAAGAGGCGCTGCTGCAACTGGCCAAGATCGATGAGACCCCCGACCTCCTGGTCGGGTGCACCGGCGGAGGCTCCAACTTCGGTGGGCTCTCCTTCCCGTTCATCCGCGAGAAACTCGCCGGCCGCATGAACCCCACCATCCGTTGTGTCGAGCCGGCGGCCTGTCCTTCGTTGACCAAGGGCGAATACCGCTACGACTTCGGGGACGCCATCGGGATGACACCGTTGATCAAGATGCATACCCTCGGTCACAGCTTTGTTCCCGACCCGATCCACGCCGGCGGTCTCCGTTATCACGGGATGTCGCCCCTGGTGTCGCACATCTATGAGCTGGGGCTTGCCGAGGCCGAGGCGATCCATCAGCTGGAGTGCTTCCAGTCCGCGATCACCTTTGCCCGCACCGAGGGCATCGTGCCCGGGCCGGAGCCGACCCATGCCATAGCCGCGGCCATCCGGGAGGCAAACAAGGCGAAGGAGACGGGTGAGGAGAAGGTCATCCTGATGGCGATGTGCGGTCACGGTCATTTCGACCTGGCTTCCTACGAGACGTATCTCGCCGGGAAGCTGGTCGACTACGACTACCCGGCAGAAAAAGTGGCGGCGGCGATGCAGGGAGTGCCGGTCCTCGCCGGAGCCTGATTCCGACGGGATGAATCCAGCGGCGGGGCGACTCAGCCGACCTCGATGACGAGGGCCATGGCGGAGTCGCCTCCCGCGCAACCGGAGAACAACCCGTAACCGCCGCCATTGAGGACCAGTTCTTCGATCAGTTCGATGGTTGCCCGCATGCCGGTGGGCGCCTGGGGGTGGCCCCATATCAGCGGTGATCCGTAGTTGTTGACCTTCTCGGCCTCAACCCCCATCTCACGGGCGAAATAGACGTCCGCGACGGCAAACGGATTGTGGGTCTTGATGGCGGCACACTGCTCGACGCCAAGTCCGGCCCGCTCCAGGGCCTGGCGCGCCGCTGGGACCACCGCCTTGGGCATCATCGCCTTCTCGGTGCGCGCCTCGCCGAAGCTGAGGATGCGGATGGTGACGGAGGGATCCGCCGAAAGATCGGCGGCACGGCCCTGATCACACACGATCACCCCGGCGTTGCCATCGGCGGGGTGGGTCTGGGAGCCGTAAGTGACGGTCCCGCCATCCATCACAGGTCGCAGCCGTGCCAGGCCCTCGGCGCTGGTGTTGTGGACCCCTTCGTCGGCTTCGAGGGTGCCCACTCCCTTCTTGCCCTGGTTGAGACTCACCGGAACCATGTAGCGTCGCTGGAAGGCCCGGTCGTCGGCAAGGGCGTCCTGATACTGCTCGAATCGGAGGAGGGTCACCATGTCCTGCTCTTCGCGGGTGATGCCCGCCTCAGCTGCCAGGTTCTCGGCTGTTCCGGTCATGGCGAGCCCCCCATAGGGGTCCATGTTCATGTTGCCCAGGACCGGATCTTCCGGCTGGCCATGACCTCCCGGGCCATCGGGGCTGGGGTAGTAGATGTGCGGTCCGTTGCTGGTGCGGTCGCAGGCGGCCGTGAGCAAACAGTGCCGTGACCCGACTTCCACTTCCATGGCGGCGTTGGCCAGTGTGCGGGCCGACGTGGCGCACGCCTGGGAGACGGTGGGTCCGGTGATGTCGGCCAGACCGGCCATGGCGGCGAACCAGGGTCCGGCGTAGAACCCGTAACGCTGGGGAACGGTGATACCCAGGACGACTCCGTCGAACTCCTCGGGGGCGATATCGCGGCTGGCGAGGAACCCGGCACCGACCTCGCCGGCTAGACGTATCGAATGGCACTCGCTCAGACTGCCCTGCCAGCGGGCGAAAGGTGTGCTCCAGTAGCCACCGTATGGAATGAACGCCTTTTCGAATGTCATGCTTCTCCCTTTCTACCTCGATGTGAAAGCGGTTATTCCGCGGCGGGCCGCCTCGGTGCCGGCGGTGTCGGCAAACGCGGCGTAGCCGATCTCCAGAGCCTCCCTCAGTCGCGGCACAGAGGCGGCCGAAGTGATAGCCCTTTCAATGATCTCGATGACCTCCGCGCTGAGGTTCTTCTCCTCGAGAGCAGCTGAGGGGAGGTCGTCGAATGGAGGGATGGATACCGGCCCGTCGGGAGGTGCCTCCACTCTGCCCGACAACTCCCTGACCCGGGTGACAGCCCTGGTCATCAGGGTTGCTGGATCGCTGGCCAGGGCATCGATGATCCCGAGCTGTTTGGCCTTGATAGCTCCGAGTTGGGCGGCCCCCCGCAACATGTCGTGGAAGATCGGAGCAGCCTCCGGCCAGCGGCGGTAGGGGACGACCAGCGCCCCGATCCCGGGCGCGATCCCAAGGGTGACCTCGGGTAGCTGCAGCCAGGCCTGTTCGAGGGCCACGATCCCATGACAGCGAAAGGCAAGTTCGAGGCCGCCACCGAGTGCCATCCCGTTGAGGGCGGCCACCACCGGCTTGGCCATCGAATCGAGGTGAAGCAGCAACCGCGAACAATCGCGGGCGTATTGAATGCAGGCCGCGGTGTCGCCGAGCATCCCGGCAAAGCGTCCGATATCGGCTCCTGCGGAGAAGGCACGGTTCCCGTAGCCGGTTATGACAAACCCTCCCACGGCCGGGTCGTTCTCGTAGCCCTGGATGACCTGGAGCAGTTCGTCGTTGACCTCGTCGTCCAAGGCGTTGAGAGCGCCCGGGCGGCGGATGGTGAGCACTTTGACTTCTTCGAAGTCGTCGACGAGTACATGACGGAGAAAACCGCGATAACCCTTCAGCGGGCGGGCCGGAAGGGGCATTCCCCGGCGTTTTTCGACGAAGCTCCCGAGGATTCGGGTGACCTCGGGCTCTCCGAGCTGCGCCATGAGCCTCAGAGGCCCCTTTTTGAAGCCAAGGGCCAGTTCGCAGCCCAGCTCGAGGTCGGCGGGGTCACCGATTCCTCGATCGAGGATGTCGACCGATTGGCTGAACAGGATTCCCAGCATCCGATCGCGAACTTGGGAAGCAATCGCAGGATCGACTTCCTCGGGTTGTCCCGGGGTGATGGTGCTCCACGAGTTCACCGATGAGAAGACGGGCGCCGGCCGGTAATGAAGCCCCTCTTCGTTCATCTGAAGTGTGTTGGCCTCGACGATGATCGGGTTTCCGTTGGCCAGGTTCAACACGAAGAAGGGACCGGCGTGGACGAAGGCCTCCGCCACGCTGTCGATCTCGGCGGCGGTGGCCTCGCCGAGCAGGTGCCCCGCCTCGTTGCACCAATTGTCGAAGATCCGGTCGAGCATGAAGCACGGAACGTCTGAGGTGACCAGCGGCACCTTTCCGGTGGCGGCGAGAAGCCAGCGGACATGGTCGACGACTTCGGGGTCCGCCCTCTCCCAGTCGACCACTTCGACGATCGGGTTCTGGAAGGCTGGGGCGAAGAAGTGGGTCACCGTGGCCCGATGGGGATGCCTCAGGTCGGAAAACATCCAACTGGCGGGCAGCGAACTCGTGTTGGAGGTGATGATGGCGTCATCGCCGACCGTGGCTTCGACCCGGTTGAAGATCTCACGTTTGAGAGCGAGATTCTCGGTGGCGGCCTCGATCACCCACTCGCATTTGGCGAGGGAGTCGTATTCCAGGGTCGGTGACAGGTGAGCCATGACCCGGTCGGCCTGATCGGTTGTCAGTTTCTTCTTGGCCAGGCCCTTCTCGACATAGCCTTCGATGCGACGTAGGGCCGCATCGAGACGCTCCTGCGCGATGTCGACGAGCGACAACTCGACGTCGGGCAGACTGCTCGTCAGGTAGTAGGCGATATCCGGGCCGATCGTGCCGGCACCGATCACGGCAACCCGCGATGGCGTGGACCGACCCGCCGACGACAGCATGGGATTCTTGTGTCTCATGACGGTTGTCGCTCTCGCAGGGCTTTCAGTACCTTTTCCGGCGTGATCGGCAGGTCATGGATGCGAACGCCCACCGCGTCATAGATGGCATTGGCGATGGCCGGCGCAGTGGGCACCATTCCCGGTTCTCCAGCCCCCTTCGCTCCGAAGGGCCCGGCCGGGTCGTCGGTCTCGATGAAGTCCAACTCGATGGGAAAGTCGACGTCGGCGGCGGTAGCCAGCTTGTAGTCGGTGAATCCAGGATTGAGGATTCGGCCTTCTTCGCTCCGGACCTCCTCGTAGAGGGCATATCCGACTCCCTGGACTATGCCTCCGTACATCTGGCCTTTGAGAGTCTGCAGACTGAGTACCCGGCCGATGTCGGTCACAGCGACAAGCTTCAGGATCTTCACCTCGCCGGTGTCCTCGTCGACCTCCACCTCGACCCCCTGGGCGCCAAAGGTGTAGGCGGCGGACATGTTGCCGTACCCCTTTTCCCAGTCGGGTAACTGCGTTGGTGGCTCGTAGAAAGACTCCTCGGTGAAGATGGTCCCCTGCCCGCCCTGCTCGGCGAAGTGCGCCGCTCTCAGAAGCCGTGCCAGGTCGACTTTGAGCCAGGGGTGGTCGGGTCCCGTGGATGGATAGACCCAACCGTTCTTCAAATCGAATTGGTCCCTGGTGACCGAGCGAAAGTCGAATTCGTCCGGGACGCTCTCCTCGCCGAGTTTCTCCAGGTTTCGCTCGACCAGGCCGGGGTAGACGTCTTCCGCAGCCGCGAATATGCGCTCCCTGAGCTTCGAGGCCGCGGCGACGGCGGCGTTTCCGGCCATGAAGGCCCCACGGCTGGCATGGGTCCCGACATCCCAAGGCGAGGTGGCGGTGTCTGTCTGGTTGATGAGCACTTTTTCGGGCTTGACGCCGACGGACTCGGCCACCATCAACGTCAGGGCGGAGTGCAGGCCCTGGCCCATCTCCACGCCGCCATAACTGACGTTCACGTTGCCGAAGTCGTCGAGCTTGAGGATTATCCCGCTCCCATCGGAGCGATAGATCTTCCCGCCACCGCCCACATTGATCAGGGATGCCATGCCCACTCCGCGCGACTGGCCCGGACGCTTGCCCCTCGTCGACGACCAGTCCATGCGGTCTGCCGTGGCGTCGAGGCACTCCTTGAGAGCGCATGTCTTGAACTCGAGGCCCATGGGCGTGATTTCGCCGGGCTCGTTGCTGTTGATGCGCCGCATCTGGTAGGGGTCGACGCCGGCTTTTTCTGCGAGATCGTCGAGATTGGACTCGATCGCCCAGGTGATCTCGGGGTTTCCGTAGCCGCGCATCGCCTGGCAGTAGGTGTTGTTGGTGTAGACGATGGTCGAGTTGAAACTGATGGCAGGCACCTGATAGAGCGAGGTGGCGGCGATCAGCATCACATTGGGGTAGGTCGCACCCCATGACGTGTAGGCCCCGTTGTCCTGAGTGACCTCGATCTCGCGGAACGTCAGTTTCCCATCGGCATCGCAACCCTGGCGGATGAACATCTCGGCTGACTGGCGGGGTGAGAGGAAAGCGAACTCCTCACTACGCGAGTAGAGGATCTTGACCGGTTTGCCCGTCTTCCACGCGAGAAGGATCGAGATGTACTCATAGGCGTGCGTGTCGAGCCCGGAGCCGAAAGCGCCGCCGATGGCGGGAACGATCACCCGCACGTTTCGGCCCTCGAGCCCCAGGGCACCCAGAGCCTTGGTGTAGTCGCGTTGCGCCAGGAAGGGAATCTGCGTCTTGGCGATGATCGTCAGATTCCCGTTGAGATCGAATTCGGCGATGCACCCGGCGGGGCCCATGCTGGACTGCTGGATGCGCGGGACGGTAAACACGCCCTCGGCGATGAATGCCGAAGCCCGACGGGCGGCTTCGATATCCCCCGACCGGTGCACACATCTCAATGGCAGAAGGTTGGATTCGACGGGTCTCCCCCTGCCGTCGAACTCGTGGAGCAGGGGCGCGTTCTCGGCCATCGCCTCTCGAGGGGTGAATACCCCGGGGAGTGGCTCGTATTCGACCTCGATCAGATCGACTGCCTTCTGGGCGATCTCAGGGCTGATCGCGGCCACGGCCGCCACCTCGTCGCGGAACTGGCGCACCTTGCCGCCCTTGAGGGCGACATTGTCACCCATGAAGCCGTAGCGGACCTCGGGGACGTCATCGGCGGTTATCACGGCTCTGACACCGGGAAGGGAGCGTGCCCTGGAGGTATCGATGCCCTTTATCCGGGCGTGAGCATGCTCGCTGAACTTGATCTTCCCGTAGAGCATCCCCGGCAGTGATATGTCATTGATATAGCGCGCTCTGCCACCGAGCTTGTCGGCCCCCTCGGGCCGGGGAGCGTCGGTTCCGACGTGGGCGAACCGCGTCATGGCGTCCATCCCCGGCGTGCCGCTTCCTGGATCGACTCGACGA
>JBFHXF010000075.1:0-9552 GCA_041599115.1 Acidimicrobiia bacterium
CTCTCAAGTCACCGGATAGCTTGAGCAACGAGGGCTTGTGGGCATACATCATGTGGCCCGCCTCGTAATACGCCATGCGGAGGTTTGCCCGGACCTCCTCCTCGAGGCCGAGGTGGCTGAAAGTGTATTCAGTGGCGAAGTGCGGGGTGGCCAGGTCGTAATAGCCGCTGGCCACGAAGACTTTCATCCCCTTGGACCGTGACATCACATCGCGCAACTTCTCGGACGTGTCCACGTAGTGGTTCTTGAAGTCCTCGTAGTCCCAGGCCTCGTGGGTCTTCATCGACAGCACCTCGTAGAAGGAGTCACTGCTGAAGCCCAACTCGTTTCGCAGATAGTTGTTGAGTGCCGCGGTGAAGGTGCCGGTCACCAAGTCCGAGCTGGGATCTCTCTCCAGGTTGTCGCCGTCGATGATCCGGTCGATGCCCACATACCGCGAGTCCAGCCGGCCGACTGTCCGCCGCCGGTCCCGGGTGAGTTCTTTGCAGAACCGCATGATGTGAATCCGCAGGTCGTAACGGTCGATGTATTCGGTTGACAGACCGGTGTATTCCGCCAGTTTGGTGAGGACCCGACCCCGCTCCTTCGGGTCCAATCGATCGCCCTGAGCCAGGGCCGACCAATACCGACCAAGCGCAAAAGCCTCCACCTCGTCGAGAAGATCCCGGAGCGACTGTGACTGTTGTTTCTTCGACAGCTTCTGGTGATACCAGGCGGTGGCCGAGTAGGTGGGCAGATACACCATGAAAGGAAGGTCGTTGCCGGGATGGAACACCCAGGTGTCCTTCTCCAGTCCCAGCGTCTGGAAGTTGAGGACACTAGAGATCAGGATCAATCCGCTGAGCTCCACCCCGCGATCCACGAACAACTTGTGGGCTATCGCCGCGCCCCGGGTGGTCCCATAGCTCTCCCCGGCGAGGTACTTGGGCGATGACCACCGCCCGTTCTGGTTGAGGTAGTCGACGATGAAATCACTGAAGATCTCGACGTCCTTCGAGAAGTGGTGGTAGTCCTTCTCCTTTTCCTCGGGAGCCGTTGTCGAGAATCCGGTCCCGATGGCGTCCACCATGACCAGGTCGGTCTTGTCCAGAATCGACTCGGGATTGTCGATCAGACGCCCCGGCGCCTCCACCCGGAACCCCTCGTCATCGAGGTGGACACGCCTTGGGCCGAAGACCCCGAGGTGGAGCCAGACCGTTGAGGAGCCAGGCCCGCCGTTGAAGCCGAAGAGGATCGGCCGTTCGGTGGGATCCGCCTCATCCTCGGTGTAGGAGACATAGAAGAACACGGCCTTCTTGTCGTCATCCCTTTTCAGGACGCGGGTGGCGGCCTTCGCGGTGTAGGCGACCTCCCGCTCACCGAATCTGCCGGTGAATTGCTTGGTGACGACCTGCTCCTCCACCTCGGGGAGCTCTTTCTCATCTTTTTCGGTCGTCGTCTTCTCAGTGGAGTCGGTCATGTTTCGCAGCCTAAACCGGCATCTCCCGCCCAGTTTCGTCTATCCACTCCTCCGGGGCCACCCCGAGACCCTCGGCCACACGATTGATGTAGTTGAAGTAAGCGACCACTTGGACGCAACTCGAGATCCCAGCGTCGTTGAAGCCGTGGCGCCGAAGGCCCTCGACCTCCTCCGCACCGATCGAGGTCGGCTTCTCGGTCAGCTTCACGGCGAACTCGAGCAGGGCCAAGGTGGCCTCTTCCAGTCCGGCGCTCCGCCAGTCTTCTGCGAACCGATCCACCATCTCCTGGTCTTCGACCTCATCCCGGAGGTCGTGCAAATGGGCCTTGATTCAGTAGTGGCAGTCGTTCACCTCGGACACGACCGTCGCGACCATCTCCCGCTGGGCAACGCTCAACGGGGACTCTCCGTGCATGATCGAGCTGTAGAGACGCAACGAGTCCCGCATCACCTCGGGAAGCTGGCTCTGGATCGAGACGATGTTCCAGATCCGACCGGCCCGGCGTATCGCCGCGTCGTATTCGCGGCGGGCCACCCCCGACGAGTCCTCGTAGCTGATCGACGACACATGTGCCATGTCAGGTCGCCAGAAAGAGGGCGGGTTCCTCGAGGTTCTCCATGACCTGAGCCATGAACCTCCTTCCCACACCTCCGTCGATCACCCGATGGTCATAGGACAGCGACAGCGGCATCACCGGGGCGATCACCAGATCGCCGTCTTCCACGATCGGCTTTTGCCGTGCCTGGCCGACTGAGAGGATGGCTGTGGTGCCCAGCGGCACGATCGGGGTCCCGTGGCCGCCTCCCACCGCCCCGATGTTGGAGATGGTGAAGGTCTGCCCCATCAGCTCGTCTGGCCGGAGACTGCGGACCTTGGCCCCCGAACCGAGCCGCTCGACCTCGGCGGAGAGCTCCCGCACCCCTTTCGAGTCGGCGTCGCGAATCACCGCCACGACGAGCCCCTCCGGCGTGTCCACCGCGATGCCGATGTGGTGCGACCCATGGATGATCAGATCGTCACCATCCAAGGTCGCGTTGAATTCGGGATAGGTCATCAGCGCGGGGAGCACCGCCTTGACCACCAGAGCCTCTAGCGGGATATCGGTGTTGTAACGGGTTTCGAGTGCCCGGCGCACTTCTAGGAGACGGGTGGCGTCAACATCGTCGAAGGTCGTCACGTGGGGAATCTCCGACCAGCTCTTCGACATATTGGCGGCAATGGTGCGACGGAGACGTGTCATGTGGCGCCGTTCATCGGCGCTATCTCTCCCCCCAGCGAACGGAGTGAGTGTTGGGGGGAGTACCGACTCCGCCGGTACTCCCGCTGTTTCCTCCCCCTCGAGCGAAGCGAGTCTGGGGGAGGTGTCACGAAGTGACGAAGGGGGCTCCTGGCCCTGTTCCCCGGGGGGACCAACGTCGCTGCGCTCCTGGGGGAGGACATCTGCCGCGGCCAGGACGTCCTCACGGGTGACTCTTCCTCCCGGCCCCGAACCTTCGATCGAACTCAGATCGAGTCCGGCCTCGCGGGCGAGTTTTCGAACCAGAGGCAGGGCTTTCACCTGGTCGGAGTGGGAAGATGTGGCGGTTTGGCGGCCCCCCGAAAGATCCTCGGCATCCTCGATGAGACTTCCGACGATTGGCATCGCTGTCGCCACCGGGGCCTGCTCAGTCCCCCGATCAGCGGGTGTCTCCACCTCCGCCGAGTCGTCCTCCTCCCCCACTACCACCAGGATCGAGCCCACAGCGACCACCTCTCCCTCGGCCGCTCCGTGACGGAGCACGATCCCCGCATAGGGCGAGGGGATCTCCACCACTGCCTTGTCAGTCTCCACCTCGACCAACGGTTGGTCGGCCTCCACGTATTCACCCTCGGCGATCAGCCATCGAACGATCTCCGCTTCGGTGAGCCCCTCTCCGATATCGGGGAGTCTGAATTCCTGTGCCACTAGTCCTCCAACGTCTGTCTCGCAGTTGTAACGATTCGATCGGTGCTCGGAAGGTAGTGCCCTTCCGAGCGCTTCAGGGGAAAGACGGTGTCCCACCCGGTCACCCGTCGGACCGGGGCCTTCAGCGAGTAGAGACATTCCTCAGCCAACACGCCGGCGATCTCCCCGCCAAATCCGCCCGTCAAAGGGGCCTCATGGACAATGACGGCCCGGCCGGTCTTCTCCACCGAAGCGACGATTCCGCTGCGGTCGAGAGGAGACAGGGTCCTCACATCGATGACCTCGACCGAGACCCCCGACTCCTCGAGCAGCGACGCGGCGGCACGAGTCTCTTTCATCATTGCCCCCCAGGAGATCAGCGTCAGGTCCACCCCATCCCGCTCCACCCGGATCGGTCCTATCGGAACCACGTAATGACCCTCGTCGACCTCCTCTTTGACCGCTCGGTAGAGCCTGATCGGCTCGAGCACCAGGACGGGGTCGGGATCGTCGATCGCCGCCAGCAGCAGACCCTTGGCGTCCGATGGTGTCGAGGGAATGACCACCTTGACCCCCGGGATGTGGGCATAGATCGCCTCGGTCGACTCGGAGTGATGCTCGGCGGCACCGATTCCGCCGCCGAAGGGGATTCTCACCACCATCGGGGCGGTGAACCGATGCGCCGACCGATTGCGAATCCGGGCGACGTGGTTGATGATCTGGTCGTAGGCGGGATAGGAGAACCCGAGAAACTGGATCTCGGCCACTGGCTTGAGCCCGGCGATGGCCATTCCCAGCGCCGCCCCGATGATCCCCGACTCCGCCACCGGAGTGTCGAAGACCCGGTCGGCGCCATGTTTCTCACGGAGACGGTCCGTGATCCTGAACACCCCACCGGACCGTCCGATGTCCTCGCCGAGGAGAACCACAGCCGGATCACGGGCCAGAGCGAGGTCGAGAGCTCCGTTGAGCGCCTGGGCAAGGGTCATCACGCTCACTTCTGGCTTCTCCTGAGCTGTTCGAGAAGGGGAGGCGTCGGCCGGGCGAACATCCGGGAAAACAACTCCTCCCGAGTCGGTTGGGGCACAGCCTCAGCCCGGGCCACCGAGGCCTCGATTTCGCCGACCGCGACAGACTCCACCTCGGACTGCCATTCCTCGGTCCAGCCTCCCGCCTTCTCCAGGAGGAGTCTGATCCGCAGAATCGGATCCTTGAGACGCCAGCTCTCAGTTTCCTCGTCGTCTCGATACCTGGCGGGGTCGTCCGAACTGGTGTGCGGCCCCATTCGGAACGTCAAGGCTTCGATGAGCGTCGGTTTCCCCTCCCGGGCGGACCCGACCGCCTCCGTGGTCGCGGTCAGCATGGCGGCCACATCGTTTCCGTCGACCTGGACCCCGGCCATGCCGTATGACTCCGCCTTTCCCGCGATCGACGCCGCCTTGGTCTGCTCGGAGCGCGGATAGGAGATGGCGAACTGATTGTTCTGACAGAGGAACACCACCGGCAGCTCGTACACCGCCGCGAAATTCATCGCCTCGTGGAAATCCCCTTCCGACGTCGCCCCGTCCCCGAATGAGGTCAGGGCAATCCGATCGCCGCCCTTGAGCTTCTCGGCCCAGGCGAGTCCCACCGCGTGAATCATGTGACCACCCACCGTCAACGAAGGCGGCAGGACGTTGACACCTTCGGGCGGCGACCCTCCCCTCTCGTCTCCGATCCTGCTCAGCACCATCAGTTCCCACGGGTACCCGGCCTTCCACATGAGGGCCGCATCGCGGTAGGTGGCAGCCACCCAGTCACCCGGTCGCAACGCCGCGGCGGCCCCGATCTGGGCCGCCTCCTGGCCTTCGAACGGGGCATAGGTGGCGATCCGACCCTGGCGCTGGAGGACCATCGACTTGTGGTCATAGACACGCGCCTCGACCATGTCGGCGTAGAGGCGCTTCATCTCATCGAGGGTTACGGGAAGACGATCCCGGACGGTCCCGTCGGGGTTGACCAGACTGAACATGAGGCAGCGAGCTTAGGACGGCCCCGGAGGTGTCCTGACTAGACCCGCACTGCCTCTCGTGCCTGAATGGCCTCGAGCTCCTCGATGGTCATGAGGACTTCCCTCGCCTTGCTGCCCTGCGATGGCCCCACCACGCCCCGGTTCTCCAGGATGTCCATGACCCGCCCTGCCCTGGCAAAGCCGATTCGCAGTTTTCGCTGAAGCATCGAGGTGGAGCCAAGCTCCGATCGAACCACCAGGTCCATGGCCTGTCTCACCAAGGCGGCATCCTCGTCGTCTTCCTCCTCGGCCTTGGCCGCGGCCATCTGGGCCACCGCTTCGAGGACCTCCTTGTCCTGATAGGCGGCCTCGCGCTGCTTCCTCACCCAATTCACCACGTCGTGGATCTCGGACTCGCGCACCCAGGCTCCCTGGATCCGCTGCGGGCGTGGCTCCTTGGCGGTCACCACCAGCATGTCACCCATGCCGACGAGCTTCTCGGCGCCGGCGCCGTCGATGATCACCCGGCTGTCGGTCTGACTGGCCACTGAGAATGCGAGCCGACTGGGGATGTTGGCCTTGATGACACCGGTGATGACGTCGACCGAGGGACGTTGGGTGGCAATCACCAGGTGGATCCCGACGGCACGAGCCATCTGGGCGATCCTCACCACCGATTCTTCGACCTCGCGTCCGGCCACCATCATCAGGTCGTTCAACTCGTCGATGATCACGACGATGTAGGGGAACCTGTCGAAACCATCCGGGTCCAGCCCTCCAGCGTCGAGCTTCTGGCGGTACCCCTCGATATCGCGGACTTTGGCATCGGCGAGGAGGTCATAGCGGCGATCCATTTCGGCCACTGCCCATTTCAGCGCCTCGTTGGCCTTCTTGGGGTTGGTGATCACCCTGGTCAACAGATGAGGCACGCCGTTGTATTGACCCAGCTCGACCCGCTTGGGATCGACCATGATCAGCCTCACGTCGTCGGGGTGGGTTCGCATGAGCATCGAGGTGACGATGGAGTTGATGCAACTGGACTTGCCCGCACCGGTGGCTCCGGCGATGAGGAGGTGGGGCAGCTCGGCAAGGTTGAGCAGCTTCGGCCCGCCGCTGATGTCCATGCCGAGCCCGACGGTCAGCGGATGCAGATCGGCTGCCGCTTCCAGCGACGAGAGGATGTCACCCAGGGACACGAGCCGGCGCTTGCGGTTGGGCACCTCGACCCCGATTGCAGATTTGCCCGGAATCGGGACCAGCAGCCTGATGTCCGGCGTGGCCAGTGCGTAGGCGATGTCATGGGACAGGTTTGACACGCGGTTGACCTTGACGCCGGGTGCGATCTCGATCTCGTAGCGGGTGACGGTCGGCCCGGGGACGATTCGGGTCAGGGTTGCGTCCACGCCATGCTGAATCAGCGTCTCCTCCAGTTGACGTGCTGTCTCCTCCAGGCTCCGCTTGTTGACCTCTCCCCCGGTCCCGCCTTCGAGAAGTTTCAGGGGAGGAAGCTTGTAGCCCTCCGTCGTGAGGTCAACCGTGAGCGTGGAGACCGGCGCATGCTTGGGTTTCGCGGGCGGGCTTTTCGGCGGTGCAACGTTTTTCGGCCGCGACGACTTGGGGCGTTCGTGCTTTCCTTCGGATTTCTCAATCCGGGGGCGGGGGGCGACGTAGACCTGCTGTGGCTCACCGGCGGCGATGGTGGTCTTGGCAAGACTCCGGATCTTGCGCCAGACGTCGGCGAGGCCGAGGAACAGTTCCCGCACCGTCGTGTGGGTCATCACCAGAACCCCCATGCCCATGGCCGCGGCCAGGACGACAAAGGCACCCCACATCCCGAGAATCCGCAGCAGGGGAAAGGCCAGCAGGGCTCCCACAGCGCCTCCGCGCTGTTTCACCAGCTCGATGTTGGGCAACAGCGAAACCGCCCCGGTGAGAAGGTGGAACAGAGCCAGCGAACTGACGAACACCACCAGGCCACCCACGACGAGGCGCTTGGCCCCGTCCCGCGGCTTCCCCACGATCAGCGCCACTCCGATTCCGGCCAGTGCAAGGGGAAGGGCGTACATCCAGACCCCGAAAAGGAAACGACTTCCACTGAGAATGCCGGCACCGACAGGTCCCGCTTTGCCGACGAAGGCCAGGCCGGCGAGAACCGCCACGACCATGAGGAGAAGACCCCAGACGTCGTCGGTCTGACGGCCGAGGGTGTTGCGCATCGAACCGCGAAACGCCGCCAGGCTCTGGCGCAACGAGTTCTTCTGCGTCGAGCGCGTCGGTTTGCGCGCCGTCGGCTTCGTCTTCGGCTTGGACACCCGTCTCCGCCCGGAGACACCCTTACGGGTGGGTGTCTTGGTTGCCATGTGCCAAAAACAATAGCCCGTGTCCCGTTTGAGGGGAGGAAATGGGGCGACGAAGGCACAAGACGGGGCCAGGGTCCGCCACCCCTTGTCTCTATATACTCCGCCGATGACGCCCGAGACCAAGTACGCGCTCATCGGGGACGACAGGATCGCCTATCAAATCCTGGGGGAAGGCCCACTCGATGTGCTGATCAGTCACGGCACGTTTTCGAGTATCGACGCCATTTGGGCCATGGCCGAGACCTCCGCACCGTATCTTCGACTGGCCTCGGTGTGCAGGTTGATTCTCTACGACCGTCTGGGAACCGGCTGGTCCGACGCAGTGCCTCTTGGCGCTCTACCTCCCTTCGAAAGCCGGTGGGGGGAGATCAGGGCGGTGCTGGACGCCGTCGACAGCCGGAGGGCGGTGATCATCGGGGTCCAAGACGGTGGGCCGCCGGCGATGTTCGGGGCGGCAACGTCCCCCGAGCTGGTGGCCGGGCTGGTGCTTTTCCACTCCCCGGCACGTTTCCGGCAGTCCGAGGACTACCCGATCGGCTTCGACGAGGCAACCGTGCAGCAATGGCGGACGATGATGTCGAGTTGGGACATCGACTCGATGATCCAGATGTCGTTTCCGAGCCGAACGCCGAATGACGAGTTCCTGCAGTGGGGTCGCAAGCACATGAGGTCTCTGGCGACACCAGGTGCGATGCTGGCCTACGTAGAGGAGATGTTGAATACCGACGTCACCGATCTTTTGCCTGCGATCTCGGTACCGACCCTGGTGCTTCACCGCCGCGACTATCGGTGGTCGCCGGCGGAGCTCGACAGATACGTCGCCGAACAGATCCCCGGTGCGCGATATGTGGAAGTGCCGGGTGGGGACGCCGGGTTGTACTTCGAGCACAGCGCCCCAATGATCGAGGCGATCACCGGTTTTCTCGGTGAGATCGATCCACGCACACGGGACCGACGGGCCACCGAGAGGATGATGGCGACCATCCTGTTCACCGATATCGTGGCCTCCACTGAGCAAGCACAGCAAAGCGGCGACAACGAGTGGGTGCATCAACTGGACCTCCACGACAGTGTGTCACGTCAACTGATAGCGAGACATGGCGGTCGCGTTGTGAAGACCACCGGGGACGGAGTGCTGGCGATGTTCGACGGTCCCGGGCGCGGTTTGCGCGCGGCGGAGGACCTCTCTGCCTCCCTCGCCCGGCTCGGATTGACCGTGCGTGCCGGCCTCCATACAGGCGAAGTCGAGTTGAGAGGCGATGATGTGGCCGGAATGGGGGTCCACATAGCCTCGAGGGTGATGAGCGAGGCGGGGCCGTCCGAGATAATGGTGTCGAGGACGGTGAAGGATCTCGTCGTCGGCTCGGATCTGAAGTTCGAGGCCAGGGGATCTCACCATCTGAAGGGAGTCGAAGGCGACTGGGATCTCTATTCCCTGGCCGCCGGCTGATCGGGGAGGCCGTCGGTGCCCTCTTCGTGACCCGCGATCACCTCCGTGTCGCTGAGTACGGTTGGCCCGGATGTCGTACCCGATGATCCCCTATCGACCTGACAGGCTCACAGCCGAGGAGCAACACGATCGAGCCGTCTCGTTCTATGACGAGATGAACCAGCGACGAAGTGTCAGGTTCTTCTCGGATGAGCCGGTTCCGAGGAGCTTGATCGACACCGCAATCAAAACCGCCTCGACGGCGCCGTCGGGTGCCCACCGCCAGCCCTGGACCTTCGTGGTCACCGGTGATCCGGAGGTGAAGCGGCAGATCAGAGTTGCCGCCGAGGAGGAAGAGCGGATCAACTACGAGGGTGGCCGGATGCCAG
>JBFHXF010000076.1:0-9543 GCA_041599115.1 Acidimicrobiia bacterium
GAGGCGAGTAGAACCGAGCCGAGGACCATCAGGGAAACGATGTATTGGGCCCTGAAATTGGCGAGGACATCCAACCACCAGATCCACCTTCCGCCGAAGGCGGCCATGCTGACCAGGGTGATTCCAATCGCGGGAACGACGACCACGATCATCCCGGGCACAGTAGGGACAATGCTCGAACAGAGCTATATCCGGGCCTCGGGCACCACAGCATCAAAGTGAAGCAAGCCAACCTGCGATCGATTTGCCGATTTCCTCCCCGGAATCTTCCTGGATGAAATGCACGCCGCGCACCGTCACTTCCGTCTGGTTCTCCCAGGAGCGACACACCTCACGCTGGCGCCCGGTGAGAATCGAGCCCGGGTCGGCGTTGACGAACAACTTCGGAACAGATGGTCCCTCGAGCCATCGCTCGTTGGCCTCCACAACGGCGGCGACATCCGCGGGTTCACCGTCGATGGGGATCTGCCGGGGCCAGGTCAATGTCGGCCGGCGCGATTCCCCGGCAATGCGATAGGGAGCGCGGTAGACGTCCAACACCTCATCGGCCAATGGGTCGAGGACCGAAGCCGGGAGAATCCGCTCGACGAAGACGTTCTTCAGAAGTACCAACTCCTCGCCTGCATCCGAGCGCATCGCCTGAAATATGGACCGCGCTGCTTCCGGCCAGTCGTCCCATGTCAACGGGGTGACAATCGTCTCCATGTAGACCACGGCCCTTACCGAATCGGGATGACGACGACCCCAGTCGAAGGCCAGTGCGCCTCCCCAATCATGACCAACAAGGGTGACGTTGTCACCCAGGTCGAGTATCTCCAGAAGAGACTCGAGATACTCCTGGTGGTCTGAGAACGTGTAAGCGGTGCGCCCTGCCGCAATCTGTGCCGAATCGCCCATCCCGATCAGGTCCGGGGCTACACAGCGGCCACTGGCCGACAGGTGCGGAATGACCTTTCTCCACAGAAACGATGAAGTCGGATTTCCGTGCAAGAGCACTATCGGGTCGCCCGAGCCATGCTCCACGTAGGCCATCGGAACCCCGAGCACATTGATGCGCTTCTTCTTGGTCGGGTTGAACCCCTTGCGCAAGATCATGGATCGAAGAATACGACCATTGGCTACGGGTTTGGGATCCGGATGAGCTCACTCCTCTTCTGAGGCAGTTCGCTCGCCGGGATCGGGCAAACCTCGTTCCCGCGCCCACTCCCTGACGACCGCAAACGCCTCCGCAATCGGATAAGGGCCTTGCTCGATTCTCCGTTCGAGCAGAAGACTCATGATCTCACCGACCTTCGGGCCAGGCTCAATACCGAGATAATCCATGACCTGGTTCCCGTCGATCGGGGCGCGCAGCCGAGCCAACTCCTCTCGCTGGCTCAGATCGGCGATTCTCTCTTCCAATTCGTCAATGCGTGTTTGGATCGCCCGCTCACGACGTCGGTTGGCGGTGGTCACATCGCAACGAACCAACTCGTTGAGGGGATCCAGGAGGTCCCCGGCGTCCCGGACGTAGCGCCGTACCGCGGAGTCGGTCCACCCCAAGGCGAGGGTGTGCGGCCTGAGATGGAGAAACACCAGTTTGGAAACGTCTTCGATGATTTCGTTGGGGTATTTCATCGCCTTCATGCGTCGCCTCGTGATACGGGCGCCGACGACCTCATGATGATGAAACGAGACTCCTCTGGGTCCAAACTCCCTGGTGTCGGGTTTGCCGATGTCGTGGAAGAGGGCAGCCAGCCGAAGGACCAGATCCGGAGAGGTCTTGTCGACAACAGCAAAAGTATGGGCCAGGACATCCTTGTGCTTTTGCTCCGGATCCTGCTCCATGGCCAGCGCCGGAAGTTCAGGGAAGAACTGACCGACCAGGCCAAAACCAACCATGTGCAAAAGGGAGTTCCCCGGCGCCGGCGCTAACAGCAGTTTGTCCAATTCGTCTCGGATGCGCTCCGCTGAGACTATCGACAGCCGGTCGGCCATCGCCCGAACCGCTTCGAGGGCCGGTTTTGACGGAGTGAATCCAAGCGTCGCCTGAAATCGAAACAGCCTCATCATTCTCAGAGGGTCGTCGGAGAAGGAGGTCTCAGGATCGAGCGGCGTCTTCAGGAGTCGATTCGCCATATCCCCCAGCCCGCCGAAAGGATCGACCGGCTCCATGTTTTCCAGCGATAGCGCTATGGCGTTCACGGTGAAGTCGCGGCGGGAGAGATCCGTCTCGATGTTGTCGGAGAAAGTTACGCGTGGTTTGCGTGAATCATCCCGGTACACCTCGTCGCGAAAGGTGGTGACCTCGACGGTCGTCGTGCCACGTCGGGCGGCCACAGTTCCGAAAAGGGCGCCCACCGAGTAGACCGCGTCGGCCCACCCCGCAAGCAACTCGGCGATGCGCTCCGGAGGGGCATCGCTGGCGAAGTCGTAATCCTCCAGTTCGCGGCCCAAGAAGGCGTCTCTGACCGAGCCCCCGACGAGGAACAACTGGTGACCGGCAGCGGAGAAGATCTCCGCTAATTGGGCGGGCGGTAGATCGGCGGCAACCAGGAACTCGAGACGTTTGGGGATCACAAATGGCGAGGTTAACGAGAAGGGAGGAGCCGGCGGACCGGCTCCTCCCTACATGTCCCCAGCGGGAGACAGTTAGGTCTGGAATCCGGCTGCCATCGCCTTGGCCCGAATCTCGTGGACATTGCGGACGTGGGGCAGAACCGAGGGAAGGTCGACCTGTTTGCTGGTGACCAGCTTGAACAGAGCCTGGTCGAATGTCTGCATTCCGGAGAAACCACTGTCCTTGATGATCTCCACCAGCAATGCGGGATCTGAGCCCGACATGATCCACTCCTGAGCGCGCTCGTTATTTGTGAGAACCTCACAAGCCAGAACCCGTCGGGATTCGTTGGTCTCGATCAGCCGCTGGCTGACGATGCCCAGCAGTTGGGAGGCCAGTTGCCCACGGAAGACACTCTGTTGGGATTCCGGAAAAAGGGAGACCACTCGGTTGATGGTGTCGGCGGGATCCGATGTCCTCATCGAGGTGACCACCAGGTGGCCGGTCTCGGCGGCGGCTATCGCCGCCCGAGCCGTTTCCAAGTCTTCGAGTTCCGAGACCATGATCACGTCGGTGTCATGACGCAGGGCACCCCGGACCGCGTCGGCCAATGCGGGTGTGTCGACGCCAACCTCGCGCTGGACCACCACAGCTTTTTTGTCCGGGTGCAACACCTCTATCGGGTCTTCGATGGTGAGAATCGACACGCTTCTATTGGCGTTGATCCAGTCCAGAATCGATGAGATCGTGGTCGTCTTGCCAGAGCCCGAGGGTCCGGTCACGATGATGATTCCTGCCTGTTCTCTGGCGAGTTTCTCGACCGCCTGAGGCACGCCTAGTTCAGCAAAGGTCTTCGAGCCTGGGGTCACTCTTCGAAGCACCAGGGACACCGAGCCGCGCTGTCGAAACGTCGTCACCCGAAAACGGCCCAACTCCTGTCGCCCGTAGGCGAAGTCAGCTGTGCCCGTTTCCTTGAAATCGACGACTGCTCGCGGTGTGAGGAGCGCTTCCGCGTAGGCCTGCGTATCCGCGGGTTTGAGTGCCTCCATGCCGTCCAACCGGCGCAGTTGGCCCTCGATACGTACTACCGGGGCCGACCCCACCTTTAGATGGACGTCGGTGCAGCCTTCCGCGACAGCCCTGTGAAGAAGATCGTCGATGTTGATTTCCATTGGTCCTTCCCGTGTGTCCCAGCCTTTTTTATCGGCCAAACTGCCCGATGGTTGAGAACTGTTGGGTCGGCTGGGTCAGAGAGCCCAATGACGTGAGATGACTTCGGCGGCCGCCTGAAGCGCGGCTCGAGCTCCAACCGGAGATTCAAGAGGTGGTTCTCGTGGCCCCTCACCGGCGAACCCCTTGAGTGTCGCCGCGGTGCACGACCGCAAGGCGTCGAGGTCGTACCCACCCTCCAGTGCCAGGACTGTTCTCGACAGAGGATGACGGTCGGCCAGGCTGAAGGCGAACATGGCGAAGTCGTCCGCGATCAAACGCATCCCGCCTAACGGATCTTCTACATGGGCGTCGTATCCCGCACTGATGAGAACGGAGTCCGGATTGAACTGATCGACGACGGGTAAGACGATTTCGGCCCAAGCGCGGCGATAGACGTCCCCTCCGGTACCCGCCGGCAGTGGAATGTTGATAGTGGTTCCCTTGGCCTCTCCCGCGTCGATGTCTTCAACATCACCCTCGAACGGGTAGAAATCCCTCTGGTGAATCGAAAGGTAGAGGATGCCGGGATCATCCATGACAATCGACTGGGTCCCGTTTCCGTGATGGACATCCCAATCGATTATCGCCACTCGCCGGCCTTGCGACCTGACGAGCTTTGCCGCGATGGCCACATTGTTGAAAAGACAAAACCCCATCGCCCTGTCCTTGAGAGCGTGGTGCCCCGGGGGCCGGGTGATGGCGAATCCCAGGGTGTCGTTCGGGTGATCCTGGGATCTGGTCAGAGCGGACATGCCCCCAGCAGCAGTGAGGGCGGCCTCCCAACTCCCGGACGACACCAGGGTGTCCATGTCGAGTGCCCCGCCCCCAAGTTGACAAAAGGTCTCGATCATCGAGATGTACTCGGGGTCATGGACCAGAGCCAACTCGGCGCGTGTGATCTCCGGCGACTCCAAATGCTCGACGGTGATACCCGATTCGTCGATACCCCTCATCACCGCAGCCACCCGATCCGGGCTCTCAGGGTGATTGCGGGTCGTATCATGTTCGAGAGAAGACGGATGCGAGGCAACTAGGACTCTCATCTCCTTACTCTCCCATAGGTGTCTGATCGATTCCACATCGAAGGTGAATGGCCGTCGCCGGTGGTGATTCGCACCGGGTGGTCGAAGTCGCTCGGCCGACCGTGGAATGATGAGCATCGCGATGTCGCCATCCGACTCGATCGGGGCGGTCCCGGCTTCCTGAGACGAGCGTCTGAGTATCTGCAAGCCCTCGCCGGTGGTTCGGTCTTTTCCCCTGCCCTGCTGGGGCTTGCCACCAGGGTCTGGCTCAAAGCCGGGTATCTGAACCATGTTGAACTCGATGTCATGGAGCGTTCCCTGCGTCTGCCGTTGGATTCGGGGTCAAAGCCAACCTCGACGGGCGAGGTCACCGACTACCCCACCCTGGGAGACATCGACAACCGGGCATTCGAAGGATTCTGGCGCATCGGGGTGGAAGGAATAAAGGAGGCCGTGGCGGCGACGCCACTGGCACGCGTGGTGTTGACAGGGAACGAGCAGGGCCCGGTTGGATATGCGGTCGTCGGTGTTCAATCGGCCACGTCCTATCTGCAACGCATCGCTGTTCTCCCCGATTTCCAGGGCTCGGGATTCGGCGTCTCACTTTTGGCGTCGTCAATTGGCTGGGCGCGACAGCACGGCGCCAAGACAATGGTGCTCAACGTCCGTGGCGGTGCCGGCAGAGCACGAGACCTATATCTGCGAAGCGGGTTCGCGTTGACCTCCTCCAAGCTCCGGGTGCTCAGGTTCGATGCGTGATCATCATCACATGCTGAACTAAGGGGATGCCACCACCGATCTCGGACCGCTATCGACTCGAGATGCGTCTCGGGCGTGACGGCGACATAGAGGAATGGCTGGCAACGGATACCTCGCTGGAGCGACCGGTACTGATACGCGCCCTCGGCCCTGAGACGTCCGCGGAACGTCGTCAGCAATTCGTCGACATGGTCGGTGCGGCCGCGAAGGCGTCGCACCCCCACCTCACCAGGGTCTTCGCTGTTGAAACCGTCCGGGGTGGTGCCTACTCGGTGTCCGAATGGGCCGGTGGGGCGAGCCTGGCGGATCGTGTAGCTGCCGGCCGCGTCATCGACCTCGAGGAGTTTCTTCCGAACGCCGCAGGACTGTCCGGTGCACTTGCGGCGCTCCATGATGTCGACAGCCCACATGGTCATATCGATCTCAGCTCGGTCTCCTATTCGGTCGCTCACCCGGCAAAACTCGGATCTTTCGGACGGCCGGCTCGCTCCGATGCAAACGGAGATGTCCGTGCCCTGGCGGGACTCCTCGAGACTGCCGTCACCGGTCAAGCTCCTGGTGGCCCTCCCCCCTCGGAGAGCATTGATGGCTTCCCGCGATCCCTCGATCGCATTCTGCGCCAGGGACAGTCCGGGCTGCTGACCGCAGCGGAACTCGAGAAAGCGTTCATCGCCTCACCCACACCAAGATTGCCCAATCCCGAACCGAAGTCGACTTCGCGACGGCTTCTCCTGGCGGCCGGCGCCCTGGTCGTGACGGCCGTCGGCCTGGTCGCCCTGGGACGTCTCTTCGTCGGTGGCGGGCCCATACTGCCGATTAGCCCGAGTCTCGTTTCGCACACCGGAGGAACGACACCCAATCAGGTGACAACGCTCCCAGTCATGGAGGTCTCCGTGGATGCGATTCTCTCCTTCGATCCATATGGGGAAGGGGGGGAAAACGACAACCTGATTCGGAGTCTGACGGATTCGAATACCGCCACGTCTTGGCGCACGGAGAGATACCCGGCACCCCTGAGCTCGATAAAGCCCGGCGTGGGTCTTCGACTGGACGTGTCCGGGACACCCGAAGAATTGACCATGATCGGCCTGTCCCCCGGCACGGTCCTCGAGATCCGCTGGGCCCTGGCTGCGTCGCCGCGTCTCGACGGTTGGGAGCGGCTTCTTGGCGTCACAGCCTCTCGAGGGGCGGTGACACTCTCACTCCCTCCCCGCACAAATGGCCATTGGCTGATCTGGATGACCGGCCTCTCCGAGCAGCCAGATGGCGGTTATCAGTCGGCTATCGCAGAGGTACGCTTTTCACCGTGACCCTGCCTGGTACCGATGTCGACCTCCTGGCACGTGTCGTGGTCGGCGACTATGAGGCGCTCAACGACATCATGCGTATTCATGAGGACAGAGTGTTTGCCGTGTGTCTTCGCATGATGGGTGACAGGGAAAAGGCACTCGACTCGACACAGGAGACCTTTCTGACGGTGTTTCGCAAAGCCGGCCAATTCAAGGGAGAGGCCGCACTCGGCACGTGGATCTACCGGATTGCAGTCAACACTTGCTACGACCAGCTACGCAAAGAGAAGCGACGCCGGACCGCACCCCTGCCCGATGAGCTCGACCCTCAAGACCCCTCTGCGCTGGAGCGGTTGGAGTCCGCAGGACTCCGGCCTGAGCTCCAGAGCGCGTTGGACACGCTGCCAGCCGAGTTTCGCAGTGCAGTCATCCTCTCCGACCTCCAGGGTCTCTCATTGCATCAGGTGGCTCTGATCCTTGGAGTCCCGGTGGGGACGGTGAAGTCGAGGGTCTTTCGGGGGAGACGGCTCCTCGCCAAGGTCTTGGGGAACCAAAACACATGATGAGAGCATCAGAACGAAAACATGCATAGACACGATCTCGACTTGATGGCCGCCCTCGCGGACGGCTCGCTGCACGATGAGGATCGGGCGCGTTCTCGTTTGACCTCCTGCGAGGTGTGCCGCGCGGAATATGAGTCACATCGCTCAGTTTTGGTGGCAACTCGGTCAGCGGAACCGATCGAAATGAGCGGGACCGAGCGAGCCGCGTTGCATCGAGACGTTCTTTCCGCCATGGCGAACAGCGCATCAACACCCACGAGGAGATCATCCTTTCTCTGGCCTCGATTCGGATACGCAACGGTCGCGCTTTTTCTAGTAGTCGGACTGGTTGGCGTGTTGTCCCAAGCCGGAGTCTTCTCCAATCAAGACCGCTCGCTGGGAACACTTGGAGGAAGTTCAAATGCCGTGACCGCCGAAGGGGCGGAAAAGAGCCCTCAAGCCGGTTTCGCGCCACCCACAACGGCGGCCGCCACCGCCGACATGTCGGCCGCTGGTAACGGCTCGGACGATCCGGCGGCCTATGAGCCGTTGATCGAACAAGCTCGAAAGTACCCGCGGCCCTCCCCGTCGGCCGGGTATTACTCCGATGCGTCGGTCGCCACGCGAGCCGAGTCCTGCATCGACCAAGCCGGCCTTGACTCGAGTTTTCAGCCCATCGGGAACGTCAATGACGCTTCGCAGTTCATATTGGTGGTGCCTGAGATCACAGAGCTGACCGACGAAACCCCCATCACGGTGATCGACTTCACCACTTGTCAGATAGTCCACGTCGACGGGTGAGCAAAGACTGTCCCGCCACAGGCTTCTGACGGAGGACTGCGGCCCATCTCTCACTAACCTGACCGACATGGAGGATTTCCCAGCCAGACTCGCCGACCTGCTCGAGCAGGTGGCCACCAAGGTTCGCTCCCTCACTGTCGATCGGGTAGCGCGTTGGATTCGTATGGGAGGTTTGGGAATCCTGGCGGCCACTCTTGCGTTCCTCGCTGTGATCTTCCTGTTGCTGGCCATCTTCGGAGCTCTAGAGATCCCGTTGACCACAGCCGGAGCGCTTGCATTGATCGGTGCCCTCCTTGTTTCGATCGGGGGCTACCTGTGGCTCAAGAGGACGTGAGAAAACCATGACACACGAAAGACTCATCATCATCGGATCAGGCCCGGCGGGTCTCACCGCGGCCCTTTATGCGGCCCGAGCCGACCTCGACCCCAAGGTCTTTGAGGGAAGCGCAGCCGGAGGTCAATTGATGATCACAACCGACGTGGAGAACTATCCCGGCTTTCCCGACGGAATCATGGGGCCCGAATTGATGGATCAGTTCCGCAAGCAAGCCGAGAGATTCGGGGCCCGACTCCAACAGGTGGATGTCAGTTCCGTTGACTTTTCCGACACGCCTTTCCGAATCGGTGTTGGCGCCGACGAGTACACCGCGGACGCGGTGGTAGTCGCCACCGGCGCCTCGGCTACTTGGCTCGATGTCCCTGGCGAATCGAGACTCACCGGCAGGGGGGTATCGGCTTGCGCGACCTGCGATGGCTTCTTCTTTCGCGACCAGGAACTCGTCGTCGTTGGCGGGGGTGACTCAGCTATGGAGGAAGCTCTCTTCTTGACCAAATTCGCTTCCAAGGTCACGATCGTCCACAGACGGGACGAATTCCGCGCATCTCGAATCATGGCCGCCAGGGCGTTGGAACATGAGAAGATCGATGTCATCTGGGACTCGGTTGTCGCCGAGATCCACGGCGGGAACACGGTGGAGAGCGTCACGCTGGAAAACGTCAAGACGGGCGGGACAACCAACTTCGAGACAAACGGGGTCTTCGTCGCCATCGGGCATAAGCCAAACACCGATATCTTTGCCGGTCATCTCGATCTGGATGCCAATGGGTACGTCATGACCCCGTTCCCGGGTACGACCCGCACATCGGTGGAGGGTGTTTTCGCCGCCGGGGACGTGGCCGATCATCTCTACCGCCAGGCCATCACAGCGGCCGGAACGGGTTGCATGGCCGCCATGGACGCGGAGCGTTGGCTGGCCCACATGGAATGACTTGCCAGTGACCCAGGTTCACTGGAATAGACCAAGGAGAATTACATATGTCACAAATCGTCACTCTCAATGACGGGACTTTCAATGAGGCCATCAGCGGCGAGAGAGCCA
>JBFHXF010000077.1:0-9478 GCA_041599115.1 Acidimicrobiia bacterium
CCCCCAAAACGGTCAAACCCCCGGTCCACCTCATCAGCAGTAGCACCAGACCAATCCATACCCCGAACATACGTTCGACCTGTGACAAAAACAATGGGGTCGTTTCAGATTTCTCTGGAGCGTCAAGCGATCCCTTGAGACCGCAACGGATATCGGACGGCATTAGGGCGGATCTTTGGTGGGCCGACGAGAGTTATGCGCTCATGGGAGCAGGGGGTCAGGGTCGCCCGGCTAATGCGTTGACCGCGTTGACGAAGGTGGAGGGCTGTTCAATGTAGGGTAGATGGCCAGCGTCGTCGATCACCTCTAGCGGCCATCCGAACTGTGAGCTGACCTCCTTCGCTATGGAGATTGGAAAGGGCCGATCGTGCCAACCCCAGATCAGTCCCACTGGCGGTTCGATGTCCTCGAGCAACGCTACGGGTACCGGTCGTGTTACGGCTCTGGTGGCGAATCCGCTCATCGCCCGTCGCACCTCTCCACGGCCGGTCTGAGAGACCATATAGCTGATGAATACGTCCCAGAGCGGCCCATGAATCCGTCGAACGTCGTCCTGGTCGTGGATCACATACCGAACCAGTCGTCCTGCCGTCGCCTGGCTCGGTCGGAGGCGATTGAGAGTCGTTGCGATCAAGAAACCAGGTGGTGGCCGGAATGGTGCCAACCCTTGAGAATCGGTCAGAATCAACCCCCGCACTCGGTCGGGGTGGGCAGCAGCAAAGCGCAGACCGAACCCGCCCGACAACGAGGTCGCCACCAGAGTTACCGGTCCATCGCAGCATTCCTCGATCACGTCGCCGAGCCACCCAACAACCCGGGAAGCGCTGGGCGGGCCCGGCAAAGCTTCCGACTCTCCCAGACCGGGCAAATCCGGCGCGACCACCCTGAAATTCTCTGACAGAGCTCGAAACACGGGCCACCAAACCAGACTCGCCGCTGCGTTGAACCCATGCAGTAGCAGAAGCGGCCTCCCAGTCCCTGCTACTAGCATCGAGCTAGTCGATTGCACTGCCGAGACCGACACCTGTTTGGCGCCGGCCCCGTTGATCAACATCTGTCGGGCGGAGCCGGAGTTCGTCACCTTGGTTCCGACCCTACGCCACACCGTTGGTGCGTTCTTTCTTGGTGGTTTGACGTTGATCAACGGTTACGAGGTGGTGCTGCCGGCCCAGGCAAACACCTGGTGGGCTGTCATCTACATGGTCGTCGTCGATTCGATAGCCGTCTTCAGCCTGTATGCGGAACTTCTCGAACGTTGGGACACTTCGTGAGAGCCAACTACGGGTTCGTAGTCATAACCATCGTCACCCTTCTTGTGTCGGCGTGGCTAGTGGATGAACCGATCACCGTCGGGCTTGCTTTCGGCGTTCATTAGTACTCATTTGCGTCTACCCGGGCGCACTCCGACTGCCCATCACCCGAAGCACATGACGGGATATGTCGCTTCGGCCGAGCCACTATGAATTGCCGGTTGTGGAGTGGCCCATTCACCGTCATAGATCAGGCAAATCGTATAGTGCCCAGTTGTGGCTCAGATGCTGTGGGGGTTCGATGGTTGATTACGTGCGGCTTGGTAGTACCGGGATGGAGGTTTCTGAGGTCTGTCTTGGAGCCTGGATGTTCGGAACTGAGTCACGGGTGACCGGATCCGAGATCGTCAACCGGAGGGATTCCCATTCGGTTCTCGATGCAGGCTGGGAGCGAGGCGTCAACTTCATCGATACGGCCAACGTCTACGGAATGGGTCGGAGCGAGGAGTACATCGGTGAATGGCTCGCCGACAAAGACCGTGAGGACTTCGTCATTGCCACCAAGGTGTTTTTCGCGCTCTCCGGTCGTCAGCAAGTTGGTCTGTCCAGGAAGATCGTGTTGGCGGAGGTGGAGGGAAGCCTCCGCCGCCTCGGAACCGACTATCTAGACATCTACTACATACACGGCTGGCATCCCCCTTCACCCATCGAGGAGACTCTTGCTGCCCTGAACGATCTGGTCCACTCCGGCAAGGTCCATTACATAGGAGTGAGCAACTTTTCCGCCTGGCAGCTCGTCCTATCAGATCAGATCTGCCGGTCTAATGGGTGGGCGCCGATTTCGGTTATACAACCGAGATACAACGCAGTTGACAATCTCCCCTACACGGTCGACCCCTATGAGATGCCGCTACCAGACTTGTTCGACGCGTGCCGCTACCACGACATTGCCATTTGTCCCTTTTCACCGCTTGCTGAAGGCTTTCTCACTGGCAAATACAAGAAGGACGGCGATGGGAACGTAATCAAACCCGAGGGATCAAGGGGTACGCAGTATGAGAAGTACGGTCCTTTTCCCGAACGGTGGTGGCAAGTCCTCGCCACCGTTGAGGAGGTGGCCGAGGAAGCCGGAGCCACCCCAGCTCAGGTAGCTGTCCGATGGGCTATGACCGTTCCCGGCGTCACTTCAGTGCCGATCATCGGAGCCACCTCAGCCGCGCAACTCGTTGAAACTCTGAAAGCAGTCGATCTCTCACTCAACGAAGAACAACACCAGCGGATAACAAAAGCAGGCGAACTGACCGACCTTATAAGCCACGCCTACACCTATTCCGACTAGACCAGCCCGATACCGGCTTCGGTCTCAAGGGGTGAACGCAATCGAGGGCGTAATGTTGGGCTCCATGGGTAGGGGCGGATTTGATTCACAGGTGTTGGGGCACGGTCGGACAGGTTCGTCGTGATTGTTCATTCACGTATCGAGAGTGGACATCTTGCCGGCAATCTCCTGGGGGATCCCAATGAGCGTGACCTGTTTGTTTACCTGCCTCCGGGCTACGAAGGATCAGAGGGTCGCTATCCGACGGCCTATCTGCTGCATGCCTATGGGGACACTGCCGAAGGTTTGGTGAATCCCGACACCGACGGGCAACGTTGGTCGCCGCCAATCGAAGACGTCATCGACGTGGTGTTCGGTCGCATGGGTGTAGCTCCGATGATCGTCGTCATCCCCGACGGCTGGACACGTTGGGGGGGTGGGCAGTGGGTGGACTCACCGGTGACCGGTTTCTTTGAGAAATACGTGATAAACGACGTGGTCGCTCATGTCGATGCTCACTACCGCACCATCGTCAGCGCACAGAGCAGGGGTGTGTTCGGCTTCTCGTCGGGCGGGTTCGGCGCTTGGAATCTGGCATCGCGTAACCCTGAGGTCTTCGGTGCGTTGGGGATGCTGTCGGGAGACTCGTTCCTCGACATGACCCACAAGTTCATCCTCTACAAGTATCTCGACAGTATCTGGCCTGAGGCGCCTGACGGCCCGGTCGAGGGGAACTTCTGGTCCGAGGTGGTCTATGACTACGCCGCCTGCTATTCGCCCAACCCGGATCGGCCGCCCTTTTACGTGGACCTCCCCGTAGCCTTCCCGAGCGGCGAGTTGCTTCAGGATGTCTGGGACCGCTGGCTGAGTTTCGACCCCGTCGTCAACGTCCACCAGCGCCTCGACAACCTGCGGAGGCTGGCGGGCATCCTGCTCGACGTCGGCTCCAACGACGACTACCAACTCCACTGGGGCCACCGGCTTCTCAGCCACCACTTGCAGGAAGCCGGGCTCGCCCACGAGGCGAGGGAGAGCAGAGGCAACCATGGCGGCCGGGCTTACGAGGCCTACCAGACGACCTTGGAGTGGATGTCTCATGTGCTGCAACACGAAGACTGACATCCGGGATCACACTGCTGGCCAGGTTCCGGACTCCTCTCGCACTCCTGCAGGCCCCAAACCGCCCACACGCAGGAATTCACACAAGTCTGGGTTAACAGACCCTGGTTGGAACTCGGGTCAGACCCTGCGCGGACCCAGCTTATGTCGGCACTTATGGCTTTTCCCGTGGGAGTAGGGTTGGATCGAATCGGGCCTATGGATCCGACAGGGGGCCGTACCACCCCGTCGAGACCCCAAAACTACAGAACCTGCCTTCCGCAGCATCCCCACATCATCAATCAGGCGCTTATGTTCGATTCCCCGATAGGTTGCGGGGATGCAACGCATAGCTACGCGGACGTTCGTGATCTCCTCAATCACCTTTGGTCTCCTTGGCGTGCTGTTTTTCCTGATCGGCCTGATCAGAGGATTCAACGCTTCCGGCATCGAGATCGCTTTCGCCGTCTGGGGTATCAGTGGCTCCGTCGTCCTCACATCCTTTGCTTTGAGCGTGGCAGGCAAGTACCTCAAAGACGACTGATACCGCCCACCCAACGGCATCCATGTCCGGGCCCGGTACGGCTAGGTTGCCTGGATGGATCGCTGGGATGGGGGAAGTGACTACGACGTCTTCATGGGTCGTTGGAGCCGGCTGGTGGCACACGAGTTCGTTACTGCGCTTGGGGCTGATGAAGGTGGGCGTTGGCTGGATGTCGGGTGTGGTACCGGGGCTCTGCTCGAGGCGATCTCAGATCTGGCTGCACCCGCGCGCCTTGTTGGGATCGACCCCTCGAAAGAGTATGTCGACCGGGCGGCGTCTCAGGTTGGCGACGTAGCAGAGGTGGACGTGGCCGACGGTGAGCATCTGCCGTTCGGCGACGATTCGTTTGACATCGTGGTGAGCGGACTGGCTCTGAACTTCATCCCCAACCCGGGAGCAGCCGTTGGCGAATGGCTCCGCGTCACCAGACCCGGAGGCATCGTCTCTTCATATGTCTGGGACTATGCAGAGGGCATGGGATTCTTACGCCACTTCTGGGACGTCGCCGCCGCAGTCGACCCGGACGCACGACTGCTCGATGAAGGTGTGCGATTTCCACTATGCCGGCCGGACAGACTGAAGGATCTGTTTGCCACAAGCGGACTGACATCTGTCGAGGCGGACAGCATCGAAATCCCCACCGTTTTTGATGATTTCGGGGACTACTGGACGCCGTTCCTCAGAGGTCAGGGTCCTGCACCCAGCTACGTGGCTTCACTCACGGACTCAGAGCGCAGCCGACTCGCCGAAAACCTTCAGGCCAAACTACCTCGTGACGCCGCCGGGCAGATAGCCCTCAGGGCACGAGCCTGGACAATCACAGGTAATCCCCGACACAGCACCTAGCGCGACATATTGCCCTAACGCTCACGCCCCCCGTGAGCGTGCTGGTTATCGCTTCCTCACGGTGTGACCAGGTAGAAACTGGAGAATCTGTTTGAGATTCCTTCGAGAAAGTCGAACCCGGTGAACCCGGCCTCCCGGCAGTACTCCTCTGCCTTCTGCCTGCCCCAGGCTGCGCCGAGACCCTCGCCGCCGCGGGCCAGGGACTGAGTCATGCAGTGCAGCAACGACACCCCGTAGAGGAGGGCCCCGTGCGGGTTGAGGTTGTCCTCCAGATTGGAGCTGGCATTGGGCTCCATCATCAGGTAGAGACCGTCGGGGGCCAGGGCCTCTCTGATCCGTTTGAGGCCACCCAACGGGTCGATGAGGTCGTGGATCACATCGAAGGTCGTGATCAGGCCAAATGGCGGGTCGACGGGGATATCGCCCACACCCTGGACATGGAATTCGATGTTGGTCAGATCCCCGGCACGCTCTTTCGCCAAATCGATCGAATCGGCGGAGACATCGAATCCAACGATGTGGCTGGCGGGAAAGGCCTCGGCCATCAGGATCGCAGCCGTTCCAGACCCACACCCGGCGTCGGCGACCCTGACCCCGGACTCCAGTCTCTCAGTGAGTCCGGGCACACCTGGAAGCCACTTGCCGGTGAGCAGGACACGTTGTGATGGCCCGTTTCCCCGGTCCAGCCCGCGAAGCATCTGTGCCCCGAACTCCTCGAAAGCGACGCCGCCCCCGTGTCTGGCGGCGTCGGCGATTGCAGGTAGCTGCGCCATCGTGGCGGGGATCATGTCGAGCCATCCCCCCATGAAGTAAGGGCTGAGCTCACTGGACACGAAGAGGGCATGCTCGGGGGGAAGCTCGAACCGGCCAGTCCCAGCCTCGTATTCGAGGACTCCGGCGGCTGCCAAGCCCGACAGGATCTCGGTCACATACCGTTCGTTCAGACCCGCCCTGGCCGCGATCTCCACCGCCGTTCCCCCCTCGTGTTCGCCGAGATAGGCAGATAGGCCGCAACGGTCGGCAACCGCGAGCAGACCGAGCGTCGTCGCGCCGGCGACGAAGTCGGTGTAACGGTCGAGAAACGTCTCGATCTTCTGGCGATCCATGAGCGTTACGTGCCGAGCTTCACGACCATGGCCCACAGGGCAAACACCACGATCGCCAGATCGACCAGGCCGGTCAGTCGCCACCGCCTCGAAGCATCCGCAGCCTCGGGGCCCCCGGGCGTGGTGACCTCCATCATCTTCTGCTCGCTACGTTTCCCCATCAAGCCTTGCCAGATTCCCGATGCAAGGAAGGCTCCCAGGCCGATGAGGACGAACAGGTCCGTCCAGCCGTAATTCTCCGAGGTCAGCACCAGCCCTATTCCGGAAAGCAACAAGATGCCGCTCGCGCTCCCGAAGTAGATGGCGGCGGGCTTGCTCAACGCCTCCATCGAATGGCGGGCGCCCTCCGTTCCGGGGGCTACCAGCCGGGGGAGAAGGAAGGAGCCGAAAGCGCCACCGCCCACCCATCCTGCCGCTCCCAGGATGTGAAAGAAGAGGAGCCAGCTGTGCATTGGAGTCCTTTCGTCGGGTCGGGGCGTGAAGTTAGCCGGTCTCGCCTCGCCACGACCGGCTCAGCCTGTGGGGGGCCTTCCATCCTTGATACGGCGCCAGACGAGGTTGGTGGCCGGGCGGTAGGGGATATGGGTCGGTGACGGGGCGTCGAGGATCACCAGGTCGGCGACCGCACCGGGAGCCACCATCCCTCGGTCATCCATCTCGAGCGCCAGCGCCCCACCTCGGGTGGCTGCCCATATCGCCTGCTCCGTGGTCAGGCCCATCTCGACTACGGCGAGACTGATAATCGGCCCCATCCCCTCGAAGAACGAGGTGCCGGGATTGCAGTCGGTGGCCAGGGCAACCTTGCATCCGGCTTCCCACAGCATCGGGCCGGGCGCCTGGGCCGACTTCATCATGTAGGAGGCCCCGGGGACCAGGACCGCCGCCACGCCGGCCTCGGCGAGAACAGCAGCGTCCTCGCTGGTCGCATGATCGAGATGATCGGCGGAGACAGCTCCCAACTCGGCCGCAAGCGCCGCACCCCCGGAATGGGTGAGTTGCTCGGCGTGAACCCGGGCCTTCATGCCATGACCTGCCGCGGCCGAGAGGATCGCCCGCGCTTCATCAACCGAGAAGGCCCCTTCCTCGACGAATGCGTCGCAGTAGGTGGCAAGGGGGGCGACCCGGGGGATCATCTCGTCGATCAGGATCTCTATGTAACGGTCGCGGTCGTGGCGGAACTCGGCTGGAATGGAGTGGGCCCCGAGAAAGGTGCTGCGGATGGTCACAGGAAGTTCCCCGGCGATGCGTCCCATAACTTCGAGGAGCCGGATCTCCGTTTCGAGGTCGAGCCCATAACCGGACTTGATCTCGATGGTGGTGGTCCCGGACTGAACCATTCGCTGAACCCGTTCGGCCGCCTCAGCGAAGAGACTCTCGTGGGATGCAGCCCTGGTGGCTTCCACGGTTGACAGGATGCCCCCGCCCGATGCAGCGATCTGACGGTAATCGGCACCGGACATCTTCAAGGCGAACTCGTTGGAACGATCCCCGGCAAAGACGAGATGGGTGTGTGCGTCGACGAATCCCGGGAGCACCGCCCGCCCGCCGCAATCAACCCTGCTCGCCGATCCCTGGTCAGGGGCGTTGGCCGAATCGCCGACGTAGGTGATCCGGCCGGCAGCGGCCGCGACCACTGCATCCCGAATCGGGTCGCCGTCGTTTGTCGTCAATAGGCCGATGCCGGTGAGCAGGAGGTCGGTCATCAGGCGATGGCAGAGGTGATCGACCCGTCAGCGATCAATCCGGCGACTATCTCGATCTCAGCCGAAGGTGAACGGTCTTCGGTGAGCGGTGGCACATGCTCTCTGACGAGTGCTGCGATCTCCCCGGTGCCTGCCCCAGGCCGAAGCGGCCGACGGTGCTCCATTCCCTCCACCGCACACAAGATCTCGATGGCTATCACACGTCTTGTGTTGTCCAGAACAGGGAACAGTTTCTTCCCTGCGCCCCAACCCATAGACACATGATCCTCCTGGCTACCCGAGGTCGGGATGGAGTCGGCCGACGCAGGATGGGTGAGCACCTTGGATTCGGCGACCAGGGCCGCTTGAACATATTGGCTGATCATGTATCCCGAGTTGAGCCCCGGATCTCGGGCGAGGAACGCCGGCAGGCCACGGGATCTCGCCGGATCGAGCAGACGGTCGGTGCGCCGCTCTGAGATCGAGCCCAATTCCGAGACTGCGATGGTGGCGAAATCGAGCACGAACGCCAGAGGCTCGCCATGGAAGTTGCCGCCCGATATGACTTCCCCGGTTTCTGGGAACACGATCGGGTTGTCGACAACCGAGCCCATCTCCCTCGTCAGCACGGTCTCCATGTGGTCGAGTGTGTCGGAGACCGCACCGTGGACCTGCGCGGCGCATCTCAGGGAGTAGGCGTCCTGGACGGCGTGATGGAAGTCTTCTGCATGGCTGGCACCGATCTCGCTTCCAGCGACTAGAGCCGCGATTCGCCTTGCCGACTCGATCTGTCCGGGGTGTGGGCGAAGGCGGTGTATCTCAGGTCTGAACGGTCGCTGGCTTCCCATCATCGCCTCGACGGTGAGGGCGCAGGCGGCGTCGGCGGCCAAGACGAGACGTCGCGCCGAATCGAGGCCGATTGCACCCAAAGCAGCCATTCCCTCGGTTCCGTTGAGCAGTGACAGCCCTTCCTTGGCCTCCAGTTCGACTGGATCGATACCGGACTGCGCGCCGGGGATGAGCCTTCCTTCTGCTCGGACGAACCCTTCCCCGATGAGGGGCAGTGCGAGGTGGGCGAACGGGGCCAGGTCACCGGAGGCACCTACCGACCCCTGCGAAGGGACCACCGGGAGAATGTCACGATCGAGCATCTCCAGGAGACGCTCGACGATGACCGGTCGGACCCCCGAGTGGCCCTGGGCGAGGGTTCGTGCCCGGAGAAGGAGCATGGCGCGCACGATGTCGTCGGGGAGCGGGTCCCCGACCCCGGAGGCATGGGATCGGACCAGGTTGTACTGCAGGGCTTTGACCAGGTCGGTGCCGATGTGCGTCGAGGCCAGTGCCCCGAAACCGGTGGTTATCCCGTAGACCACCTCGTCGGAGGCGACCGCCTCCATGACCACCGATCGGGCGGCGTGCATCCTCGCCTCGAGGTCCCCACTGGCGACTGCCACCGCCTGCCTCTTGGCGACTGCGACGACGTCCCGTGGCGAAATGGGACTGCCGTCAACAATGATCTGTCTCACATCGGGCACGGTAATGATTCGATTCTCGGGAAGTCGACAGCTGCGAATATCGTTGTATGGCGATGATGACCGATCTAACGCCACTTCTTTTCGAACCGGGGACGTCAC
>JBFHXF010000078.1:0-9461 GCA_041599115.1 Acidimicrobiia bacterium
CTCAACCGCCAGTTCGATCGACCAGGCAGTGTTCAAATGGAGGGAATGGTCGCCGGGTCCGGGCACGCCTTCCTGGTGGTCCCACATCCCGATGGTGGCCCCAGCAACATGGCCGTGAAGTCCCAGAGGATGGGTGTAGATGATGGGCCTGATCCCCTCCCCGCGTGCCTGCTCCAATGATCGGGCGAGGACTTCGTTCCCGGTTGGCCCCGGCTTCATATTCGACATGAGGATGTCCTGGAGACGATTTCCCTGTCTCAACCCATCAACCAGGCTCTCCGGAGCGTCAGTTTCGCCCGGCTTGAGCACATAGGCGTGTTGTTGTTGGTCGGTGTGATAACCGAGGCGGGTAACGATCCCGAAGTCGATGTGGACCAGATCACCCCGCTCGATGGTGACCTCCTCATACCCGCTGGTAGGCGTGTTCGGTCCGCCATCTCCGTCTCTCTGGACAAGTACGCCCGGCTGGAACCACTGGCCGAGGCCGGCATCAGCAACCGTTTGGCGCAACCACCAGGTGACATCCTCGGTGGTGGTGACGCCGGGGGCGATGACTTCGCTGGATAGAGCGCGTCGCAGAAAGCCGTGAGCCTCGGAGGTGGCGGCGCGGAGATCGGCAACTTCTTCGGAAAGCCTGGTCTCCAGCCACCCGATCGCCAGATCCTTGGCTCCCTTGAGTTGACCGCGTTTTGCCTCGGACAGCGCCCTGACCATCGAGAAGCGTTCACCGGCCGTCAGACCGTCGGCGAGGGCGAAGGTGGAGGAGACGTTGATCCCGATGGGCCCGTCGACGTGGGCGAGATGAGATGCCAGTGCGACCCATTGGTCCGGCTCGACCGAAGGGTTCCATTGAGGCTCGAAGTCACCCACCGGATACTTGGATACCGATGCCCGTCGCTTACCCCAATCGGTGAACACCAGAATCGTTCTCCGCCTGGCGGTGCGGAGCCAGGTATTGGGAAGCATCGTCTCCATGACGGGGTCTTCGTTGTACTCCCGGGCGGCGATCACCCAGGCCTCGAATCCTTCCCGCTCCATTAGTGCCGGGACAATCGTGTCGAGACGTCTCGTGAGGAGGCCGTCGAATTCACTCGCCTCTCGCCGGAGAGGGTGATCATGCATCGGCCGAAGGTAACACGATCGCTTCTGTCGGATGGCGGTGGTTAGCCTCACAGAATGGTCGACTTTGGAGTCTCTTCCAGCGTTGCGCCCCTGCGTGAGGTGCTGGTGCATCCACCAGGTGCTCGATTCGCCACCGCCTTCGACGACCCTCGCAACCGGTTCCGGCATGCCGTCGACATCGACATGGCGCGCAGGGAGCATGCCGCCTTGATCGGCCTTCTCACCGACCTCGACGTCAATGTCCATGTTCTCGGCGAAGATGAGGTTGGGCCCGACTTTGTCTACCAGTACGACCCTTCGCTGATGACCCGTCACGGGGCGGTCCTGCTTCGTTCGGGCAAACCCAGCAGAAGGGGGGAGGAGGACATCCAGGCGGCTTGGTATCAGAGAAACGACATCCCAGTCCTGGGTCGGATCGAGGCTCCCGGGACAGTTGACGGTGGTGATGTTTGCTGGCTCGACTCGACGATCTGCGTGGGGCGCACGCATCGGACCAATCAATCCGGTATCGATCAGTTGGCGGTGTTGCTCGGCGAGAACGTCAACGTATTCGATCTGCCTTATGACACAGGGCCCGAGGAGTGCCTCCATCTGATGTCGGTGATCTCACCGGTCTCGGACAAACTGGCACTGGCGGAGTTGGCGCGCCTCCCGGTTGGTCTCTATCGAATGTGCCAGGATCTGGGGATCGACCTGATCGCGGTGCCGTCTGAGGAGGTGGCCACGCTGGGGTGCAACGTGCTAGCGGTACAGCCGGGGGTTGTTGTGATGTTGGAAGGCAACCCCTTGACCAAGAGCCGTCTCGAGGAAGCCGGTGTCGAAGTCCATACCTTCGGCGGCAGGGAGATCTGTCTCAACGGCAGTGGTGGTCCCACGTGTCTCACCCGCCCGGTGCTGCGCCGGTAGCGGTCACCCGGCGATATCGGTGCGGAACTGAACGCCGGGCCAGCCGACCCGCTTGGCTGCCTCATACGCTCTAGTGCGAGCTTCAACAATCGTGGCTCCGGTTCCCACCAGATTCAACACCCGTCCACCGTCGACGAGGAGGCGCTTGCCTTCCCGTCGAGTTCCTGCATGGAAGGTGATGACGTCGCTCGGCACCGAGCCGACTCCGCTGATCACCGCTCCCTTCTCCGGGGCCGTCGGGTACCCCTTTGCCGCCAGGACGACGTTGACTGCAGCAGTGTCTGACCACTCCGGTGTCGCCCCCTCGAGGACGTCTACCAGATCGGCGGTCATCCGGGGCAGAATCGCCTGGGCTTCGGGATCGCCGAGCCGGACATTGAACTCGATGACCTGGGGGCCGTTCGAAGTGAGGGCAAGACCGGCATATAGAAAGCCGGTGAAGGGATTCCCGTCGTCGGTCATCTGATCGAGTGTGGGTCGAATGATCTCGGTCATGGTCCGCGCTACCAGACCGTCGGGGAGATCGTCGACCGGTGAGTACGAACCCATTCCTCCTGTGTTTGGTCCCAGATCACCGTCGAGGAGCCGTTTGTAGTCGCGGGCTGGCTCCAGGGCTACCGCCCCCTTCTCGGTGCAGACGGCAAAAACACTGACCTCCGGCCCGTCGAGATACTCCTCGATGATCACCGGCCCGGATTCGATCCACCCATCGAGCCAGGCCCTGGCTTCATCACGCGAGTCTGTGACGAGCACCCCTTTCCCGGCGGCGAGGCCGTCGGCCTTGACGACATACGGGCCATCTGCGGTCTCGAGATACTGTCTCGCCAGCAACGGGTCTGTGAACGACTCCGCAGTGGCGGTGGGAACACCGGCCCGTCTCATCACGTCTTTTGCAAAGGCTTTCGATGACTCCAGTCGGGCCGCTGTACGACTTGGCCCAAACGAGGGGATCCCGAGGGTTTGAAGTGCATCGACAACCCCGGCGGCGAGAGGAATCTCGGGCCCGACGACGGCGAGGTCGATCTTGTGGATGCGGGCCATGGCGGCGATAGCCCCCACGTCGGTGGATGAGATGCCCTCGACAGTCGGACCGATTTCCGCCAGTCCCGGGTTGCCGGGGAGAGAGAGCAACTCCTTGACCCGGCGTGACTGGGCGAGTTTCCAGCCGATGGCGTGCTCTCTCCCGCCTCCGCCGATGAGGAGGATCCTCATCTGACTTCGATCAACTGCGATCGCTCGGGGCCAACCGAGATCCAACCCACCGGAACGCCTGCGTTCTCCTGGATGTACTCGACGTAATCCCGGGCCGCCTGCGGCAGCTCCTTGTAGTCGCGGATCGAGGAGATATCGACTCCCCATCCCGGTAACTCTTCGTAGACGGGCTCGCAGTGGTACAGCACGCTTTGTTGTGAAGGGAACTCGTCATAACGGTCGCCTCTGCTCGAGTAGGCGGTCGCAACCTTGATTGTCTCGAATGCCGAGAGGATGTCCATCTTGGTGAGGAAGATGCTGGTGAGAGTGTTGATACGTGCCGCGTAGCGAAGCAGCACGAGATCGAGCCAGCCGCAGCGGCGTCTGCGACCGGTGACGGTGCCGTACTCACCGCCGAGTTGGATCATCCGGTCACCGATGTCGTCATGGAGCTCCGTGGGGAAGGGGCCTGTGCCAACCCTGGAGATGTAAGCCTTGGCAACACCGACGATTTCGTCTAGCGCTTTCGGTCCGAGGCCAGACCCGACGGAGGCGCCTCCCGCCGTCGGATTGGAGGAGGTCACAAAGGGGTAAGTTCCGTGGTCGATGTCGAGCAGAGTTCCCTGAGCTCCCTCGAACAGCACCTGTTTGCCCGCCTGGATCCCCTTCCAGAGAAGCAGCGAGGTATCGGTGACGAAAGGCCGGAGGCGATCGGCGTAATGGGTGTACTCCTCGATGATCTCATCGGCATCCATCGGAAGCGTGTTATAGATCCTGGGAAGGATCTTGTTCTTCTCCTCGAGGGCTGCTTCGACCTTCGTCCGGAAGATCTTGGCATCGAACAGATCTTGGACTCTTATCCCCACCCGTGCGTACTTGTCGGTGTAGGCCGGGCCGATGCCCTTCTTGGTGGTCCCGATCTGGTTCTTGCCCAGATATCGCTCAATGGCAGCGTCGAGCTTGCGGTGGTAGGGCATGATCACATGGGCGTTGGAGGAAAGACGCACCCGAGAGGGGTCGAGTTGCCGGGCGCGAACCATGTCCATCTCGGCGAGAAGCACCTTGGGATCGATGACTGTTCCCGAGGCGATCACCGGGGTGCAGTTGGGATAGAGGATCCCCGACGGGATCAGGGAAAGCGCGAGCCGCTGGTCGCCGACGACAATGGTGTGGCCTGCGTTGTTACCGCCCTGGTAACGGACGACGAAATCGGCGGACTCGGCGAAATAGTCGACAACTCGACCCTTCCCCTCGTCACCCCACTGGGCACCCAATACGACGGTCGCTGGCATGACGTGTCGCGACGGTAGCCGCGTTGCGTGTGCAGCTAGACGTCTCTCACCCACCCCACTGCACACGCATGGCCATGCGTGTGCACCGAGGCGGGCCACACCCACCCCACTGCACACGCTTGGAAACACAGCGTTAACACTTCAGCAACGGCAGTGAAACCAGACGGCGATACAACCACTCTGTTCACGACCCAACCAACCTAAGGAGCCACCGTGCCCAAGACACCCTCCGATGTCTTGGCCCTCATCGCGAACGAGGGCTACGAATTCATAGATTTGCGCTTTTGCGATCTGCCCGGCCAGGTGCAGCACTTCACGGTTCCGGTCCGCGAACTGACCGAAGCCACCTTCGAGACGGGTTTTGGCTTCGATGGTTCTTCGATCCGCGGTTTTCAGGAGATTCAGGAATCAGACATGATCCTGATTCCGGACGCTTCAACTGCCATCGACGACCAGTTCAGGACCAGAAAGACCCTCATCCTGTATTGCTTCGTTCACGACCCGATCACAGGTGCCCCTTACGATCGCGATCCCAGGTACATCGCCAAGAAGGCCGAGGAATACCTTCTCAGTACCGGCGTCGCCGACACCTCGTTCTGGGGGCCGGAGGCGGAGTTCTACATCTTTGACGATGTTCGCTTCGGCCAGAATCAGTTTTCTGGCTTTTACTTCCTCGATTCCGTTGAGGGCGCCTGGAACTCAGGCGAGTTCGAGGAGGGCGGCAACCTCGGGTACAAGCCTCGTTACAAGGAGGGCTACTTTCCGGTGCCTCCCACCGACCATTTCCAGGACCTCCGCTCAGAAATGACCGCCAACCTCGAGGCGGCCGGGATCCAGATCGAGGTCCAGCACCACGAGGTGGGCACCGCCGGCCAGGCCGAGATCGACATGCGTTATGACACCCTTCTACGCACCGCCGACAACGTCACCCTCTACAAGTATGTCGTCAAAAACACGGCGTGGGCCCACGGCAAGTCGGTCACTTTCATGCCGAAGCCGATCTTCGAGGACAACGGGTCGGGCATGCACTGCCATCAGTCCCTGTGGAAGGGTGGCGAGCCTCTTTTCTTCGATGAAAGCGGTTATGCCGGTCTGTCCGACCTGGCCAGGTGGTACATCGGTGGATTGCTCAAGCATGCCGCGGCGGTGCTGGCCTTCGCCGCCCCGACCACCAACTCCTATCACCGACTGGTCCCGGGCTACGAAGCTCCAGTCAATCTCGTCTACTCGAGCAGGAACCGGTCGGCGGCCATCCGAATCCCACAGTACTCCCAAGCACCTGGCGCGAAGAGGCTGGAATTTCGCTGTCCTGATCCTGCGGCCAACCCCTATCTGGCGTTTTCGGCGATGTTGCTCGCCGGGCTGGACGGTATTGCCAACCGAATAGAGCCTCATGAGCCGGTCGACAAGGATATCTACGATCTTCCCCCGGCGGAATTGAAGAATCTTCCCTCAGTCCCGGGTTCACTCCCCGAAGCCCTGGCGGCTCTGGAGGAAGACCACGAGTTTCTCTTGCAGGGAGGTGTGTTTTCCGAGGGACTGATCGATGCCTGGATCGACTACAAGGTCACCCACGAGATCGACCCGGTGCGCCTACGACCCCATCCCTACGAATTCCATCTCTACTACGACATCTAGAGGTTTTGAGTTTTGAGTTTTTAGTTTTGAGTGGGGGGCATTGAGAAGCGACTAGTGCCTCAGGAGGCTCCTGCCGCGGTCTTCACGTTCTGAACCTCGGTGTCGAAGTCCGCAGCCGACTGAATGTAGGTGTCGACCGCGAGCTTTCGTTTTTCGCCGGTGTCGGTCGAGCGGAGGCCGGCGAGTGCGTCGGCTGCACTCGTTGAGCAGAGGCTGATAGCTGCAGTGAAGCTCGCCTGATAGCTCTCGAGTCCCACCGGGACGGTCAACGCTCCCACACGGTCTGCCAGCGACTGGGTGTCGACACCGACTGCCACCATTCGATTCTCGATCTCTGTGTAGCTGATCTCGCGAGGGTTGGAGTCCCACGCGGTGTTAACCGTCACGAGTTCGGTCCTGAGCAGCTGGAGGTCGCTGTTGATGCCATCCAGATCATCGAGATATGTCTGGGTGTCGGCGTCGACGTTGCCACTTCCGTTGGTTGGCTGGGTGGTGGCCGTCCCGGTGTCGGCAGTCGTCGTGGTGCTGGCGATGCCGGCAAGCGTCGTGTCGGGCGACGCTTCGGGAAGAGCGCTAACGAAGAAATAGGTGAAGCCAACCATCGCCAGAATGACCAGCGGGAGTATCCAGCGGCCCGGTTTTGGATCAGGGTTCACTGTCATGACCGGCGAAACGATAGCTGTGTGACGATTGGTTCCCAGGTTCTGAGCGGTTCAACCCCCTTGAACCGCTCCAGGCCGCGTCATACGTTCAGTACATGGAGAGGGAGAGAAACGAAACCTACGAGCGGATCCCGTGGGAGATGCTCGAACGCAAGGGCAATGATCGTCAATGGGTGCTCTTTGCTGTGGCCGGGATGATTGTCATTGGTGCCCTGGCATATTCATTTATGAGCAACCGTCCGGTTGAACCTGCTCCGATCGGGCAGGCGACTGCTTCCAGTGTCATATCCTCAGCACCGCCCCAGCAGCCCGTTGCCCCGGCGGTGATTCCCCCGGCTGACCCTGTTGTTGTCAGCGAGGCCGATCTCTACGCAGTCGACTCGGAGAGAATGCTCGATCAGGCGGCTGCTCATGCCGAGTGGTTTGTGGCGGAGTATTTCACCGTTGATGGATCTGAGGAAACTGCCCGAACCCTGGCAGGGCTGCTTCCAATCGGGTTGTCAGTCGGCGAACAGCCGGAAGGCATCCGGGTCTTCGTCGAGTGGGTTCGAGCCACCGAGGTTGAGGAACTTTCGGCCTTTCGATATCGAATCAAGGTGCTCGTCCGTTATCTCAAGGCAGACAGTGATGGCATCTACCTCCGTCAGGCTCCTATCTACGCCACCGTTGAGATTGTCGCCGATGAGACCGGTCCCCACGTCATGCTCCCACCCATCATCGAGCCTGTCTCGCCGTCGACTGCGATGGCATCTCCCCTCGGCGAGGTGCCCCAACAGGTGGCGACAACGGCCGCCGCTGGTTCGGGCGCAACCGAGGTTATGGGTGGATTGATGCGCAGCGATGGACTGTGGCAGGTCGTTGTCATGGCCCCGGGCCCGGATGGCGTCATACGCCCTCAGACGGTCCTCGTGCCCTGATCAAACGGTGCCGGCAGCCGCTGATCTTGGAGGGTCGTTGCGCAGGGTGAACTCAGCCGCCAAATGCCTTTTCCAGGATTGTCGTTGCGGCCGCGCTTATCTCGGTCCAGTCCTCGCCGGGGGCTTTCGAAACGGTGATGAAATCGGCGGTCATGAAAATGCTGATGACGCCCGGGATTCCTAGAAGGTCTCGGGCGAAATCCTCGGGCGGCTCCGACCCGACCACGTAAGTCGACGGACCGCCAACCGGTACGCCACAACTGAACTTCATAGCGTTGGGATTTGGCGTCAGTGAGACGTGAATTGGCATACGTCAGAGCGTAACTGACACAATGCCCGCTCATGGGAGTCAACCTCGCGGAGGCGTGTGACATGGCCAGTCGGGGTTTGGCCGACGTCGCCGACCCGGACAAGGCCGTCGCGATGCAGGCCTACATGAAGACGGCCATGCCCTTCTACGGCGTGCCAAAGCCGGGACGCGTCGAGTTGGTGCGGAAGCTGTGTCGAGAGTTCGTGCCAGATACCCAGTCCGAGTACCAGGATCTGGTTCTTGCCCTCTGGAATCTCCCTCACCGGGAGGAGAAATATCTGGCCCTCGGTGTGGGAGCACATCACCAGAGATTTCACACCCCGACCTCGCTGCCGCTCTTTCGGCGACTGATAGTCGAGGGCGCCTGGTGGGACCTGGTAGACGAGGTCGCCAATCATATGGTGCGCCCGGTGGTCATCGCCTTTCCGGCCGCTGCCTGGCAGTTCGTCGACAGATGGATAGACGACCCGGACATGTGGCTGCGTCGCAGCGCCATCATCTGTCAGGTCGGGGCCAAGGGAAGAACCGATGCCGACAGGCTGTTCCGATTCTGCCGACAGCGCGCCTTCGAGCATGAATTCTTCATCAGAAAGGCTATCGGCTGGGCTCTGCGTGAATACGCGAAGACAGATCCGCAGGCGGTGGCCGCTTTTGCCATGGAGAACCGTAGTCAACTGTCCGGTCTGAGTTTTAGGGAGGCGACGAAGCACATCACGGACCTCATCGGATGAAAGCTTCGGAGCCAACGGATGACCTGTAGCCTCGGGACATGAGCCTTATCGGCGAGCTCCAAACGATCCTGGGATCAGACCGCGTCCTCGAGGAACCCATCGAATTGCACCTCTACTCGAAAGACGCCTCGTTGATGCGCGGACGGCCCACCTGCGTCGTCATTCCCCAAACCACGGAGGAGGTCGCCGAGATCGTAAGAGCGGCCGAGAGGCACGAGACCCCGATCGTTGCCCGAGGGGCGGGGACCGGATTGACCGCAGGGGCCAGCCCGACCCAGGGCGGCATAGTCCTGTCGACCACCTCGATGAATTCCATCGAGATCGACTCCGACAATCGGATGGCCTGGGTGGGTGCCGGTGCGATCAACCTCGACCTCAGCCTCGCGGCAGCCCCCTACGGGCTCTATTTTGCCCCTGACCCTTCATCGCAATCGGCCTGCACGATCGGAGGCAATGTGGCCAACAATTCCGGCGGGGCCCACTGCCTCGCCGAAGGAGCTACCACGAGCCACGTCGTCGGTCTGGAGGTCGTCCTGGCCGGAGGGGAGGTGCTTCAACTCGGTGGTGAGGCACCCGACCCACCGGGGATCGATCTGAAAGGTTTGATCGTCGGTTCTGAGGGCACGCTTGGCGTTGTGACTCGAGTGCTGGTGCGTCTCCTTCCCGTCCAACCGGACGTCCGGACGCTTCTC
>JBFHXF010000079.1:0-9340 GCA_041599115.1 Acidimicrobiia bacterium
ACCCTCTCGCTGCTGCGGCTCTGGCGAAATGGATCGGCCTGCGCTGCCTTGCCGGCCAGGTGCTTGGTGAGGTCTCGATCGGGGCCGAACGCATCTCCGAGTTGGTGCGTATCGTGAAGGAGTACTCATATCTCGACCAGGCGCCGGTCCAAGAGATCAACCCGACCGATGGAATCGCCGACACTCTGATCCTCTTGAAGCACAAGTTGCGCCAGGTCGAGGTTGTCACCGACTTCCCCGAAGGACTGCCCAAGATCGAGGCACCCGGGCGAGATCTCAACCAGGTGTGGACCAATCTCATCGACAACGCGGCAGATGCGATGGAAGAAGGCGGAATTCTCACCATCACGGCCCGTGCCGACGGCGGCTCGGTGGTAATCGAGGTCTCGGACACCGGATCGGGGATCGACGAGGAAACTGCAAGACGGATCTTCGATCCCTTTTTCACCACCAAGGAGCCTGGCAAGGGGACGGGTCTCGGCCTGCACACGGTTCACACCATTGTCAGCCGGGTTGGCGGCGAGATCTCGGTCTCCTCCAACGGGTCCGGCACCACCTTCAAACTGGTGTTTCCCGTGGCAGTGCCGCATATCGAGCAGTAGAGCTGTCTGGACCAGTCCGCTGCGATCCAAGGGGCCTGACTGCCGGTCGGTCGTCGAAGGGCTGATCAGGGACGTCTGAAGGCGGCCTTGCTCCTGACAACCAGCACATCGCACGGTGCTTCCCTGACCAGGCCTTCTGCCACCGTTCCCAGCAGGACCATCCTGGTCGCGGTGGCGCCGCGATTGCCTACAACGACGAGATCCGCGTTGCGTCGCCTCACGATCTCCTCGATTGTCTCGGCAGGGGGGCCATCGATGACCAGAGTCTTGAGGTGACCCTCCCAGGAGCCGGCAAACTCGAGCATCCGGTCGGTGGCAGCCTGTAAGCGCGAGCCCCGAGAAGCCTCGATCTCTTCGTTGAACAGCCCGGCTCCAACGAGTATCCGGTCGAAACGCGAGGGCAAGGAGTACAGGGCCGTGATTTCCGCTTCCGGAAACACCACGTCGGCCCGGGCTACCGCGGCCCGGGACCCTTCGGAAAAATCCACTGCCGCCAGAATCCGGCGATAGGGCACCCTTGGTTGGCGACGGACTACCAGGACGTCGGTCGTGGACATGCGGGCGACACTCATCGAGACCGGTCCAACCGCAAAGGCGTCAACCGAGGAGGACCCGACGACGACCAGGTCTGATGTCTTCGCTCGAGAGACCAACTCCCAGGAAGGGGAGCCCTTGACAACCTCGAGGTCGACAGAGGCGGTGGTGCGCTCACTCACCCATGCTGTGATCTCGTGGGCCACCGTGGTCTGATGATCCCGCATCACGCGGGCAAGATCACGATCGATCATTGCCTCACCAACAGGTTCGAGGACGTGGACCAGGGTGAGGTCGGCCCCGGTCTCCTGGGCGATCATTCCCGCCCTGTCGGCGACACGCCGCCCGATGGCCGTCAGGTCTATACCGGCGACGATCGCCCGCAAACGCGCTCCTCCAGTGACATCCGCCGCGGACTCTACAGACTGTCCGCCTCGTGCGCCTTTTCGAACGGGTCGGGGCCGGTGATGGCGGTTTCCAGTTCGTCCAGATATCGGTCACGCCCGATGACCACAGCCCCCAGAGACTCCAGATGCGGCGTCTTCCATTGAACATCCAGCAGCAGACCGCCTCCCTCGCTCATCACGACTACCAGATGTACCAGGGCAACCTTGGACGCGTCCCGTTCGAGATGAAACATCGACTCGCCGGCGAAGAGCCCTCCGATCACCAGTCCGTAGAGCCCACCGGCCAGATCCCCATCCTGATTCCAAACCTCGACGGAGTGGACCCAGCCCATCCGGTGGAGCTGAATGTAGGCGTCGACGAAGTCCGGTGTGATCCACGACCCCGATCGAGCTGGATCGGCACACCCCCGGATCACCCCCTCGAAATCGGCGTCGATCGAGACATTGAAGCGTCTCGTTGCCTTTCTGAGCGATCGCGAGATGCGAAGCCCGTTGAGTGGCAGGACCGCCCTTTCCACCGGAGACCACCACCCGAGATGTCCATCCTCGAGGTACATCGGGAACATCCCATGGCGATAGGCGGCGAGGATTGTTCCCGGGGCTAGGTCTGCCCCGACCGCCACCACGTCGCCCTCGGCCAACCGTGGATCCGGAAAATCAAACCCGGACGGAATCGGATGAATCGGCATTGCCCCGATTCTCCCAGAGTGACGCCGGTCGTGCTCGTAGGCTCTCCCTGCGATGAAAGCCCTCATATGTGACAGCTACGACGGAATCGACTCGCTCCGCGTCGGTGAGTTCCCCGAGCCTCCTCTGCTGCCAGGCACTGCCCGGATCGCGGTCAAGGCGGCTTCGGTCAATTTTGCGGACTCGCTCGTTGTCGCCGGGCAATACCAGATCCGACCGGATACTCCTTTTGTGCCGGGGGCCGAGATCGCCGGGGTCGTCGAGAAGGTCGACGATCTCACCGATCTTGCGCCGGGAGATCGAGTGGCAGCCTTCGTCGGATTCGGAGCGATGGCGGAGAAGGCAGTGGCCTTCGGGGGCTCGATCCTCCCACTCCCCGATTCGATCGCCTTTGTGGAAGGAGCGGCGATACCGGTTGCCTACGGAACGGCCTATCACGCCCTCGTTGACAGGGCTGGGCTCCACCCCGGCCAGACTCTCCTGGTGCTCGGGGCGGCCGGTGGCGTGGGCCTTGCCGCGATCCAGGTGGGCAAGGCATTAGGGGCGACAGTCATAGGGGCCGTTTCATCGGAAGAAAAGAAGAGAGCCGTTTTGGAGACCGGTGCCGATCACGCCATCAGATACGACAACACTCCGCTCCGGGACGCCATAAACGACATAACGGATGGCAACGGGGTGGATCTCGTGTTCGATCCGGTGGGGGGACAGATGACCGAACCTGCGCTGCGATCGACCAAATGGGGCGGTTCGCTGCTCGTGATCGGTTTTGCCTCCGGCACGATTCCCCAGATCCCACTCAATCTCAGTCTGGTAAAGGGAAACTCGATCGTTGGGGTCTACTGGGGGCGGTTCGCCATGGAGCATCCTGAGCAGAGCAACGACAACAATCGACGGATCATGGAGTGGATCAGGTCGGGCAAACTGGCGCCCGTTGTGCAAAAAACGTTCCCCCTGGACGAGGCGGCTGCGGCCCTCAGGTGGGTGGCAGAGCGAAACACTGTCGGGCGCACGGTGATAACGACTTGAAGCGCGTCGTGGTGATCGGTGGAGGAATCGCCGGTGTGTCGGCTGCGGCACATCTGGCGCCGCGCAGCGCTCTCACCCTGTTGGAGATGGAGCGCACCCTCGCCTACCACACCACCGGTAGGTCCGCTGCCACCTTTCTGGCGAATTATGGGGGTACGACCTCGCGGCCACTAGCGGCTGCCAGCCTGGGCTTTTTCGAACACCCACCACCAGACACAGTGGACGCTCCGCTCCTCTCGCCCCGTGGCGCTCTGTGGATCGCGACCGTCGAACAGTTAGACCACCTCACCGCGGCTGCCGAGCAAGGCCGAGCCGCCGGAGCCGGATCCATACTGATCGATTCCGACAGGGTCAGGGCGATGGTGCCCGCGATTCGACCCGAATACATCGCCGGCGGACTATGGGAGCAAACCGCACAAGACATCGATGTGGCCGGTCTTCACCAGGCTTTTGTTCGCATCGCACGCAGGGCCGACGCTGAGATTCGAACCGCCGCACGAGTCATCCGCATCGAGCCCCGTCACGATGGATGGACGGTGGAAACAACCGAGGACAGATTCGATTGCGATGTCGTCGTCAATGCCTCGGGAGCTTGGGGTGACCGGGTTGCCGCTCTCGCCGGCATAGCCCCGGTTGGTCTGGTGCCGATGCGCCGGACCGCGTTCATGGTCCCCGGCGATGAGTCCTACCGGGACTGGCCTTTGGTGGCCGACGCCGGGGAGGGCTTCTATTTCCGACCTGACGGGGTCCAACTTCTCTGCTCCCTGGCCGAGGAGGTCCCAACCCAGCCTGGTGATCCCCGGCCGGAAATGGAGGACGTCGCCATGGCGATCGAACGGATCAACGGTGCGACCAACCTGGCCATTCGAACCGTCAATTCCCAATGGACCGGTCTCCGCACCTTCGCTCCCGACCGGGATCTCGTGATCGGGGAAGACCCGGATGCATCGGGGTTCTTCTGGCTGGTCGGCCAAGGCGGGACCGGCATAATGACTTCACCTGCATACGGTCAGCTAATCGCCAGCCAGGTGTTCGGCGATCCTGTGCCGGAGGCTCTGCTCGCAGCAGGGGTTGAACCCAACCGCACCCATCCGGCCCGCTTCCGCTGACAGGACACACGCCCGCAGAACTGACTTACCCCGGCCTGGGAAGCCACAGCAGAATCAGACGCTGCCGGATGAGACTCTTCAGCCTGTCACTGCACCGCCCGACGCCGAACCCACAAGTTTGGAGTACTTGGCCAGGGCCCCGGTGGGGTACCGCACTGGCTGCGGCTCCCAGGCGTCACCCCGGTCGGCAAGCTCGGCATCACTAACGATCAGGTCGAGCCTGCGGTTGGGAATGTCGACGCGGATCACATCTCCCTCCTGAATCAGGCCGATGGGACCTCCCACCTCCGATTCTGGGGCAACGTGGCCGATACAAAGGCCGGTAGTCCCACCGGAAAACCGGCCATCGGTGATCAACAAGACGTCTTTGCCGAGACCGGCACCCTTGATCGCGGCGGTTATCTGCAGCATCTCTCTCATGCCCGGACCGCCCTTGGGACCCTCTGTGCGTATCACCACGACGTCGCCATGACTGATCCCGTGAGCGAACAATGCGTCCAGCGATGCTTGCTCTCCTTCGAAAACGCGGGCCCGCCCCTCGAATACTTCCAGATCGATACCGGCGACCTTCACCACGGCACCTTCCGGAGCAAGATTGCCCCGCAGAACCGCAATCCCACCTGAAACAGCCAGCGGATCGGTGGTAGGGGCGATCACATCCTGACCCGGGTCGAACACGACCTCCTTCAGATTCTCGGCCATGGTTTTCCCGGTCACCGTCAGCACGTCCCCATCGACGAGACCCTCATCCAGCAGGGCCCGAAGAACGATGGGGACTCCCCCGGCTCGATCCAGGTCGACCATGTGATAACGCCCGAATGGCTTGAGGTCACCGAGATGCGGCGTCGTTCGGGAGACCCGGTCGAAATCATCGAGATCGAGCCGAACTCCAGCCTCATGAGCGATGGCGAGCAGATGAAGCACCGCATTGGTCGAACCACCCAGGGCCATCACCGTCGCGATGGCGTTCTCGAAAGCCGGGCGGGTGAGGATCTGCCGGGGTCTGAGATCGTCTTCGAGCAGCTTCATCACGGCCTCCCCGGAACGCCGGGCAAAGTCGGCCAGTCGGGGATCCACCGCGGGAACCGTCGATGATCCCGGAAGTGACAGGCCCAGAGCCTCGCCAACGGAGGCCATGGTGTTGGCGGTGAACATGCCGGCACAGGATCCGGCCCCCGGGCATGCAGCCCTTTCAATCGCCAGCAATTCATCGGGTCCGATCTTGCCCTCGCCCGCGGCTCCGATGCCCTCGAACACATCAACTATCGAGATGTCTCGGTCCTTGTAACGCCCAGGCAGGCTCGATCCCCCGTAGAGGAAGACCGCTGGCAGGTCGAGACGGGCGGCGGCCATCATCATCCCGGGCAGGGATTTGTCACATCCGGCGATAGAAACCAGGGCGTCAAAGCGCTCGGCGTGCATTACCAGTTCGACCGAATCGGCGATCACCTCCCGCGACACCAGGGAGGCCCTCATACCCTCGTGACCCATGGCGATGCCGTCCGACACCGCAATGGTCGAGAAGGTCAGCCCGACGCCGCCTGCGGCCGTCACCCCTTGTTTGGCTTGGCCGGCGAGCTCTGGCCCGGTCAGATTGCATGGGGTCACCTCGTTGCCCGCCGATACCACCCCGACCTGAGGCTTGGAAAAGTCATCCTCGGTGAGCCCGACCGCCCTGAGCATCGCCCGTGCTCCCGCCTTTGTCGGACCTTCCGTCACGTCCTGGGATCTGATTTTGAGGCTCATCGGAGAGAATCCTAAGGCTCGGGGTTGGGAGCCGAGAAGAAACCAGGCACAATCCCATGATGGCGACCATCTACTACGACAGTGACTGCGACATCGATCTGATCAAGGCAAAGCGCGTGGCGATCATCGGTTTTGGGAGCCAGGGTCACGCCCACGCCCTGAATCTCAAGGAGTCAGGAGCTGAGGTGGTAGTTGGACTTCGATCCGATTCGGCCAGCCGCGCCCAGGCCACAAACGCCGGCCTGGCTGTCATGGAACCCACCGATGCTGTCAAGTGGGCCAATGTGATCATGATGCTGGTCCCCGATCAGGTGATGGGGGCGATCTATGCCTCTGCCGTCGCCGATGGCCTGTCCACCGGCGACACTCTGATGTTCGCTCACGGTTTCAATATCCATTTCGGGGAGATCGTCCCCCCCGAGGACGTCGACGTGGTGATGGTTGCGCCCAAGGGGCCCGGCCATCTGGTGCGACGGACGTTCGAACAGGGCTCCGGCGTGCCTTGTCTGATCGCTGTGCATCAGGACTATTCGGGCAACGCCCATGCCATCGGCCTGTCGTACGCCTCTGGAATCGGTGGAGGGAGAGCCGGGATCCTGGAAACGACCTTCAAAGAGGAAACCGAGACCGATCTGTTCGGTGAGCAGGTCATTCTTTGCGGCGGCGTCTCCGAGCTGATCAAAGCCTCCTTCGAGACACTCGTCGAGGCTGGCTACCAGCCGGAGTCGGCCTACTTCGAGACCCTGCACGAGCTCAAGCTGATCGTCGACCTTCTCTACGAGGGCGGACTGTCGTGGATGAGGTACTCGATCTCGGACACTGCGGAGTACGGCGACTACACGCGGGGTCCTCGCATCGTCACCGACGAGACCCGGGCCGAGATGAAACAAGTGCTCGATGAGATCCAATCCGGTGCGTTCGCCAACGAATGGCTGGCGCAGGCGAGGGAAGGAGCTCCTGTGCTTCGGGAGATGAGAGCGGCCAATCGGGGGCATCAGATAGAAGAGGTCGGCCGGCAACTGCGCCAGATGATGCCGTTTCTGGATCCAAAAACACCGACTCAGTAAGCAGCCGGATCGTCGAAGACCACTTCGCCCGTCTCAGAGAGATTCGTCCTGATCCATTCGTCGATCTCGGCCCAGGTGTCATAAAGCCATCTTTCCTGACCCTCCGGTGGCGGGACCTCCTCGGCTCGGACATGCCAGATCTTCACCGCAACGACGGTGTCCATCGGGATGCCCCGCCAGATGTCGGCAGGTGTGACGAAGGTCTCGAGACCGGCGTGGCCGACGAAGAACACATCCGATGGCGACGGCGCCGAAGCCAGAGCGGCCATCACCCCGGTGGTGCGCGGCGGCAATGTCATACTCAGCTGTTCCGCCCTCTCAGCGAGATCGGGGCGACCTATCTCGTGCAGTTTCTGGATTGCCCTGGCATGGCGCCGCTCGGTGTAGTTGGCCCCTTCCGGGAAGATCACAAAAGCATCGTTCCTCCCCATCGAGGCTGCGAGCGCCTCGATCGCATCTATCAACGGATTCCCTCCTTTTCGCCCAACGGGCACAAAGGCGGCAGGGAGACGGTTCAGGATGACGTCGACGGCGGGGTCCCACTGCAGGAACTCCTTGAGCACAATTCGCGGCCTGCGTTGGTAGCCATTCACCAGGGCGTCCATGAGCATCAGCGAGTCGCCCGGGCCGGCATGACGGCTGAGGATGAGGGCAGGGCGGCGGCCCCGGTCGCCCGCGGTGGTTGCCCGGGGCCCATCGAAGAGAATGGTCAATCTGAACGTGAATTTCGCCGACCTGACGACGATCTTCAGCATCCAGGCGAGAAGGGCGTAATGAGCCCGCTCGAACCACGGCGACCTGATCTTCCACCCCAGACCAGAGCCGACCCAAAGGGCGAACATGGCAACCAATGTCGCCGCCTCGATAGCCATGTACAGGAAGAGAAACCACAGAACCCGGAGTATCCGCCAATTCCCCGGCACGTATCTCGAGACGAACAGCCCGCCCAGGATCCAGATCGGCAGGGAGATGAGAGCGACGGCAACACCGATGACGAGGGCCGGGCAAAAGACCGTCCGCCGGACCCATTTCGGCGGCATGCCCATCTAGGCCAGACGCTCCAGATACAAAGTGGAGGCGGCGTGGGCGCCGGCGATGAGATCGCCGCTGCCCCCGGTGTCCTTCCACTTGAGCTGCCGTCGGTCGTCGAAACTGACCGGGTTCCCCGACGGGAGGAGATGGAACTCGATTCCGTCGGGCAGGTTGCGAACGTCGGTGTAGAAGCGGTGGCGGCGAGCGATCTCGAACGAGATCAATGCCGCCTCGTAGAGACGCTGGGGAGGGCGTAGCGGAGCTTCGACACGGCCCACCTGGAGGACAAAGATCCGGTCGGCTCCCAACTCGACGGCACGCCCCACGGGCACCGAGTTGACCAGACCGCCGTCGTAGAAGTGCTCCCCGTCGATTTCGACCGGTGGGAAGAGAGCCGGCACTGCCGAACTGGCGAGAAGGGCCTCGATGAGGGGGCCTCTGGTGAACCAATGCTCCGAGGCAGCCTCGATCGAAGAGGCGACACACTGGAATGGGATGTCGAGATCCTCGATGAGCCTATCTTGAGGGTGAACGTGGCTGAGAAGCGACCGAAGCTCGCCGGTCTCGTGGATGCTGGGGCGCATGGCGGCGACGTTCCTCATCCTGTCGATCAGACCACCTTTGAATAGGTTCGACCCGGAGATCTCCCGCCACAGACCGGCGAGACGTCTCACCCCGTCCGGACCGGGCGAATCGGCGATCACCGAACCGTTGAAGGCCCCGATCGAGGTTCCCAACACGAGGTCGGGTCGTATCCGAGCCTCGTCGAGAGCCTGGAGCATTCCGACCTCGACCGCCCCCCAACGTCCGCCACCACCCAAGACGAAAGCAGTCGTCACACATCTGATTGTGCCATGCCCACCGGTTCTCCGCCGAAGTGGCCAAACACCCGATAGCCCGGGGCGGGAGAAAGATGCGACCGGGATCCGACTGCGACCGGGCCCCGGGAGCGTTGACACCGGCGTCAGCCCTCACTTGGGCCGGGTCAGCTCTCTTCTTCGATGTACCACTCGGTGAAGTCGGTGCAACGGCCGTCCGGGTCGAAGCGGATGACCCATAGGTTCCGATAACTTGCCGGTGGATCCAGATAACGGACCGTCCCGGTGATGATGCCCAACTCCTCGGTTTCG
>JBFHXF010000080.1:0-9268 GCA_041599115.1 Acidimicrobiia bacterium
AAATAGACCCCGTAGAGAGTCCCATCCACAGTCGCCAGGTCGCTCCAAACCGGTGCGAAGTTGGCGCCTAGCCCATCAGACACCGCTTGGCTCACAGGCTTGAGGGCCCCACGTGATGCCAGATCCTTCAACAGACCTGGTTGCGGGAGCACGGCGATGTCGGGTGGGGAACCGCCCTCGACACGGGTACCCAGGATTGTGGGCAGATCATCTCCCAAACCGGTGTAGTTGACCTCGATGCCCGTCGCCGCGGTGAAGTCGGCCAGAACCTTGAGGAACGCAATACCTTCTGGATGATCGGCACCACGAACCCATACGACCTCGATCGCCTCGCCAGTCGGTGGGGCTGTTGTCCCAGGCGTACCGGTTGTCCCGGGTGTCCCGGTTGTCCCAGGTGCGTTAGGGCCACCTGGAGCCGTCGTATCTCCTGAGCTGGCCGGAGAACAGGCCGCCGCGACCATTGACAGGACGGCTACCACCACCATCCAGCGCCATCGTTTGATTGATTTCACTTCTTTTCCTTCCGTAGTCCACAGGCCGAGGCCCTGTCTCCGACCCTACTCCTCTTCGCCCCCACGGGGTCGGGCGGCGTCAAGACGCCACCGCCACCCCATGGCTACGGTTCGGGGGATGGAGACTCCCGTTGTCGGCATGACGGGCCACTCGGCTCCAACCGATAGTCGGTGGAGATGGCGCGATCGAGTCGATTTCCCAAGCATTCGCGACCCCCGCCTGCACGTAGCCGGCGTGATTCTGACTATCCATGTCCTCGGCCAGTACGGGCTTGGTTTCGCTGTGTCGATCCCCCAGATCCTCTCCGCCATCCTCGCCTGCGCCCTGATCGAGATCGCCGTCACCGCCCGTCAGACTGGAAGGCTGGTCTGGCCGGCCAGCGCGATACTGACTGGGAGCGGAGTCGCCCTGATCTTTCGACTCCTCGATACCGAGCCGGGGGACCACTGGTCGTTTGGCGGGTGGTACCTATTCGCCCTCGTGGGCGCAGTTTCGCTGGGGAGCAAGTACCTCATCCGATACAAGGGCTCCCATGTTTTCAATCCGTCCAATGCGGGCCTAGTCGCCGCGTTCCTGGTTTTGGGCAGCGATCTCGTCGAACCTCTTGATTTCTGGTGGGGACACCGAAGTCCCACGCTGATTCTTGCCTACATCACCATCATCGGTGGAGGAGTCTGGGTCACTCGCCGGCTGGGGCTCCTTGCTATGGCGTCGGCCTTCTGGCTCACATTCGTCGTCGGAATCGGTTGGCTGACGCTCACGGGTCACTGCATCACAGCGAGATGGGCATTTGGGCCGGTGTGCGGCGGGCGATTCTTCTCCGTGGTTGCGACCTCACCAGAGGTTCTCGTCTTCTTGTTCTTCATGATCACCGACCCACGGACAATTCCAGTGAGAAAGAAGGCACGTCTCGTCTTCGCGTTTGCTGTTGCCATCGTGTCCGTATTCCTGGTCGCACCACAAACAACGGAGTTCGCCGCCAAAGTGGGTCTGCTGGGTGCACTGGTAATCATGACCGGTGTCCGCCCTCTCTTCGAGATCGTGAGGTCTCGTACGACCGCGCTTGCCGGACGGGTTGGTGCTTTGTTGAGGGCCACGACCGGTGAATGGATGAAGAGTGCCAAGCCGAGGCTTGGCTTTCCACTTGTTGCAGTCACGACCGGAACCACGTTGATCCTGGCGATCGGAATCCTGTGGGCTGGAGCCCCGGCACGCCCGCCGGTCGTCGCTAAAACCCCAACGAATCTCGTGCTTGCTCTCGAGATCGACCCGGAAGCGGTACCCGAGGCGACCGTCGATCAAGAGATCACCAGATTGGACTCGGACCTGACAGACGTCGAAGTCCGTGAGCTTGCCCTCGCCCTGGCGACATGTCTCGCTGGCGAAGCCGAAGCATTCGCCAAGCATGATCCTGCTCTACTCGCTGCAGCGTCAGTCGGGCCTCGTCTCAACGAGATGGAGCTCCGGTTGGAGCGAGCGATGTCTTCGGGCTCGCTTGACGTTGTCAACTATCGGTTCGACACACTGCATCTTGTGGTCACCCATCCCTACGGCCCTCAGGGTGGCGCATCCCGAGGTTTCGAAGGAAAAGGAACGGCGGAGGCAGTGACACTCGACCTCAAGGGCGAGCTCTTGAGTCGCAGGGAATCGCCTTTTGCTCTTACTTTCTCGGTCGAGGAGGTCCGCGGCGGCGAGTGGCGGATCCTCAACGTGGTGCCCACCGCCTGAACCTCAAACTCAGTCAGCCGACTCGTTCGGAACCCGCCCCAAAGGTGGAATCGCCCAACAGGAAAAGCTGTCGCCGTTGCATCTCTGGGGGCCGACTAGTGGTGTGTGTGGCGGCGCTTACACTCCGCGACGAGCCAACGAGAAAGGTCAACGTGCTCAAGGTTGAGATCCAGTTCAGTCCCTCATTTGCGATGGCGACCGTGCAGATCAACCCGGGTGAGTCGCTCCAAGCCGAGGCAGGAGCCATGACGGGGATGTCCGGCGGTGTCGAAATCACCACAAAGGCTCAAGGGGGAATCCTCGGGGGCTTGAAGCGCTCCGTGCTGGGCGGCGAAACATTCTTCATCAACACGTTCTCAGCCGCATCCGGCATAAGGTGAGGTGATCGTGGCTCCCCCGTTGCCAGGGGACATCATGCTCCTTCCCGTGGACGGCCAGAAGGCGATCATGGTCCAGTCGGGCTCATGGCTCGCGGGCGAGCCGACGGTGGTTGTCGACACCAAGTGGGGCGGGGCGAAGACGTTCTTCAGCGGTGAAGGTCTCTTCCTGCTCCGCTGCACCGGCCAGGGCGACATGCTGGTGGCGAGTTACGGTGCGATCTTCGAGCGTCTTCTGGCCGCCGGCGAGTCTTACAAGGTCGACACCGGGCACATTGTCGCGTTCGAGGAGGGCGTCGGCTACCAGGTCAACAAGGTGGGCGGTTGGAAGTCGACGTTTCTCTCAGGTGAAGGGCTCGTCGCCACGTTCACCGGTCCGGGCAGGGTATGGCAACAAAGCCGTAGCCCCCAGGACTTGATCGGCTAGCTCACGCCGAGACTCCCCTTCTCGCGGAACACGGGCGCTTCAGTTCGCTAGTCAGAGGCATGATGAACCCGGGAGGTCCAATGCCGGCGGGTTGCCCTACTTGAGGGCTTGCTTCACCTTCGGGATTCGCTCCCGGTAGTAGTACGCACAGCCCGACTTCACGAAGTCGGCCTCGATCTTCATCGACGACAAAGCCTTTTTCACAGCGGCGGGCGTCGCCTCCAGCTCCTTGGCGATAGCACCAGCTGAAAGTCCCTCGCGTCCAGTTGCGTCCTTAGCCACAGGTAAACCCTTTCTTTCAGGCCGTGAGGTTACAGCCCGCCAACTGTGACCAGATCATCGGCCAGGAGCCAGATGCGTGTAGCAAACAGGAGCCGGCGCTCCCGTTCTGGCTCACCTTCCTGTGCGCCATGTTGATCCCCGACATGGCAACGCCGGAATGCTCCGGGCAGGTCAAAGGCAAGTGCCCAGCGAAGTGCAGCCCTCGGAAGTTAGGCTGCTTTCCGACCACATGGCGGACATCGAATATGACATCGTTGTCACCCGGAACGGGCCCTACGAGGTGCGAGCCGATGTGCCCATCACGCCCAAACACATAGTCCGCTCCGGGCTGGGGGAACCCGAGACCTGGGCCGTTGATGAGCCGATCAACAAGAGCCCGACCTTCTGGCTGTGCAGATGCGGGCAATCAAACAACAAGCCTTTCTGCGACAACAGCCATCTGACCGCCGATTTCGACGGCACCGAGACCGCCTCGACCGATCCGGTTGCCGAGAAGCGAAAGACCTACGAGGGAGTCGGCATCAAAGTTCATCGGGTCGGGAGTCTCTGCCAGCACGCCAGCTTCTGCGCGAATCAGGTCACCGACTGGTATCAGATGCTGCCCGACACCGGCGACGTCAACGTGAGACTTCAGGAAATCGGGATGATCGAACACTGTCCCTCCGGGGCGCTCGTATATGAGATCGATGGTCGGATAGTGGAGCCGGATCTTCCCCGTGCCATCTCTCCGGTGGAGGATGGTCCGCTGTGGGTCACCGGCGGAGCGACCATCCTGCGCAGTGACGGAGTGCCCCTGGAAACCCGCAACCGGGTAACTCTTTGCCGGTGCGGGAAGTCGGCGAACAAGCCGCTTTGTGACGGAACCCATTCCAAGATCGGATTCGTCGCCAAGAACCCCATCAGGGTGGCCAAGGAAGCGGGCCCGGTCCCAGATCGGAGGCCAGCCGTTTTCGGCCATGTCGTCGTGGGTGTCGGGCTCGAAACCCCCGACGAGGTGTTTGCCGTGTCGGCCCTGGTCGCCGGGGCTGCCTCGATCTCCCCGGTTTCGCTGGTCCACGTGGGGACCGACGACGCTCGGGCACAATCTGTGGTTGCCGGGGCGGTGGACCGAGCAAAATCCGCAGGCTTGCCCGGGGAGCGGATTACATCCGAGGTTCGGGCGGGCCATCCCGCCAAGAATCTGACCCACGCCGCCGAGGATGCCCACGCAGGGCTGATCGTTGTCGGGCGTGGCGGCGCAGACGTGGCGGTACTGCCACATCACGTTGCGGTCGACTCACCTTCCGATCTCCTCATAGTGGCACCCAGAACGCAGGGCTTCGCCACCGACTACTCGCGTCTGCTGGTTGCGACCGACGGGTCGATCACGGCCGACCGGGCGGCCAAACGGGGCTACGGGCTTGCCAAGGCACTCGGGTCGACAGTCACTCTCGTCTTCGTCGGCCATCCGGCGACCGGCGAATTGATTCTGGCGGACACGATGGCGAGCGTCGGTCAGGATGTGCCCACCGAGGCCCTCGTAGTCCAAGGGAAGCCGGTCCGCGAGATCCTCCGGGCAGCGGAGGCAGGAGGCTGTGGCCTGATCGTCGTCGGCAACAAGGGCATGACCAGGACCAGGCTGCTGCTCAAGAATTCCGTCCCGGGCGGCGTTCTCCAGGGGGCGCGGTGTGACGTTCTGCTGTGTCGCACCGTACGCCAGATCGAGTCCGAGTTGCAGCCGGGAGAGGGTGGGATCGTGGATCGTGACGGTGAGCCGACCGCGGCCTGGGTCGACGAGCACGGCGAACTGCATCTCATGTCGGCGCGCTGCACCCATCTCGGCTGCGTCGTTGCCTGGAATCCGACGGAGGGCGACTTCGAATGCCCCTGTCACGGATCGAGGTTCAGTCCCGTCGGTGAGGTGTTGCAAGGACCGGCGTCCAAGCCGCTCCGGGCACTCTGAGTTCTAGAAGCCGGGTCGGAACACCATCAGATAGAGGATGACGCCCAGCCCGAGGAAACCGATGGCCGAGATGACATGGGTCCGGTTGGAGAGAAGCAGCTCCTCGAGTTCGGTGTCGGACACACGGGGAACCCCGGAGGGACGGATCTCGCATGCGGCCCTGATCCGTTTCCCGAAGGGACGCGCCATGAGCCACATGAGGGCGGTTATCACTGCCAGCAGGGATAGTGACAGCCAAAACCACGTCTGGCTGAAGAAGGCGCTGACTTCAAACCCGAGCCACAGTCCGCTACCGACAACCGCGCCCAGGGCGATGTACATGGCGACCACGGTCTTGGACGAAAAGCCAAGCAGACTCTCGATCCGCCCCCGGTTGTGCTCGCGTCTGATCACGTAGAGCACGAGAATCGATGCTCCGTGAATCCCGACAAATCCAATCGCAGACGCGATGTGAATGAACCTGATCCATCGATAAGGCACGGCGGGCACGTTAGTCGCGGCCAAATGACCTGACCGGTACTGAGACTTCGGAGGGCCGAAACAAGTTTGTCTAGCCCGGATATTCCAAGTGGGCTCCGGTACCTGTGTTCCACCTATGGGAGGGTCTCAAGAGTGGACCTAACGGGACACTATTTGAACTCGCTTCTCGAGCGCAGAACCGTTGAGCTACAAGAGAAAGCTGCCGAAATCGAAGCCTTATGTGTCGCACAATCTGAGTAGCTCAGACCGTGCTACAACAGAGTTATGAAGATCAACAACCTCCATCACGTGCAGCTTGCGATGCCTGAGGGCAAGGAGGCGGAGGCCACCGAGTTCTATGAAGCCGTCCTCGGAGTGCCCCGAGTGGATAAACCTCCCCATCTTGAAGCTCGAGGAGGATGCTGGTTCGAGTCGGAACACGTCCGCATCCATCTCGGCGTTGAGAAGGAGTTCCGTCCAGCCAGAAAAGCGCATCCAGCGTTCCTAGTTCAAGACATCCCCGGGCTGAGAACCCATCTAGAGGGAGCGGGCGTGGAGACTGTCGACGACCAACCCCTGCCTGGATACGACCGTTTCTACGCCTACGACCCATTCGGCAATCGCTTGGAGTTCCTCTCACCGAGAGAGTAACGCTGGCTAGAACCCGGCGCTCGAAGGACCTAACGGGACACTATTTGAACTCCAGAATGGGAGAGGATGGTTCTAGTAAGAACCGTCAGGTGGAGCTGAGGGGATTTGAACCCCTGACCCCTTGACTGCCAGTCAAGTGCTCTGCCAGGCTGAGCTACAGCCCCTTATGGGAACCCGCATTTTATCGAGCGGAATACCCCAACCTAAACCGGGTCTGCCTCCGCCACTACCGGCTCATTCCACTCGATCCGATTCGAGTCCGCCCAGAGACGCTCCAGACCGTAAAACTCCCGCGGAGCGCCCTGGAAAAGATGAACGATTATGTCCCCGAAGTCGATCAGGACCCACTCGGCCTCGGTGCGTCCCTCGCTGCGTAACGGCTTTGAACCAGTCTTCTCCAGCAAGGTTTCCTCGACATGATCCGCCAATGACTGGACATGCGGTCGCGAAGTCCCGGTTGCAATAACGAACACGTCCGAAAGGACAAACAGGCGCTCGACATCCAGCAGGACAATGTCCATGCCCTTCTTGGCAAAGATGGCGTCCGCCGCCACCCTGGCCAGATCGTTACTGCTGTCTACGGCTGCTCCTCGAAGTCGGTTGGGAACCCCACCCTATCGTCTTCGTAGCGATCCGTGTAGAGGCCGATCCGTTCTATGTAGTCGAAGACCTCCGGATTCACCAGGTGCCGGTAGGGCTCGCCCGTCCTCACCATCCGTCGGATCTCGATCGCACTGATGTCCACCGGGTCCATCTCGAGATAGACCCCCTCTGGCAGCACTCTCGTCACGTCGGCCTGGCTCACCGCTCCCCTGGGAACCACAAGGATCGTCGCCCGGGCGACAACTTCCCGGCTCCTGTGCCATGTCGGCATGCCCGTGGCCACATCTGCGCCAACTATTAAGAACAGTTCTTCGTCGGAATCGAACGTCGCCAGGGTGTCGATGGTGTAGGTCGGCCCCGGCCGATCGATTTCACGCCGGTCAAGGGCGAGGCCGGAGATCCCTCTGATCGCCAGCCTCGTCATCTCCAGTCGATGGCGGGCCGGGCTCACGTACATGTCGCTCTTCTGCCATGGATCACCAGCGGGAATGAAGAGAACTCGATCCAAGGCGACCTGGGCCTGCGCCGCCGCCGCCGCCGATGTGTGACCCAAATGAGCTGGGTCGAAGGTCCCGCCGAAGATCCCGGTTCGCACGACGTCGAGGATAGGGGCGTGGCGGCGTCACCAGTCTCAAAGCCCTGGTGATGTCGGTGCGGCGACAACCCAGGTGATCGGCGGGATCGACATACCGGTCGTTGATTCGAACCGAAAGGTGGACACCGAATCTTCCGTGCGCCAGTCCGGCGGTCCCTACCCGGGTGCCGCGCTCGACCCATCGACCGGCACTCACCGACACCTCGCGCAGGAAGGAGACCGAGACCTTGTACCCGTACACCGGCTGAATGGTGACGGTGTTCATTCCGGCTACGGAGCCGGCGAAGGTGACCAGACCGGAGATTGGTGCCGTGACGGACTCGCCGGGAAGTGCCGAGAAGTCAACGCCCCAATGGCCACCATATTGACCCGCAGGGGAATACCCGGCGATCACAGGCCCGTTGACCGGGCTAATCAGGCATAACACCGCCACGACTTGGGCTATCAGCACCACTCCCCCATGTTGTGAAGTTATCGAACGTCGATACCCTTGCCCAGGGTGTTGACCGGCGCCTCTCGCGAAAGGAAACCAATGGCGACAACCCGCATCGGTTTGATGGGGTTTGGCAGAATCGGACGGAACGTCTTCCGGCTCCTCCACGACAACGACGACCTCGACATCGTGGCCATTGCCGATATCGCCGATCCCGAGGCGCTCACCTACTTGCTCAAGTACGACTCCCTCTACGGGCGGTTCCCCGCCGAAATCTCCTATGCCGACGGCATACTTCGTTACGGGGAGAAAGAGGTCGGATTCGACTCCACGCGTGATCCCGGCGATACAGCATGGGGGGAAGCCGGTGTCGATATCGTTCTGGAGACCACCAGCAAGTACCGATCTGCCGCCAGCCTTGGCGGTCATCTCGAATCAGGCGCCCGCAAGGTGATTCTGACCTCGAGCCCGGAGACTCCTGGTGAGATCCCCCTGCTTCTCAAAGGCCTCAACGACCAGGTGCTCACACCGGACGTGGACATCGTCGCACTCGGATCCAACACCTCGAATGCCATCGCCCCGATCCTCACCACCATCGATGAGAGATTCGGCATCCGCTTTGCCTACATGACAACGGTCAAGGCCATGTCGAACGCAGGGCGTCTGGCCGACGTCCCCACACACTCATTTCGGACCAGTCGGGCAGCAGCGGAGAACATCATCCCCGCCAACACCAACACCGCCGAGATACTGGCTCAGGCCCTACCGAGTCTGAGCGGGAAACTATCGGTGGTGGCTTTGAATGTCCCGGTGGCCGATGGGTCGACAGTCGACATGGTCGTCCAGACATCGAAGTCAACAACGGTCGAAGAGGTCAACGAAGCCGTCAAGGGCGCCATCGACGAGCGCTACCCGGGGGTAATGGAATACGTATCCGATCCGATTGTGTCGTCCGACGTGAGACTCGATTCGCACTCGGGCATCTACGACAGCCTGGCGACGATGGTCACCGGCGGAACGCTCGTCAAGACAATCACGTGGTTCAACAACGGGTGGGGGTACAGCCATCGCGTCGTCGAGGTGGCAGCGGTGATGGTTGGTCAGTTGCGGGAAGTCGGGGCCTCATGATCAACGTTGCAATCAACGGTTTTGGGAGAATCGGCCGAGCCGTTTTGCGCATCATCGCGACAAGGCCAGAGTCAGGAATTCGAGTGGTTGCCATCAACGACCTGTCCGACGATGACATCCTGGGATACCT
>JBFHXF010000081.1:0-9056 GCA_041599115.1 Acidimicrobiia bacterium
CCCGGCAGGGAGGTTGCCGTCACTGTCGTAGGTCCCGTCCTCGAACAGTGCCTGACCGATTCCCTGTGTGATCCCACCATGGACCTGCCCGTCGACGATCATCGGGTTGATCACGTTTCCGCAGTCGTCGACCGCCAGATATTTGAGGATCTTGACATCCCCGGTATCAGCGTCCACTTCGACAACTGCAAGATGAGTGCCGAAGGGCCAAGTCGCATTTCCCGGGCTGAAGGCGGTATGGGCCTCCAGACCGCTCTCGACCCCCTCAGGCAGGGTGTGCGCCTGATAGGCCGCCTTGGCGATAGCTGCCCATTCCACCGTCTTGTCCGGTGACCCGGCCACATGAGCCGCGCCGTCGGCAAGCACGATGTCCTCGGGGGAAGCCTCGAGCAGGTGCGCGGCGATCTGGGCGGCCTTTTCCCTCACCTTCGCCGTCGCCTGGAACGCGGCGGTCCCGTCAACGGAGATCGATCGACTCCCGAAGGTGCCGATCCCCATGGGGTGCTCTTTGGTGTCGCCATGAAGAACCCGGATTCTGTCGACTGGTATCCCGAGCCCGTCGCCGACTATCTGTGCCCAACTGGTCTCGTGCCCTTGTCCCGTAGGGCCGGTGCCGATAACAACCGTCACAGTGGCGTCGGGATTGACCCGAACCAACCCGGAGCCGTTGAACGAGGCAGGCAGGCCGTAGTTGGCCCATGAGAACCCTATTTCGGCAAGGACCGCCGGGCCGAAGCCACAGACCTCGACATAGGAGCCGATCCCGATGCCGACATGGCGACCCTCGGCACGGGCGGCATCACGCATCGCCTTGAGACCTTCATAGTCGGCAGTCTCGATCAGCTTGTCGACGGCGGCGTCATAGTTCCCCGAGTCGAGAGAGAAGCCGCACCCCATCTGTGCGGGGAACTCCTCTGGTTGCCAGAAGTTCTTGCGCCGCACCTCGAATGGGTCCATGCCGATTTCTCTGGCATAGGTGTCGATCACCCGCTCCAGGTAGTAGATCGCCTCCGGTCTGCCCGCTCCGCGGTAGGCGTCGGTGGTCATGGTGTGGGTGGTGACGCAGTCGACTGTCCACGAGACCGGCATCTTGTACTGGCCCGAGGCGATCCATAGACCGAGCAGTGGTATGGCCACGGTGAAGTTCTGGGTGTAGGCACCCATGTCGGCGATAGCTTCGAGTTTGTACCCGAGGAACTTGCCGTCCCTGGTGCCAACCAGCGTTGCGGTGCCAACCCAGCCGCGTCCGTGGATGGTGGCGCCGGCCGCCTCACGCCTGGTCTCGGTCCACTTGACCGGGCGCCCCAACTCCCTCGCCGCGAAGGCGGTGAGGATCTCGTCGTTGTAGACATTCAGTTTCGAGCCGAATCCGCCCCCTACTTCAGGAGCTATCACTCGAACGTCGCTGGCAATCATCCCGAATGTGGTCGAGATGGCACCACCGAGGGCATGCGGCACCTGGGTCGAGCTGTGCACCGTGAACCGGCCGTAGCCGGGGTTGTATTCGGCCATCACCGACCGTGGCTCTATGGCGACCGGGATAAGGCGCTGATTGGTCATTTCCAACGACACCACCACAGCGTCGTCGCGTTCCATGGCGGCGTCCACTTCGGGCGTCTGGTCGGCAAGCCCGAGTGCTGCCCAGTAACCGTGGTAAGTCCAACTATGGAGGACGTTCGACTCGAGCTCCTCATGAACCTTGACTTTGTCCGAAGCGGCTTCCTTGAGATCGACGATCGCAGGAAGGGCTTCGTAGTCGACGACAACGGCGTCGGCGGCGTCCTGAGCCTGATATCGGTTTTCGGCCACCACCATCGCCACTGCCTCACCCTGGTGGTTTATCAATCTGTCGGCCAGGAGAGGGCGCAGCTTTCCTATCGGGACCTGGGCAACCAGCGGGCCCAAATGGGCCACGTCCTCATGGGTGAACACTGCGACGACCCCCGGCATTGCCTTCGCCGTGGAGGTATCGATGGAGTTGATCCTGGCGTGGGGCAAGGGTGAGCGGTTGAAGGCCACATGGAGCAGAGCGGTTGGCTGCATGTCATCGACAAAAAGCCCGCGGCCCTGGATGAGTGCCGGATCTTCACGACGGCGCACTGCGCCACCCATCACACTGGTGGTGGCCATCAGGAACCTCCCTCCCAATCAGGTGGCGGTGGCTCGACGCCCCGCAACTTCGCCCCGGCATACTCCACCGCCCGGACGATGTTGTGATAACCCGTGCAGCGGCAGAGGTTGCCCTCGATGCCGTGGCGGATCTCGTCTTCCGATGGGTTGTCGTTCTCGGCCAGCAGCGCGGCTGCCGACATGATCATCCCCGGCGTACAGAAACCGCACTGGAGTCCGTGACGCTCCCAGAAGCCTTCCTGAACCGGGTGAAGTTCGCCGTTGCTGGCCAGTCCTTCGATCGTTGTGAGCGTCGCCCCGTCGGCCTGGACAGCCAGCATGGTGCAAGACTTGACCGGCTTGCCATCGAGGTGGATGGTGCAGGCGCCGCAGTAGCCGGTCTCACACCCAACATGGGTTCCGGTCAGATGCAGGTTCTCCCTGATGAAGTGGACCAGGAGGGTGCGGGGCTCGACGTCTGCAGAGACCTCCCGTCCGTTGACCGTCATCGAAACTCTCACAAAAGGTCCCCTTTCGCAGCGCAGCTGGTCCACGAAACATATCAAATCCGCCGATCTGATGTCGGGGAGGTTGGGGGATCGCCAGGGCGACGTTCGGGGGCGATTGGGGATGTCCGTCGGGACACCCCCATGTCGCTAGTCGGTCAGCTCGACGCGGGAAGCAGGTCCCATCCGCCGCCTTCGAATTGAGAGGCAGGAATGGTCACGACGTCGCTTGCCGAGCCGTCCTGCGCCGAATTCCAGAAGACCCGGATCAGTGAGCTGGAGGTCAGCGGTGGTGTGTCGAGGGTGAAGGTGAACTCGCCCCAGCACCCTGTCCCGCAGGTTGCGGTGGTGAAGTCCTCGAAGGTCACGGTGCCATCCTGCTCCACGATCTGCAGTGAGACAGTGGCTTCGAAAACATTGGCCAGACCCGACACACGGGGAAGCTCGTCGCCGCCGAGGATCACCGGCTCTGTGATGATGATCGAGTTCAACTGGTCGAGATAGTCCTCGCGCCCGACCGGGTCGGTGAGCACGATGCCCTCGGTTCCGTAAGCCTCGATCGCCTGCCCGTTCACCGTGAAGAGGACCTTTGCCGCACCGAACTGTGTTGCGGTGTACACCAACTGGTTGAGCATGGTCACGTCGGCCAGCAAGCCACCGGCGCCCTTGAGGAACTCATCGTTCATATCGACGAGGAGGGTCGGGGTGGAGGTCAAGTCGGCCATTCTGACATCGAGGACTGCGACCCCGGCGGGGATCGAAGTTTCGAAACCAGGCGGTGGAACCAGATCGGGGTTGGTCAAGAGTTGGAGGGCATCACGGACGAGCGAAGAGAACATGGCGTCGGAGCTCCCTCCTGAGGACGGGACGCTGGTGGCAAAAGGGACCAGCGCCGGGTTGCCGGTGTAGCTGTTGTCCGGGGTTTGGACCAGAAAGACCACGACCGGTTGGGGGACGGATACGACCTCTGGAGTGGTGGTGGTTTCGGCTGGGGTCGTAGTCGGTGGCACCGTTGCCGGAGCCGTTGTTCCGGGCGTCAATGTCGTCTGGGTCACCACCGGCAGGGTTGTCCCCGCCGGACCGGTTCCGCCACCGGACAGCAGGATCGGGATGGCCGCTCCGATCAGCACAAGGGCGGCCGCCCCGGCGAATATCAGGATCGGGTTGACTCGGGAAGTTTTCTTAGGTGTGGTCACGATGACCTCCTCGGGGAACGGAGGTGGCTGCGGCGACATCGCCACCAATCGGTTTATGAATTCTCTGATCTTCTGGTCGTCATTTGCGCTCATGACAGCCACTCCTGTAAACGCTTGCGGGCTCTGGCGAGGTGACGCTTGACCGCGCCTGTCGAGATCCCCATCCGATCGGCGACCGTCTCCACCGGGAGGTCCGCCCAATAGGTGAGAAGGACGACTGCCCTCTGCTGCATGGAAAGCCGGTTGACCGCCGCTAGGACATCGACGTCGATCTCCTGTGGGGCAGCGGCCTCCGGACCCGCCGTCTTCATCTCGCGAACACGGCGGGTGAGAGTGCTTCGATGATGATCGGTCGCCACCGTCAGCACCGTTCGATAGAGGTAGGCCCGGTGGTTCATGACATCGTGCCAGCTCTTCGAGGAAAAGGCCTTCAAGCAGGCATCCGTGACCACGTCAGCGGCGTCGAAGGGCCCCACCAGACCTGTCGCGTATCTGGTGAGCTCGCTGGAGTAATCCCGATATATCTGCTCGTTGTCCATCACACCCGTTGCGGTGATCATGCCCATGTGACGGAGCTACAGCCGGTATTGGGTGACACGGTTTTTGAGATCCGGTCTGGATGCATCCGGCAGGTGGGAGAACGTCAACCGACCAGCTGTCGCGACGCCAGCTTCGCGTACACCCCGCCCTCGGCGATGAGGTCGTCGTGGGTGCCTTCCTCGACGATCCGCCCGTCGGAGATGACGACCAGCCGGTTGGCGGCTCGGACGGTGCTCAGGCGGTGAGCGATGACGAGCGTGGTTCGCCCGATCATCAGGCGGTCGAGAGCCTCGTGGACCAGGTGCTCAGACTCGGCGTCGAGGGAGCTGGTCGCCTCATCGAGTATGAGGATCCTCGGATCGGCAAGAAGCGCCCGGGCAATGGCAACCCGCTGACGTTGCCCGCCCGAGAGTCTGACGCCTCGCTCGCCGACCAGCGTCTCGTATCCGTCGGGGAATCCGGTGATGAAGTCGTGGGCGTTGGCTGCGATCGCCGCCTCGATCAGTTCGTCGTCGGATGCGTCTGGCTTCGCGACGCGTAGGTTCTCACTGATCGTTCCCGAGAACAGCTGAACCTCCTGGGGCACCGCTGCCATCTGAGCCCTCAGATCTTGTAACGCTTGCTCCTTGACATCGAGACCGTCTACGAAAACCGTGCCTTCCGATGCGTCGTAGAAGCGGGGGATCAGCTGGGTGATCGTCGATTTGCCGGCGCCCGAAGGCCCGACGAGCGCAACTACCTCTCCGGGCGCGATAGACAGGTTGATGTTCTCCAAGACTTCGGTCTCCCGTCCGGCGTAGCTGAAACTCACAGAATCGAGTCGGACCGAACCCTCCCTCGAATGAACCTCTCGCGGTCGCTGAGGGTCATGGACCTCTATCGGTTCTCCGAGGAGCTCGAAGATCCTCCTCGACGCACCCAATGCCTCCTGGAGCTCCGAGTACAGTCCGGTGAAGGTACCGATGGCACCGGCGACCGTCAGCGTGTAGAGGAGAAACGACACCAGCTCTCCGGCCGTCATCGCCCTGGCAAGGACTTGACGGCCTCCCACCCAGAGCACCAGGGCAAGAGTCCCGAACGCCACGAAGGTCACCGTTGGCACGAACAGGGCTCTCAGCCGGGCCCGTCGCAACGCTACGTCGTAGGACCGTCTTATCCCGGTGCTGTAACGCCTGGAAGCGTCTTCTTCGGCGGTGAACCACTTGACCACCCGGATCGAGGTGATGGACTCGTCGGCGAAGGCGTTGGCTGCTGCTATCTCGTCCTGGAACAAGGTCGAGATGCGATTGAGCCGCCGGCCGAAAAAAGCCGCTGCGACTATGGCGACCGGCAGGAAAGCAAGCACGGTCAGCGAGAGTCGCGGACTCAGCACCACCATCAGACTGACTCCACCAATCAGCGTGATTCCTTGCGAGAAAGACTGTCCGACAGCGGTAGAAACCGTCGACTGGATGACGGATGCGTCAGAGGTCAGCCGGGAGGTGATTTCACCCGTCAGTGTCTTGTCGAAGAAGGGAACAGGAAGTCTGACGATTCGGTCGTACACCGACCGTCGCAGGTCGGCCACGACACCTTCGCCGACCACCGACAGCGAATAGGAGCGGAGATAGTTGAACGCCGCCTGGCCGAAGAAGACGGCCAAGAGGATCAGGGCCAGACGGTCCAGACCCGCTTTGGTGCCAGTGGCCCCCACGGCGGTGTCCACCAGGCCCCCCATGACCAGGGGGAAGACCAGGCCGAGACCCGACGCCACTGTGACCGCGAAGACGGCCAGGCCAAGCCATCTCTTTGATGGCTTGACAAATCTGAAGAGATCACGGAGCTGGCCCAGCTGCTCACCGAGCGGAATCCTAGGGTGGGGGTCGGCGGCCGGTCTGCTTCGGACCGGCCGTCGTCTCATCGGCCTCATCCGGCGATGCTACGACCGGACGGCCGACTAGTCGTGGGGTGTCAGCCTTCGAACCGTCCGGCGATCCCTCGCACAGGCTTTTTCCGTTGGCCGATCGATGACTGTCCGCGACTCCGCGAGGCCATGGTCAACGGTGGGGGTCACCAGCCGATGTCTTGGAGGGTCTGTGTGATCGCTTCCAAGCCCTGCTGTTGGCTGTGGACTGCCACGATGATTCCGGTCTCGTCTATGAAGGAGAGGATCGGGATTCCTGATCCTCCCCAGACATCGGCCAGGTAGTTGCCGTTCTCGAGGTTGCGACTGTACAAATCGATGACGGGCAGGTTGATCTCGAGGTCCCGGACGAGTGCTGTCACACCTTCGGTGGTATCCAACACGGCTCCGGTTACCACGGTCAGGTCCGGTCGGGCTGCGGAAAGGGCTTCGAGATCCCGAAGGTCTTGTTGGCAGGGAGGGCACCACGATGCCCAGAGCAGCAGGACGACCCTCTCACCCTTGTGGTTGGCGATGTCGAAGGTGCCTCCGTCGGTGAGGCTTCCGGCGACTTCGGGGACCGGCTGGCCGACCAAGGGGTGCTCAAGAGCCCCCAGAGGGATGGCCACGTCTCTGCAGTCGTCGGTGGGGCAGTCGAACTGGAATAGCGTCGGGTCGAATTCCGGACTGGTGTCCAGGCTGAGCACCTCGTAGGTGAGGGTCTGCTGGTCGCCGGACTCGGATTCGTGAATGAGGGTGCCCTCAAGGGTTCGGCCGTCAGCGTCGAGGGAGATGATGATGGTCTCGAGCTCGTTGGGATTCCATTCGGGCGGGCGGCTGCACTCGTAACGCGTGGTTGTGAATCCAAGGATCACCACTCCCTGCTCGGTGGTGCAGTTCTCAAAGAGGTCCGCGCCCCCGAACCGCGCACATCCGGCGTCATCGCACTCGAACGAGAAGTCGTACTCGATCTGGGGACTGGCTTCCGTCGGGGAGGGGGTGTAATCGGTGATTTCGAAGGTGTTGGACGTCGGGTAGTAATCGAATCGCTGCCCTTCGGATACGACAGTGATCGCGCCTTGAAGCTCAGTGGAACCGTCACCCTGCCAAACCGGGACCTCACGTCGCCAGGTGTCGGCGTCCAGATACCAGACGGTCTCCACCCGTTCGATCGACTCCACGGCACCGCCGCTCTCCTCCAGAACCCTGGACCCTGACGTAGACCAGCGGGCCGTGATGATGACGGATCCTTCTCGCCCTGGAATCACGGCGACCGTCGGTTCGGCCACCGTGGTCGCCGTCGCCTCCGTGCCCGGCGGTGCCAGGGTCGTGACCGTCGGACTATCGGCAGGTTCCGTCCCGCCACCGCCGGAGAGAAGCAGACTCAGACCGCCCAAGGCAACGAGCACCGCCGCTACCGCGATGGCCACCACGACCGATGGGCGCCGCAAGACGGCGGAGCGGGCGGCACGGATCGGGGCAACGGGGGTAACGATGGCGGCCGACTCGATGATCGCTGTGAGATCGGGTGCGGCAATGGTCGTGTCAAGGAAATCCGCGTACTCCCGTAGCTGCTGTTCGACATCGATAGCCATCAGTTGACTCCCAAACTCCTTCTCAGTCGCGTTAGACCTCTTTCCACATGCTTTTGCAGCGAAGACACCGAAAGCCCGAGCAGGGAGGCCATCTCGGCATAGGTCCAGCCATAACCATGCTTCAACAAGACGGCCACCCGCTGCCGTTCGGAAAGGCGCTCCAAACCACCGGCGAGACCGGGCTCGACAAGGTGATCCAATTCGTCGGGAACGGCGGGGAATACTCGGAGGCGTCGGCGACCCGCCTGCCTTGCCTTGTTTCTGCCAACCCCCCACAAGAATCCCGCTGGGTTGTCCATCGACCTGACCCGGTCCCAGTTCTCCCACGCATAGGCCCAGGTCTCCGCTGCGGCCTCCACGCCTTGGTCCCGTCCGAATGCGGCCACCAGGGCCCGCCTCAAAGCGGGATCGGTCCTCTTCACAAACAACGTGAATGCGTCCAGAAGAGTCTCATCGGCGTGAAGCGCATCGGAAGACATCTCACTAATAATGCCCAAAGCCCGCCGGGCTTATGACACGAATCTCGAGAAAAGTTTCTACAGCTGAAGCCCGAAGCAACGCTCCGGGCCCCGGAGACAGAGATCGATGAGTCGCTGGCACGACTGGCCGCAGGGGATTGGGGAATGATTCGGGATGGCCACCCACCGGACGTCGGCAACTATCCCGAACCTGCCATCGCGTGGGAGGAAATAGGGTGGATCTGCCGCCCTCAGCCAGCAACTAGGTGTACCCGGCCGGGACGTTGGTCTCAGTTGCGGAGTGAGTGAAGACCTCCGAGTGTGGTGATTGCGCCACACACACCAGGAGGTCTTCATGGCTCACCGTAACGCTCGTCTGACATTCGAGGGACGCCGGCTGCTTGTTCATCGAGTGCGGGAGCTGGGTTGGAGGGTCGCTCACGCTGCCAAGGCTCAGGGCATCTCGCGTCGGTGCGCTCACCGGTGGTTGGCCCGCTACGACACCGAGGGCGAAGCAGGCCTCTATGACCGGTCGTCACGGCCTCACACCAGTCCCACGCGAACGCCTGTGTCGGTCGAAGCCCAGATCATTGAGGCTCGTCGCTTGTTCCGTCGAGGACCCGAATGGATCGGCGCCGAACTCGGGATCCCAGCCCGCACGGTGTCCAGGGTTTTGCGCCGTCACAACATGCCCTACCTCCACGAACTGGACCCGCTGACTGGTGAGGTGATCAGAGCTTCTAGAACCACAGCGGTCCGCTACGAACGAG
>JBFHXF010000082.1:0-9053 GCA_041599115.1 Acidimicrobiia bacterium
CCCTTCACCAAAACTGAAACCCAGGTCAATACCCAGCTTCTGCACCTCGTCGGACACGAGGATGTGATCGGGCTCGGCACCGGCGCAGAGTCTGCTGGCCCGGGTGACGGCCGCCCCGAAGATGTCGTCGTTGTGATCGACGGGCTCTCCGGCTGCGAGCCCGATACGAACCCGGAGAACGGGTTCAGGCGAGGTGGCGTTCCTGTCCTTGAAGGCCCCATCGATTGCCAAAGCGATGTCCAGGGCATGAGAAGGGTCGTCGAACGAAATAAGGAATCCATCCCCGGTGTGCTTCACCTCGCGCCCACGCCAGGTGATGAGGAGCCGTCGAATGATCAGGTCGTGCTCGGTCAGCAGCACCATGTACTCGGCCTGCCCCAACCGATCCAGCAGCGCTGTGGAGCCCTCGAGGTCGGTGACCAGAATCGTGCGAAACGCACTCGTCACATCATCCGGCCCTTTCGGGTCGTGGACTTTGCCGAGGAAGCGCACGACGTCGTTTTCGGAGACCTCGATGATCTCTGCAGGAATCAGGCCGTGGGCAGCCTGGTGAACATCGCTCATCGTCTGAGAGGTGGGCGCCCTCGCAAAACAGAACACCGCCTCATTGAGGGGATCAAACCAGTAGGAGAAGAACTCCACGTCATATTTCTGCGAAATCGCGAGATCGGCGAGATGGGCCCTCGCGGAATCCTCGGCGGTGGCGCCGGGAACGTCGTGGCGGTCCATGTATAGCGGCATCCCTGGTCTCCCTGGCGGAACAGCGATGCTACCCGACCAGCCCATCACAAGGCGGGCCCTCGCCGAGAGAAGTAGGATCCCGCCATGGCCGATGCGCAAGAGATTCGCGAGCTCGGGCGGCTGATAAGAGCCGCCGGACGAGCTCACCATGAGGCGATCGGTGGCCCCAACCCGGGCTGGCCCGAGTGGTACGCCAGACAACTGGTCGGTGCGATCGACGACCATGTGGGCTTCAGCCCGTCGGTCGACGAGATCGCCGAATGGCTGAAGGCAGCCGACGAAAGCCACCGCGCCAATGCACCCGACGACCACTGGCCTACCTACTACGCCGGGTTCATTCTCTCGAAAGTCGAGACCGAACCGGCCTGAAGGTGAGGCCAGCACTTTGTCGACAGCCCGACATTCGGGACTGTGACGGTCCGCGGCTCCGGTTATACCGATCGGAGGTGCACATGAATACCACGCAATGCATTCCGCACATCGACTGGTTCGGACTCTCGACAGGAGCAGTGTTGTTCGGACTGGGCATGATCCTCACCGCCACCATCGTCGGAGCCGTGATCGGCATTCCCTTGCTTCTCGCGTCATTGAGCCTGTTCGACAACCCGACCACGCTGCGTGGAACTCCCTGCGCGGGCTGAGATGTGCCGGCTCTACGGATTCCTCGCCACCGAGCCGACGAGACTCGAATGCAGCCTCGTCGAGGCCCAGAACGCCCTCCAGGTGCAAAGCGACCGCGACCTGAGAGGAGTCAGGAACGCAGACGGCTGGGGGATCGCCGAATGGCATGATGCGCGGCCCAGGATCAAAAAGAGCACCGACCCGGCGTTTGCGGACGCACATTTCGCTTCCATAGCCTCGGCGATCTCCAGTGACGCCGTGATCGCCCACGTCCGGGCGGCCACTGTCGGAAGTGTCACCATGGAGAACACCCACCCCTTCGCTCACGGCCCCTGGGCATTCGCCCACAACGGAACGATCGAGACCTTCCAACATGTCGCCACCCACCTCGACATCGGCCCATACGGCCCTGCTGGGGGGGAAACCGACAGCGAACTTGCGTTTCTTTGGATCTTGAACCGTATGAAGGAACATGGGCTCAGCCCTGACGAGCCTGCCACGGTCTTGAGTTCGATCGTCGATCTGCTCGCCGACAGCGTTCTCGAGCTCGTCCGAATCTCTCTCGCCGCGGGAGCCGGGTCAAAGCCGACGCTCAACTTCCTCCTCAGCGATGGCAAACACCTGGTGGCCACACGCTGGGGCAACACCCTCTACTGGACACACCGCCGCGGGATCACCGACTGCGCAGTCTGTGGCACATCCCACTGCCCCAAGGCCGAGCCCGACTACCGGGCCGTCGTCATCGCCTCCGAGCCGATCACCTCCGAGGCATGGTCCGAAGTTCCGGAAGGATCGGTCATCGGAGTTGACGCCGCCGCCAGGACCATGACACGGAACCTCCTCGGGGAGCACTCCCCGATCCTGACTGAACGATAAGCTCGGCTCTTGGATCTCACCTTTTGGTATCTCCTGCCGGTGTCAATTCTCATCGCCGCCGTGGCCAACGGAGCCGGCATCGGCGGGGCAACCTTCTTCTCCCCTCTGTTCATCCTCGCCCTGGGCTTTGATCCGAAGGTGGCGATTGGCGCGGCCCTGATCACGGAGGTCTTCGGCTTCTCGTCCGGGGTCATTGCCCACGCCAGAGCCCGGACCATCGATTGGAAAGTCGCCCGGATGCTGGCGGCGGTCTCTGTACCGATGGCGGTTGTCGGGTCCGTGGCCTCCGGTGCGGTGTCGCCATACATTCTCAAGCTGGCACTCGCGTTTGGCCTGATGGCGATCGCGGTTTCTTTTGTCAGACATCGCGATCGTGAAATCGAAGATGGGGCCATTCTGGAAGGCCGGGGTGTGGTGCAGCCGGCTGTCAGCCGGCTCATCGTCACCAGGGATGGAGACCGGATCGAGTACCAGCTCTGTCGACAGAACGAGGGCCGGTGGGCATCAGCGGTTGGGGGCGGTTTTGTCGGCCTCATCTCGACAGGACTCGGCGAGCTCAACTCTTACGCCCTCGTGATGCGTTGCCGGATACCGACGAGGGTGACCGTTGCGACCAGTGTCGTCGTAGTGGCGGTCACCGCGCTCGCAGCCAGCGTCACTCATCTGATTGGCTTCATTCAGGAAGGGGCGAAAGCGATGGAAACTGTGTATTCGATTGTCCTATTCACGGTGCCGGGTGTCCTGGTAGGCGGCCAGCTTGGACCACAGATCTCTAACCGCGTCAGCGAGAAAACCTTGATCAGGTCGATTGGCTGGCTGTTCGCAGGTGTCGCCATCCTGACGCTGGGAGAAGCGCTGCTGGCAACGTGACCGCTACTACGGCCTGCGCTAGGACAGGGCGCCGATCCGGGCGCGGGTGCGTTCGGCCAGCGGGTGCATCTCCTTGGTCTCAAAGACTGCCAGTGCCTTGGTGAGCCAGTCCCGGGCCTGCACGAGTTCGCCACCCGCCTCGAGGGCATCGGCCAGCATCGTCATGTACACGGCCTGAACCGGCCCGGCTCTGCGCCGGTCAATGGTCTCGATGGCATCCCGGGCGTGGCGGGCGGCCCCATCCGCATCAGCTTCGTGCAGGGCGATAGTCGACCGGGCTGCAGCGATCTCGGCATGGGTGTCGATGTCGTCCGGGGTGGCGGCACCCTCTCCTATAGCGATGAAGCGTCGGGCTTCATCGACTTCTCCCCTCAGGGCGGCGATCCTGGCCAGATTCGCAGCAAGGGATGACAATCGGTTCTTCTCGCCGAGCGAAGCCAGCTCCTCATACTCGGGTCGAATCTCGTCTTCGGAGCGATCGAGTCTCCCCAGCCAGAGCTCGAGGATCCCGATGGTGAACGGATGATGGTTCATTCCCCGCACCCCCAGGTCACGAGCCAGCAGGCGGACTTTCTCCATCTCCCGGCGTGCAGCTTCCAGCTGACCCTGCATCATCATGAACGCAGCCACATAGCTCAGGGCCCTGATCCGGTCTTCGAGCCCGGCCGATTCCCTCTCCAGGAAAGACCGGGCGAGCCGTTCGCCCTCACTCGCCGGCGTCGACCCCGACCAAAACGAGAAGCCAAGGAACCAGACGTACGCCTCATCCTCGAGACGGCGATCCCCCAAACTGCGGGCCAATTCCATCGCCCTGGCCGCTTCGATCCTCCCTTGCTCCCTGTCCAGCCAGTTGACCCTCACCAGGATCGCCTCGATGGAGCCTCCGACATCACCCAACTCTCGAAGCGCCTTCTCCAGTCTCTCCGACTCAAGGACGAAACGCTGGTCACTCCATTCGGTCTCGATACGGTCGCGGACACCGAGGAGCTGGACACCCGCCAGCAACTCGGTGTGCTCGTCTCCCCGACTCCTCGCCTCGCTCTGAACCTCGGCCAGGACTTGATCGGCGCGCCCGTAGCCACCCGACTTGAGCAGGGCCCGGCCCAGCATGAGGCCGCATCGAAGAGCCATGTCACTACCGGGGACGAGGAGCGCCACCCCGTGCTCGAACAGGGAGACGGCGCTCATGGGATCGCCTTGCAGCAGAGACGCCTCCCCTGCTGCGAGATAGCGGGCACCTGCCATGTCGGCCAGTTCGCGCTCCCTGTCGCCGGTGCTGCCAAGCTCGGTCCGGTACCGGTAGGCCTGTTCGAGGTGGTAGGCGAGAATGCCGTCGAGGCCCCCGGGCGTCGCCGCAGAGCGAAGCACCAGCCATTCTGCGAACTGCTGGTGCAGCTCTGCCCGGGTCGCTTTCGGCATCGAGTCATAAGCGGCATCGCGTATCAGCAGATGTTGGAACCGAAAGGCGTCATCACCGGCAAACTCGGCGCGATCGGGTCTTATCAACTCCTTGCGCACCAGGGACATCAGTCTTTCCGGCACCGCCGAGCGCTCCGACACCGGGGCAAGGGCTATGACGCTCCCCATGTGGAACAGTTTCCCCTCGACAGATCCCCTTTCCACCACCATCCGCTCGTCCGGGCCCAGTCGATCGAGGCGTGCCGCGATGAGGGTCTGGATGGTCGGCGGAATAGTCAATGTGGTGAGGTCACCAGTGGCAACCCATCGATCTCCGTCTCTGATCAGATGACCCTCGTCGACGAGCATCCGAAACATCTCCTCGACGAACAGAGGGTTGCCGTCGGCGGCGTCGGTGATCTGGCCGCGAACCCCGTCTGGCAGATCGGAATCACCGAGAAGGGTTTCCAGCAACAGCCCACTGTCCTCCGCTCCCAAGGGTTCGAGGAGGATTGAAGTCGCGTTCATCTTCCCCCCGCCCCAGTTGGGACGGTTTTCGAGCAGTTCAGGGCGGGCCATGCACACCAGCAGGATGGGGGCATCCCTAGTCCAGTCGGCGACATGCTCGATCAGGTCGAGCATGGGCGACAGGGCCCACTGGATGTCATCGATGACCAGGACCAACGGGCTCGAAGCAGCAAGATGCTCGAAGAACTTGCGGGCCCCCCAGAAGCCGTCCTGCTGTGAGACCGGATCCGTCGTAGCGTGAAGCAGTCCGGCGAGACGCGACGCCACGCCGTCTGGATCCTCGGCTCCGTCGAGCATCGCCCGGACCGCCTCCGACAATCCGGCCACATCGAGCTCGGAGCTCCCGACAATCGAACGCACCAATTCATCGAGCGGCCAGAAAGTGATCCCATCGCCATAGGAAAGACAGCGACCGGCGTGCACCGCGGGTCCATCGCCGAGCCGGGCGACGAATTCGGCAACAAGCCTCGACTTGCCCACACCGGCCGCTCCCAGCACCGTGAACAGATGACAGGAACGGTCGTCGACCGAGTTCTCGAAGGCATCGAGAAGAACCCGGAGTTGACGGTCACGGCCGACCATCGCCCCCGAGCCCCGTCTCACCCGACCGGCCGTCCTCGCACGAACGCCAAGCAGCCGGTAAGCGGCGACCGGCAGCGACTTGCCTTTGAGGTCGAGGGGGTCAACAGTCTCCACATCAACGGCATCAAGCACCAGGTCGAGGGTGGACGCGCCTATCAACACCTCGCCCGGGGAGGCGGCCTGTTCCAACCTGGCTGCCACATTCACCGCGTCACCGGTGACCAGCCGCTCGGTCGCTGTGGGATCGCCCCCGGCGACAACTTCCCCGGTGTTCACCCCGGTCCTGATCTGGATGCTCACACCGCGCTCGGCCTCGAATTCTTCGTTGAGAGCGCCGAGAGACTCACGCATCTCGACGGCAGCCCGCACGGCCCGCAATGCGTCGTCCTCATGAAGCTGCGGAATCCCGAACACGGCCATGACCGCATCACCGATGAATTTCTCCACCGTTCCCCCATGGCTTTCAATCACCGATCGCATCGCTTCGAAGAAACGCGACATGACCCTTCGCATGGTCTCCGGGTCGAGCCTCTCACCGAGTGCGGTCGAGCCCGTCACGTCGCTGAAGACGACCGTGACGATCTTGCGTTGCTCCGAGGGAGCGGCAGCGGGAGACAGAGAGGCACCGCAGTTGGAGCAGAAGCGGGCATCCTCCGGGTTGTCGCGGGCGCAGTTGGGGCAGACCGTCATGGGGAGGGGGAGTCTATGGAGAAAAGGAACACCAGGTGAAGGTTGCCGTCCTCCGGGTCCCGGGACCGGGTATCAGCCCGTCTTCGACAACCCAAACCGAACCGTGCCGGTCCCTTCTGGGGCCATGGAATGAGTGACCTCCCCGAAATCGGGAGGTCACTCAACGATGGAGAATGTCGACCCTATTTGTTATGACCCGGAGCCGCGGCCGAGTTGCCGTGGGGCTCGCCGCTCTTGCCGTGGGATTCGCCGCTCTTGCCATGGGGCTCGTCGCTCTTGCCATGGGTGCAAACCGTCAGGGCGGTGACAAAGTCCAGCGTGGCCACAGTGGCGGTTTCAGCATGCACGAAATCGGGGTCGACCTCGCTCACCCTGATCTTCTGATCGTCTTTGCCCAATGAGCTCTGGGCGAGATAACGGTTGAGACAACCCCTTCCCCCCTGACCGTCGTAGAGCGAGTTGAACAGCTTCATGAACATGCCGTGGTTGATCTGACCGTTGGGACCGGCCACCTCGGCGGCGGTCAGCGGACAGGTAGCGCCGACTGAGGACACACTGATGACACCATCGACAACGTAGGTCGAGTCCTCCCCAGGAAGGACACATTCATCCGCTGGATCGGAGATGCTCCACACCAGCACGTGGAAGGCAGGGTCGTAGGCATAGCTGAAGGAGGTGTCTTCGCTCTCGGTGGGGGCGGCGTAGGCCAACCCGGAGGTGGCGAGCAACCCGACAACTGCCAGGGCGATGATTGCTTTGCGTCTCAAGTGCACTTCTTCTCCTGTTGTCTCGGCCCAGCCAAGGCCCTCACCTGTGTAATCGCTGAGATGGCCGTGTGGGGTACTCGACCGGGGCCTTGATTCCCGGATCGATTCAGACGAATCCATCAAGCACCGATAATCGGACTGGCACCATGCAGCCCGAATCGAACCTTCCCCGCGCCTCCACACTCCCCCCACCAAGCCGCCGCCAACGACGCCTGGGAGGATGTGACCGTTGACCTCCGACGAGAGTTTCGCTGCTCTGATCAAGGCAGCTCAGAACGGGGAACAACCGGCCTGGGCCCGGATATACCGCGATCTGGCCGGTCCGGTGAGAGGTTATCTCTCCAGCCGGGGGGCCGGCGACCCCGATGATCTGACCAGTGAGACCTTCCTCCAGGTGGCCCGCAACATCGGGGCTTTCAGCGGATCGGAGGCCTCGTTTCGCTCCTGGGTGTTCGTCATCGCCCACCGCCGTCTGATCGACGCCAGGCGCCGGTCCGGTCGCAAAAGCGAGGGGGTATCGCTCGAGGGCCAGGCGGTCGACTCGATCGGGGGCGACGTGGAGGCCGAGGCCATGGACCAACTGGCCACCAGCGAGGTGGAAAAAGTGCTCGACAGCTTGACCGAGGAACAACGAGACGTACTGGCTCTCCGCGTCATCGGGAACCTCACGCTGGAGGAGACGGCCCATGTCCTCGGCAAGACCCTGGGAAGCGTCAAGGCGCTGCAACGACGCGGCCTCGCCACGCTGCGCAGCGCCATCGGAACGGAGTAGTACCTCGATGAGACTTTCCGGCGATTACAAGGGTGAGATGTCCAAGGACCGCTTTTCTGAAAGTGATATTGAGGTGCTCCTCAGCGGCGAGCAACCCGACGATCCCGATCTGGCCCTTCTCGGCCCTTTCGTCGAAGCCCTGAGACGCCTCTCAACCGAGACGCCATCCGAGGACACCGTCGCCCGTCTCGCCGCCGTCAGCGCCGGCATCGCCCGCGAGGCGGGATCGAATCAGGGCCGGACCGTCCGCGTCTCGAAACGACCGGTATTTCGCCCCAGATTCGCCGGAGTCTTAGGAGTCATGGCCCTCCTCGTCGGAATGACCGGGGTGGCAATGGCGTCCGATAGTGCCGCCCCCGGCGACGCCCTCTATGGAATAGATCGGGCCCTCGAAGTGGTCGGGGTGGGAGCCGGCGGCGCCGCCGAGCGTCTCGGTGAAGCCAGTGCCCTCGCCATCCACGGCAAATCGGCAGAAGCCCTCGAGCACGCGGCGCAGGCGGTTGCGGGGACCGACGACCAGGCGTCACAGGCCTTGCACTCGGCGGCCGAGAGGATCAGGGCCCTCGGCGAAGGCGGGGACAATGCGGTGGGGGTCCGCGCCGACGTGGCCGCAATGCTCGACTGGATGACGACCACCGAGGCCAAGGGCAAGGACTTTGGCCAGGGTGTGGCGGAGCGGGCTCGCGGTCTCGGTAAAGGTTCCCCTTCCGGTGCCTCCGGCAGTGGCGAACCAGACCATCCCCAGGGACCGCCCGACGGGATGCCGCCTGGTTCCCAGCGTCCCTCCACCGGCTGACCCTTTCAGCTGAGTCTCGACCTGACCACATCCGGCACAGGTATGGGTCGGTGGGTTTGCAGGTCGACGGTCACATAGACCTCCTCACCTATAGCCACCTGGCGACCGGTGTTCTCCTCGACGATCTCGAATCCGAACACGATCGAGGTGTTGCCGACCCGGGCAACGCTCACACTCGTTGCCAGGGTCTCTCCGATCACCGCCTCGGTCCGATAATCGATATCGGTGTGGGCCAGGACCATCAGGAACCCATCCTGGGCATGATCGTGAAAGGCCAGGCCCAAATCTTCGAGGAAGTCGGTCAGGGCGTCGTCGACATAGACCAGATACCGCGTGTTGAAGACATGGGCGTTGGCGTCCACATCCCAGTAACGGACCTTGCGCCGGTAGGGCTCCATGCCCGCAATCTATA
>JBFHXF010000083.1:0-9041 GCA_041599115.1 Acidimicrobiia bacterium
AGCATGAGTATCGGTGTCCAGTTGGAGTCCCCGCGTAGGTCGGCACACACCTGAAAGCCATTCCGTTTCGGCAGCATGATGTCGAGAATGATCACGTCATAAGGCTGGTTACGCGCCAGCCAGAGCCCTTCCTGACCGTCCGACGCCAGATCTACGGCGTGGCCGTCGGCTTCGAGGCCTCTCTTGATATAGGAGGCGAGTTTCAGTTCGTCTTCAACCACCAACAGTCGCACGAGCACCGTCCCACGGAGCCAATAGTTCGCACCGTTGATTCTTCACGCTAGGGCCCGCTAGCTGAAGCGAGGCTGAGAGGCTGCTGAGGAAGCATGGCATTCCCGGGGGTGGTCGGAGCGCGCCCCAGGACTGCCGTCGTCCCGTCGGCCCTACCCCGTTACTTGCCCGGCTTTCGCTCGTTTGCCCGGTAAACCCGGACTTCGACCCGTTCCATGGTGACCAGGCCGTCACCGATCATCCCGTCGAGGACCGGCAAGACGGCCTCGATGTTGCCGGCCGTGTCGACACATTCGATCACGATGGGCAGATCCTCGGACAGTCGCAGGATGTGGGCAGTGTGGAGCCGGCTCGACTTACCGAATCCTTCGATACCCCGCAGAACTGTGGCGCCGGCAAGACCCTTGCCCCTGAGCACCTCAACGATGGCCTGATAGAGCGGTCGACCGTCGTATTCGTCAGACTCGCCTATGAAGATCCGGAGAAGTCGGTTGTCGCTGTTCATCTCTCCTCCCTCAGCTTGCCAGGTAATAGCCGAGAGCGGCAAACGCGACGCCCGATACCGGCATAACGATCAGATTCAACAACGCCACGCGACTGGGCTTCGGCAAGACACCCAAACGGACAGTCTCGATCATCCAGGTGGAGAAAGTGGTGAAACCGGCGAGAAACCCGACCGTTGCAACCCAGAACCTGGTCAGGTCCACACCTGCTCCTGCAATGAGACCCAAGAACAGCGCTCCTGAGAGATTGACCGCGGCTGTCCCGATAGGCATCGGAGATCTACCGACGCGCTGCACGACGCCCGAGACGAAATACCGCGCCAGAGCTCCCATTGAGCCGGAAACGGCGGCAATGAGCACCGTCATCTCTTGAGCCTTCCCGCGCGTTGGCCAAGCACCGCGGCAGCCAGACCTCCGACTGTGGACGCCAGCACGTAGCTCGCGGCCATCGTCCACGTTCCGGTGTCGACCATGGAGAACACTTCGAAGCTGAAAGTGGAGAAGGTGGTGAACGAACCGAGTGCCCCGATCGCCCAGAACTGGAGTGACCAGCGGGCTAGGACCGAACTTTGACTACGGGCCAGGTACAAGCCGAGAAAAAGCGACCCGGCCAGGTTGACCACCAGCGTCGTCCAGGGAAAGGAAGCCGACGCCACCGGGAAGGAAAACGTGAACGCCGCCCTGACCCCCGATCCGAACAAGCCACCCGCGAGCACGGCCAAAGGTGGAGCCCAGCGGTGTCGGCGCCGACGTGCAAAAGCGGATCTGGGGAGGTGGTGGTCGGGCATGGATCCCTGCGTGGATTGTGGGTCGCAGGAGCCATCAGCCTCACGGCGTTTATGGCGAGCTCCATCGCCGTCACCTGGATTATAGGTGCCAGGGCGGGAGTCAATAATGGGTAATAGGCAAACACGATCAGAAAGATGACCGAAGACACGGTGGATATGCTGGCCAAGGGAAGACCCACCGCTATGGCGAGCCCCCATGCTGCGGTGATGTGAAGACCGACCGCCTGGCTCCATCTGAGCTCACCAAGCCCTTCCGGCAACTCGCCTTCGGCGGCGATCGTGAAACTAATCCGCGCTGACCCGTAGAGAGGCATCGATCGCCGTTACCAGGATCTCGGTTCCACAGGCTTCTCAGTCTTCAGCCGCCTCTATCCGTCTCCGCCACTCCTCTTCCACCACTCCCAGGACGATCAGGGTGATCGAATACGCCGACATCTGACCCGTCACGGGGCCGGGTCTCTTCTTCAAGACCTGCTCCAATTGCTCGAGACCGACCCCATTCGCCTCAATCCGTTCGATGATCTCGCACATCGGTCTTCCTTTCTCGCCCAGAACCGATACCAAGCAAAGCGAGGCAAAGCCCCCTCAGCCCAGGCTCAAACCACTTCGAGAAGCACCGATGTGCCCAGACCGGAGCCGGCGGGCACGGTGGCTCCCCCGAAGTGGAGATCGCGCTGTTTGAGGGATTTCGCCAGATGGATGACGATCCGCAGACCCGACATCCCCACCGGGTGGCCGAGTCCTACCGACCCTCCGTCGACATTGAGACGATCACGCTCCCAGCCCCCCATCCTCTCGCAGGCGATCAGCTGAACGGCGAAGCCCTCATTGCACTCGATGAGGTCGAGGTCGGCCACCTTCTTGCCTGCCCGGCTGAGGGCCTGGTTGAGGGCGTCGACACATGAGTACCCCATGAGGTTCGGGTCACACCCGACCATCGCCATGCCTTCGGTGACGATCCGGGCGATGGGAGTGAGGTTGTGCTTGTTCACGGCATCCGCGCTGGCGATGATCGCTGCTGCTGCCCCGTCGTTGAGGCTCGCCGCGTTGCCCGCGGTGATCACGCCACCCTCCTGGACCGCCGGCAATCGGGCCAACGTCTCCATGGTGGACGCCCGCGGGTTTTCGTCACGATCAAAGACGACCGTGCCATCGCGCCCCGGCACTTCGATCGGCACGATCTCATCGTTGAAACGTCCGTCCGCAATGGCAGCCAGCGCTCGGTCGTTGGAGACGATGGCGTAGGCATCCATCTCGACACGGCTGAAGCCATCGACCCTGGCGTGGTTCTCGGCGACGTCGATCATGTACCTGGGGTCCCCCCACATACGCGATCCGGCCAGGGTGCATTCCCGCAGTGTGTCGAGGAAGGTTCCGCTACCGAGGCGATGGCCCCACCGTGAGCCGGGGACCATGTGCGGGGCGTTGCTCATCGACTCCATGCCAACTGCCATCGCCACATCTGCGGCGCCGGAGGCGACGTGGTATGCGGACTGGATGAGCGAGGCCATCCCCGAACAGCACTGCATGTTGATCGTGAAGGCGGGCACCGTGTCCGGGGCGCCGACACGCATCCCCACGATTCGGGCCGGATTGGACTCCGTCATGTCCTGGAGCACCATTCCGCCGACTATCAAGTCGAGGTCAGCAGCATCCAGGTTCACCCTGTCGAGCAGCGCCGAAGCGACGACCGAGGCGTATTCGGAGGCGCGCATCGGCCGGAGAGCTCCTCCGAACCGGCCGATCGGACTGCGAAGCCCCTCCACCAGGAAGACGTCTCGTGCCATCGCATATCCCTTCGTTTGCCGTGGCGAGGACTCCGCTTTACGATAACGAACGTTCGCTAGGTTTCCAACCGAGACCGAGGAGGAGACACACCGTGTTCGACGACGCGACCCTGGCCCGTTCCCACGAGATGGCCGACGAATGGGAGTCGGCGTACGGGAAGATGGTTGAGAAGTTCGGCGCTTCCGCCCCGGCTCGCGCCACCAACCCGGTCACACACTCCGGGCTCCCGATCAGGTCCGCCTACTTCCCTCATGACATTGCGGACCTCGATCTCGACGCCATCGGCGCCCCGGGCCGATACCCCTTCACCCGAGGCAACCTCCCCGCTCAGTACCAACTCATGCATTGGGCCAACCAACCGGTGATCGGGTACGGCCTCCCCGAGGACACTCGAAGTCGCATGGACGCCCTCGCCGAGCAGGGCATGACCGGCTACTTCGGGCAGAAGTTCTACAACCTGGTCTACGACCTCGTCTCCCACGAGGGTCTCGACCCCGACCACCCGGCTGCCCGCGGGCGGATGGGCCAGTGCGGGATGGGGGTCTACTCCAAACAGGACATGGACACTCTCTTCGCCGGGATGGACCTGACACAGATGAACGTCATCCACATCACCTATTACCAGGTCGTCCCGGCTCTAGCCCAATACATTGCCCTGGCCGAGGAGCGCGGTCTCACCCCCGGCCAGTTACGGGGCAACTCGATGAACTGGTATCACCAGTCTGCGTATGTGGGAATGAGCGCCTTCCCACCCCGGCAGGGCCACAAGCTGGCAGTGGAGCTGATCAATTACTGCGCAAAGCACATGCCCCGGTGGAACACGACCAACTTCTTCGGGTACGGCGTCGAAGAGGCCGGGGGAACCGCCGTCGAAGAGATCGGCCTCATGCTCGCCTACGGAATCGATCTCGTCCGAGCCTGCATCGAGTCGGGTCTCGAGCCCGATGATGCCCTCCCCCGCTTCGGTTTCCAGATCGCCCAGGCAAACGACTTTTTCGAGGAGATCTGCAAGATCCGCGCCCTACGGCGCATCTGGGCGACGACCATGAGCGACATGTTCGGTGCCACCGACCCCCGCGGGATGCACGTCCGCATCCACACCCATACTTCGGGCGCCCTTCTCACCGCACAACAGCCTCTCGTCAACCTGATCCGCACCTCTCTCCATGCGTTCGGGGCTGCCCTGTCGGGAGTGCAGGCGATGGAAGTCTCGGCCTACGACGAGGCGTTGACCATCCCCACCGAGGAGGCAGCCACACTGGCACTTCGGGTTCAACAGGTGATACAAGAGGAGACCAACATCACCGCGGTCTCCGACCCCCTCGCCGGCTCCTACTACGTCGAAGCGCTGACCGACCAGATCGCGAGAGAGGCTATGAGCTTCGTGGAGGAGATAGAAGCCCAGGGCGGCTACATAACCGCCCAGGAGTCGGGATGGATCAGACGCCGGGTCGAGGCGTCGGCCGAGCGCTGGCGAGAACTGGTCGACCGGGGAGAGCGCTCGGTCGTGGCGTTGAACAAGTACGTGACCAACTCCTCGCCTCCCGCCAACCTGTTCAAGATCGATCCTGAGGCAGAGCAGACGGCGATCGCCCGCATTCAGGCGCTTCGTGCCGATCGCGACTCCGCCGCCTGGGCGGCCGCCATGGATGCCTACGCCGGGGTCGCCAAGGATTTCGCCGGAAAGGAGTTCGCAGATCTCGACGGCACTCTCATCGAGGCCGCGATCGAAGCGGCGAAGGCCGACGCGACCACCGGGGAGATGATGGGCGTTCTCAAGGATGCCCTCGGGTGGAGGGCTCCGCATGAGTACTGACACCCCAAAGGAGCCAATTCGCATACTCCTCGCCAAGCCAACCCACGACTGCCATGACCGCGGCGTCCGTCTCGTGGCCCGCAAGATGCGCGAGGCCGGGTTTGAGGTCATCTTCTCCAACTTCCTTCTCACCGAAGAGGTTGTGAATGCCGCCGTTGACGAGGATGTGGACGTCGTCGGGATCTCCGCCTCATCCGGGGGGCATCTGGTGATCTTCGAGGACCTCTTGGCCGGCTTGAGGGCAGCCGGTATCGACGACACACTCGTGATAGGTGGGGGCGTGATACCCCCTAACGACGAGAAGACGCTTCTCGACTGGGGAGTGTCGGCGATCTTCGGGCCCGGCACCAACGCCCAGCAGGCCATAGACATGATCCGCACTTCGCTGGCTGGGGCATCCCGGTGACTCCGTCCCGGGTTGCGATTCTCGGCGGCGGCGGTCGAATGGGGCACGGCATCGCCCTCGCCTGCCTCCAGTATTCGCAAGCCACGGTCACCATCGTCTCGCGGCGACAGATGACCGTCGACCACGGGCTCGCCCTCATCGAGTCGGGGCCCTTCGGGCTCTCCCGGGCCGTCGCCAAGGGGAGACTCTCTCAGGCGGATGCCACGGCCGCCCGCTCCCGGCTCGGGGGCACCACCGACTACGAGGAAGCTCTGGAGGGAGTCGATATGGTCTTCGAGAGCGTCCCCGAGGTGGCCTCGACAAAACACGAGGCGTTCCGGCTCATCGATCGTCACGCACCGGACACAGCAGTGCTGGCGACCAACACCTCGTCGATTCTCATCTCCGAACTGGCGGCTCCGCTCACCGACCCCGGCCGGCTGGTGGGCACCCACTGGTTCTACCCGGCGCACGTGATGCCCCTCGTCGAGGTGGCACGCAGCAGCTTCGTCGACGAAGCAGCCCTCGATTATGTCCTCGACTACCTAAGCCAACTGCACAAGAAGCCGGTGGTGGTCAAGGACTCTCCCGGTTTCTTCATGACCAGGTTCATCAACAACTACCTGGCCGAGGCGCTTCGCCTCGTCGAGCTTGGCGTTGCCGGACCCGCCGAAATCGACGAGATGGTCAAGACCGGGCTGGGTTGGCCCATGGGTGTCTTCGAGCTGTTGGACGGATCCAGTTTCGACGCCTTCTACCACGCACAGGAATACCTGCACACCACCTGTGGAGAGCGATATGCGGTGCCGGGCCTGGCCCGAAAGGCCTTCGATGCCGGATATCACGGGGCACCGGAAATGGTCCCCGACAGCCGGGGAGGTCTCTACGAGTTCCTCGGTGTCGAACGGCCGACCCCTGACGAGTCATGATCCCCGAGGCACCAACCAGATACTCGTCAAACCGCCGTAACGAGCTGATCGCAGCGGCCGCGGCCCTCTTTGACCGCGACGGCTTCGCGGCGGCCTCCATTCGGGACATAGCTGCCGAAGTGGGCATGCAGACTGCTTCGATCTATTACCACTTCGAGAGCAAGGACGCCCTGTTCCTCGCCGTACACGAAGAGGGGCTCCGCCGCATCCGGGAAGGCACCGTCGCCGCCATGGACGGCACCGAGGCCGGGTGGGAACGGCTCCTCGCCGCTTGCACGGCCCACCTCGAGACGCTCCTGGGTGGTGACGCGATCTTCAAGGCGATCATGCGACCCCTCCCGAGCAGTGTTGGCCTGCGAAAGCGGATAGTGGAGATGCGCGAAGACTATGAGCAGATTTTCCGGGACCTCATCGACGATCTGGACCTTCCCGAGGGCACCAACCGGCGCCACCTCAGGCTGATGCTCCTCGGGGCGATGAACTGGTCGTTCACCTGGTTCAAGGGAACCCGCCGGGAGATCCGCGAGTTGGCCGGGTCGATAGTCACCAACCTCCGCACCGCCCTGGACGCGGGCGCATGACCGACACCCTCGCCTTCTATCAGGAAGGGCTGGCCAACGGCAATCGGAGGGTGCTCGGCAAAGCCATCTCTGCCGTTGAAAACGACAGAGTCGACGCACCGGCGGTTCTCAAGGCCATCGATGGTCGAACCGGGAGGGCACACGTCCTCGGAATCACCGGACCTCCAGGCGCCGGAAAGTCCACGCTCACCAGCGCTCTCATCACCTCGTTTCGCCACCGCGACCTGAGAGTTGCCGTCATCGCCGTCGATCCATCGAGTCCTTTCGGCGGAGGAGCCATCCTCGGCGATCGGATCCGAATGGGCGAGCACGCCCTCGATCCGGGCGTATTCGTGCGCTCGGTGGCCTCGCGGGGCCATCTGGGCGGCCTCTCCCGCACCACCGCCCGTGTGGTCGACGTCCTCGACGGCGCCGGGTTTGACATCGTCATCGTAGAGACGGTGGGCACCGGGCAGGCCGAGACCGAGATCATGCACCTCGCCCAGACGGTGGTGGTGGTCGTCGCGCCCGGGTTGGGCGACGAAGTCCAGGCCATCAAGGCCGGAATCCTCGAGATCGCGGACATCTTCGTTGTGAACAAGGCCGACTCCCCCCTGGCCGATATCGCACTCCGGACCCTGCACGAGGCGCTGGGACCGATCGACGAAAGGGGGTGGTCTCAGCCCATCCTCCCGACAGTCGCCACCGACGGGACCGGTGTCGAAGAACTCGTCGAAGCCATCGAAGCACACGCCGCCGGGTTCGAAGATGGCTACCGGTCTCGCGCGGCAACCTTGCGTGCCCGCCGTCAGCTGGCCGTGGCTGCATCCGAGTTGGCCTCGGATCACGTCCACCGGAGCCTGGACCCCATCATTGACGTTCTCGCGGATCGGGTCCTCGCCGGTGATATGGGACTCCGCGAGGCGGCAGAAAAGGCACTAGATACCATCAACACCACGAGACCAGCATCTGGAGGCAACCCATGAGCTACGAGACCGTGATCTTCGAGGTGAGCGAGGGGGTGGCGACCATCACGATGAACCGCCCTGAAGCCGCCAACGCCCTCAACCTCACCATGGCGAAGGAACTCGGCGAGTTGGCGATCCGCTGTGACGAGGACCAGGCGATCCGGTCGGTGGTGATCACAGGGGCCGGGAGGTTCTTCAGCGCCGGAGGCGACATCGCAGGGTTCAAGGAGGCCGGGGACAAGGTGGGGAGCCTCATCAAGGAGATGACGATGCACTTCCATGCCGCCGTCTCCCGTTTCAACCGGATGGACCCGCCCGTGGTCGGAGCGGTCAACGGGATGGCTGCCGGGGCCGGCTTTTCTTTCGCCAGTTCCTGCGACATCCTCATCGCCGGAGAGTCGGCGGTGTTCCTCTCGGCTTACACGGCTTCGGGTCTCACCCCCGACGGAAGTTCCACCTATTTCATTCCCCGGCTTGTCGGGCTGCGCCGGGCGACCGACCTCATGATCACCAACCGGCGTCTCGATGCCGGCGAGGCCCTGGAATGGGGGATGGTGAGCCGGGTCGTACCCGATGATGAACTGCTCGCCACCGCAACCGAGCTGGCCACCCGTCTCGCCGCCGGGCCCACCAGGTCGTATGGAGCCACCAAGCGGATGCTCCACGAGAGCCTTTCCTCGTCTCTCGAGACCCAGATGGAGCTCGAGACCCGCACCATCGCCGCCATCACCCGGACACGTGACGCCCGAGAGGGGATCACCGCCTTCTTGGAGAAACGCAAACCGGTGTTCACCGGCGAATAGCCGGACGCCTTTAACCTCTCCGGCGTGATCGACTTTCAGACAAGCCCTGACCGCTACCGCCACTGGCGGATGCGTGTCGATGGCCCCGTGGCCTTCCTGGATATGGATGTGGATCCTGCGGGCGGCCTCAGCACCGACTACGAGCTCAAGCTCAACTCGTATGACATGTCGGTCGACATCGAGCTGGCCGACGCAGTGCAGCGGCTTCGATTCGAGCACCCGGAGGTGGGAGCGGTTGTGATCGCCTCGCTCAAGGATCGGGTGTTCTGC
>JBFHXF010000084.1:0-9010 GCA_041599115.1 Acidimicrobiia bacterium
ACCGCGCTCCGCTCGGGCACACAAACGATCATCGCGCCGATTCAGCGGGCCGCGTCCACAGTCGTCAATCCGGTGGCTGATCTCATCGACAGTCTTTCCAACGTCGCCTCACTGCGAGAGCAGAACGAGCTTCTGACCGCTCAATTGGCCGAGGCACAGGCCGCGCTTGTTGGTGTGCAGGATCAGATAGCTCGGTTGAAACTGCTCGAGCAGCTGAATTCGTTGGACATCGAGGGTGTGGATATCGGTCGGACCATCGCCAATGTGATTGGCCGCCCCGACGCGTTCGACGAGGGGATCATCATCGATAAGGGAACCCTGGACGGCGTGGCTGTGGGCCAACCCGTAGTCGATACCAACGGGTATGTGGTTGGAAGGGTGAAGAGTGTCTCCCCGGGAAGCGCCACGGTCGTTCCAATCACGGTCAGCCGGTCAGGTCTGGTCGTCTTGGTGGGTGCGCAGGTCGGGATGCTCACTCCGCAACTGTTCACGTCGGATATGAGGCTCGAGATTCTCGAGGCGAAAGAACCGGTCCTCCAGACGGATCGTGTCGTCACTTCCTCGGCCAGCGCCGCCTTTCCGGCTGGTCTGGCGGTTGGCGAGGTGATTCAGGATGCTTCCCCGGCGAACGGATCTCTGACGGTTCAGGTTCGCCCATTTGTCCAGCCCGATACCCTGCGGCTCGTTGTGGTTCTCGCTTGGCCGCCGGACCCGATCTCGGCGGCGACCGACGCTCTTCCCATCGATACGACCACTACCAGCCTGGTGCCCGGCACCACGACCACCACGGGCGTTGCGGCTTCATGAGGCTGAAGTTCGTCTTCACGATCGTCATTCTGGTCGTGGCTGCCGTAGTTATTCAGACGACGCTCTTCGGGCGCCTCCAGGTCGTGACACCCGACCTCGTGATGCTTCTGACGATGCTGTTTGCTCTCACCAGGCTTCGGGCCGAGCTGGTCCTGGGATTGGCCTTTGCGTCCGGGTTGATCGTCGACCTTCTCGGATCCTCCCTATTAGGTCTGAGAGCCATGGTCTTCACTGTGGTCGCCTATGCGGCTTTGCGGACAAGGGAGCGGGCTGAGATCGGGCGGATCGCCACGGTGCTCTGGGTCGGGTTTCTGACTCTCATGGGAGTGGTTCTCCTGGTATTGATCGGGACGCTCTTTGGCGATGCAACCTTGCTCGGCGATGGAGCGTTGGGGCGTGTCTTCGGCGTCCCCCTGGTCAACATGGCGGTTGCCGCTCTGGTTGCTCCAAGCGTGGTCCGTCTGATCAACGGTGATCGCTCCTCATTCAGATACGCATGAGATTCGCATTTCGGCTCACCACCCTCGGGATCGTTTTTGTCTTCATGTTCTCGGTCATTGGGCTCAGACTCTGGTTTGTCCAGGTTGCCGAGGGCCCCACCCTCGCCTTGGCCGCCGAAGAGCTGACCTGGCTAAGCCAATCGTCCCCGGCACCGCGTGGCGACATCTACGACCGAAATGGGAATCTTCTGGTGACCAGTCGGCTCGTGCCGGCAGTTGTCATCGACCGCACGTTCATCCAGCCCGATCAGAAAGTCGATCTGATCAGAACGCTCGCCGCGGCTTTGGGCATGGATCCCGTGGAGTTGGATGGCCTATACAACAAGGCCGGAATCAACGGGCGAACCGATCCCATCGAGGTTTCACCGGAGACGGCTTACGTGATCACGGAAAGTCTCGACGATTTGCCAGGTGTCGAAGTAGTCACCGTTCCCGAGCGGGTCTATCTGACTGGACCGACGTTGGCCCACGTCATCGGCCATCTCGGGGTCCCCAACCCTGGGGACCTGGCAGCCCGTCCTGAGCTCGACCCCGGTGTTCGAATTGGCCAACTGGGAGTCGAGAAAGTTTACGACCGGTATCTCGAGGGTGTGCCGGGTTTGGTGGAATACCGCTCTCGCGCCGGCAAGATCATCGACCAGCGAGCACCCATCGATCCTCAGGCCGGCGACACCGTGGTCCTAACTATCGATCTCGACCTGCAGGAACTGGTTGAACTGGCCCTTGAGCAGGGTGTCCAGCTGTCGAACTCGGACAAGGAAAAGAAACGCGCCGCCGGGCAGAAGGTGTTCAGCGTGACCAAGAAGGCGGCTGCAGTTGTACTCGACGCCAACACCTTTGAAGTGATGGCCCTGGCCTCTTATCCGGACTTCGACCCTCAATTGTTTGCCACCGGAATTGGCGAGAAGGCCTACAAGGACCTGGTCGACCGCGGGGTTTTCAACGACCTCGCCACCAGCGGTCTTTACCCACCGGCATCGACGTTCAAGGCGATCACCTATACCGGCAAGCTGGAGAAGGGCTTGCCCTTCGACCCGAACCGAGATGATGTCAATGTTCAAAACCAGACCGTGCATTGCGACGGCACCTTCACCGTCACCGACCCGGGAGACGCATCGCCTCAGGTGAAACATGACTGGTATTTCCCGAGAGGGGACAAAGGGTGGCTGGACATCCACGGCGCCTTTGAACAGTCGTGCAACATCTTCTTCTGGAACGTTGGGTGGGGAACTTGGAGGGCCTATAAGGGGACGGCGAGGGAGAACATCCTTCAGGAGTGGGCCACAGGTCTCGGCTATGGAATCCCTACTGGAATCGATCTGGGTGAGCAGCGTGGAACGGTGCCAACCCGCGAGCTTTTCGAACAACTGAAGGAGATTCAGCTGGAGACTGGCAGGGGCTTGCTCGAGGCCAGCCGTTTGGAACTTCCGGGTGGCCCCTGGCTGGGTGGCGATCTGATCGACTTTGCCATTGGCCAAGGGTTCTTCACGGCCACACCGCTTCAGGTGGCCGTTTCCTACGCGACCCTTGTCAATGGTGGCAAGGTCATGGAACCACGGGTGGTCAAACAGGTTCTCGATGGAGACGGCAATGTCGTGTTCGACCCGAAATCCGGCGTGATTCGCAACGTCGATATCAGCCCGTCGACCAGGGCGTCCCTCCTGGCCGATCTCAACCGGGTGGTGACTCACGGCACCGCCAGTTCTTCGTTCAAGGACTTTGGCGAAGGCCTCGATCGGGTCGGGGGCAAGACCGGCACCAGTCAGGCGTCACTCGGTCAGGACAACCACGCCTGGTTCGTCGGGGTGGCGCCGCTCGATAACCCCAGGTACATCGTGGTCGTGCTCATCGACGAGGGTGGCTCGGGCGGTGCGATCGCGGCACCGGTGGCGCGACACATCATGCAGTATCTGATGGGCAACGTACCCACGCCGATCGTGAAGGGTGACGAGGCTCAATAATGACCACCCTCAACCGTCTGCGTGAGTTCGCCGTCGATCGCCGGGAGAACCGGCCAGATCGCATCCTCTTCATGGCAATGCTCGCCCTGTCGGGTTTCGGACTCCTCATGATCTACTCGGCCACCCGGAACAGCGGCACCTATGGCATGGAACGGCAGATGATCTTCGTGGCCGCCGGGCTCGTCATGTATCTGGTGCTCTCCAACATCGACTATCGGGAGTACCGGAACGTGATCCCCTGGATTTCCGTGATCGTGCTGGTGCCCTTGCTTGCGGTATTCGCCTTCGAACCGGTCAACGGGGCGCAGAGGTGGATCCCTCTGGGCTTTTTCAAGCTTCAACCCGCAGAATTCGCCAAGATCGCCGTAATCCTGGTGCTCGCCGCCTTGCTCTCTCCGGCAAATCGTGACGAGATCGGTAGAAAGAACATCACCTGGACCGAGTTGTTCCAGGCACTGGCCGTCGTTTCCATTCCCGGATTCCTCATTCTGCGCGAGCCCGACCTGGGCACGACACTGGTCTTTGGCTTCGTCCTGTTTGCGATGCTGTTCACCGCTGGAGCGACCTGGCGGCAATTGGTCACCGTCGCCTCTCTCGCGATATTGGTGATCCTGGCCGCATGGCAGTTCCACTGGCTCGCCGGTTATCAAGTCGATCGGATCCGGGTGTTGTTCGATTCCACCATCGACCCTCAGGGCATCGGGTACAACCTGCGCCAGTCCAAGTTCGCCATCGGATCGGGACAGTTCATCGGCAGGGGGCTTTTCCAGGGCACACAGACCAACTTCGAGTACGTCCCCGAACAGGAGACCGATTTCATCTTCACGGCGGTGGGCGAGCAACTCGGATTCTTGGGATCGGTGATAGTTCTGGCCGCCTTTTCAGTAATCCTGTGGCGGTTGCTGGTGATTGCCGGCAGCGCCCGGGACCGTTATGGCGCACTGATCGCCTCCGGAGTGGCCGCGATGCTGGCGTTTCACGTCTTCGTGAATGTCGGGATGACCGTAGGGATCATGCCGGTCACCGGGCTGCCGCTGCCGTTTCTCTCCGCTGGTGGTTCGTTCTATCTCGCCATGACCATGTCGCTCGGGATCGCCAACTCGGTGTGGCTGCTGAAGACTCCGGTCCCGGGTGAGAATCAGTTGTGAGTTGTGAGTTGTGAGTTTTGGGTATTGAGTATTGAGTATTGAGTAGTGGGTATTGAGTACCTGATACTCGATACCTGATACCCGATACCCGATACCGGTTACCCTCCGCCCGGCATGTTTCGCAGAAACCACAGCGGATGGGTCGAGGTCATCTGCGGTCCCATGTTCTCGGGTAAGAGTGAGGAGCTCATTCGAAGGGTCACCCGGAGCAAGATCGCCCGCATCCCGGTGCAGACCTTCAAGCCTCAGCTCGATGTCAGGTACTCCGATCACGAGGTCGTTTCCCACTCCAGCCTCAAGGTTGAGGCCACGCCGGTTCGCGACTCGGCCGAGCTCCTCAGGGCAATCGAAGACGCCACCGAGGTTGTCGGCATCGACGAGGGTCAGTTCTTCGACGACGGACTGGTGGAAGTGGTCGATCAGCTTGCCGCGGCAGGCATGCAGGTCATCATCGCCGGTCTGGACACCGACTACTTGCGACGTCCGTTTGAACCGATCCCGACCCTCAGTGATCGCGCCGAGGTTGTGACCAAGATGCTGGCCGTGTGTCATCGCTGTGGCGGCCCCGGCATGTACACCCAGAGAATCGTCCGTTCCGACGATCTCGTCGTGTTGGGAGCCCAGGGGGCATATGAGGCAAGGTGCCGCATGTGCTACAACCCCGAAGAGCCCGAGCAGCCCGAACTCGGCCTGGATACCGGCTAGTTACCGACGCCACATCTGGTAGCCTGCGATGGTCCGCGGGACGCGGTCGTTCCCTTTTCTGGAGTGTTTCGTCCTATGAACACGCTGATGCCCATCGGTATAGGAGCCGACCATCTGATCGGGCGGAAGGCGTTGCGTCTCTCGGATACCAGCTATTTCTCCGACGGCGGGGTCCCCAGGAAATGGATCCGACCGGTCGATTCATACAACTTTCAGAGGAGTGAGATCACATGGCTCTATTTCGCAAGAGCCCCCAGGTTGTCAGAAAATCTTCTTCCGCGGGGACCATCGAAGAGCACAAGACTTTCCGGGTAAAAGGAAGAAAAGTCGAGGTCAAGCGGGTCTCTTCACCGACTGCACCTTCCAAGCCACAGAAGCAACGCCAAAAGAAGTCCAGAGACTCGGGGCGGTCCCGCAACGGCATCGCCACAACACGGAGCCGGGGTCGCCGGCCTGTCGACGACGAGGTCATCGTTCCCGTCGAGAGCGGTCGCAAGCAGATGCTCGTCAGGATCACCGACGGTCAGACTCAAATGGTCGTCCTCGAGGGCCCGGTGCTCGTCGAGCACTATGTCACCCGCGAGGATTCAACTTCCGTCGCAGGCAACATCTATCTGGCCAAAGTGCGAAACGTCCTGCCCGGGATGGAGGCTGCATTCCTCGACTTCGGCGACCCGAAGAACGGAGTTCTCTACGCATCCGACGTCGCCGGAGATGGGAGGGGAAACGGCAGGTCGAATCGCCGGATCGAAAGCGTGCTCAAGGAGGGTGACGAGGTCCTGGTACAGGTGACCAAAGACGCCATGGGGGCCAAAGGTGCCCGTCTGACCGGAGTGCCTTCACTTCCCGGCCGCTATCTCGTTTTGGTCCCTGAATCCGACAGCGTCGGCATCAGCCGCCGTCTCCCGGACGAGGATCGGGGTCGCCTCAGAGATGCGATCAACGAGGTGCGTCCCGGCGGTTACGGGGTCATCGTCCGCACAGCAGCGCTGCATGCCACAACCGAGGCCCTGGCAGCCGACATCTCGCGACTGGTCAAGAGTTGGGAGCGGATCCAGGAAGAGGCGGAAAAGGGGGGCGCCCCCCGTCTCATTCATCACGAGCCCCAGCTTCTCATCAAGGTCATCCGCGAGCATTTCACCGCGGACTTCCGCAAACTTCTGATCGACGACCAGATGGCCCACGACACGGTTATCTCCTACTTGAGCGCGACGGCGCCTGATTTGGTTTCCAAGGTCCAGGTCTATGAAGACCAGACGCCTCTTTTCGAGCGGTATCACGTCGACGATCAACTCAAAAAGGCACTCGATCGCAAGGTCTACCTGCCGTCCGGTGGCCATCTTGTGATCGATCGGACCGAGGCGTTGACGGTGATCGACGTCAACACCGGCAAGTTCGTGGGGTCTTCGACCCTCGAGGACACGGTCCTGCACAACAATCTCGAGGCGGCCGAGGAGATCGGCCGCCAGTTGAGGCTGCGGGATATCGGGGGCATCATCGTCATCGACTTCATCGATATGGAGTCGGAAGGCAATCAGCAGCAAGTCTTGAGGAAACTCAAGGAAACGCTGGCCAAGGACAAGACCAGGACTCAGGTGTTCGACGTGTCCCATCTTGGTCTGGTGGAGATGACCAGGAAGAACGTTTCGGCGGGCCTCCTCGAACAGTTCTCATCGAAGTGTGAGCAATGCTCTGGACGTGGCATCATCATCCACGAGCATGCGGTCGCCGCCCAAGGGGTCATGGAGGATTTCTCCAGCGACTGAGACAATGTCACCGCGGCGTCACATCCATCGATCCCGACGTTCATGAGATTGGCGATCCCACGCCAACCTTGTACCATTTAGGTTCGTTCCCCCCTTTTCGGAAGAGGTTCATCCATGTACGCCATCATTCGCACCGGCGGCAAGCAGGCCAAGGTGCATTCGGGTGATGTCATCGACATCGAGCGTGTCAAGGGCTCCCAGGACAAGCTGAGCTTTTCCCCCCTGCTCGTAGTCGACGACAAGGGGAAGGCCGTTTCCGACCCCAAGATCCTGGCAAAGGCCAAGGTCACCGCCAAGGTCCTAGGTGAAACCAAAGGGCAAAAGATCGACATCTTCAAATACAAGAACAAGTCCGGCTATCGACGTCGTCAGGGTCACCGTCAGACCTACACCCGTATCGAGATTACGGGGATCACGGTGCCGGGAGCCAAGAAGACGGCCGCTAAGCCCGTGCCGGCCGCGTCCTCAGAGGAGGAGTAAATGTCAAAGACAAAGGCAGGCGGGTCATCGAAGAATGGACGCGATTCGCACGCTCAGCGTCTCGGCCCCAAGGTTTTCGACGGCGAATTCGTGAATGCCGGCGCCATCTTGGTGCGTCAGCGTGGCACCCGTATCCATCCCGGTGAGAACGTGGGACGCGGAGGCGATGACACTCTCTTCGCCACGTCCGCAGGGACCGTCAAGTACGGGGTCCGTTCAAACAGGCGTCACGTAAGCGTCGTCACCGACTAGCTGTCGACGGTCGTGTTCGTCGACCGGGTCCGTGTCAATCTCCGCGCCGGCGACGGTGGGGCCGGGGTGGTTGCGTACGTCAGGAGCAAGGGCAGAACCAAGGGCAAGCCCGTGGGTGGCAACGGTGGTCCGGGAGGCTCGGTGATTCTCAGGGCCGATTCGTCTGTGGCCACCCTTCTCCGCTATCAGCGAAACCCTCATCACGCTGCTGGTCGTGGCACCCACGGTGAAGGGGACGTGCGTCACGGGAAGGCAGGTGAAGACATCGTGCTTCAAGTACCCCCGGGAACCGTGGTCTACGACTCCGGCCGTGTCCTCATCGCCGACCTGGTCGAAGACGGCCAGGAAATCGTCGCGGTGCGGGGAGGGCGGGGCGGCCGGGGCAATGCCGCCTTTGTAAGTCCGGCCAACCGGGCTCCCGGTGTCGCCGAGCAAGGCGAGTTTGGTCGCGAAGAGTGGTTCACGCTCGAGATGAAGCTCCTGGCCGACGCCGCTCTCATCGGCTTTCCCAACGCAGGCAAGTCCACATTCATCTCGAAGGTTTCCGCTGCCCGACCCAAGATTGCCGACTATCCGTTCACAACCCTGGTGCCGAACCTCGGGGTGGTCAGCTTTGACGAGAGGGAGTTCATCCTGGCCGACATCCCGGGGCTCATCGAAGGCGCCGCACAGGGTAAGGGTTTGGGGCATGAGTTCCTCCGTCATGTGGAACGAGCCCGAGTGCTGGTGATCCTGCTCGATCCTTCCCGGGCTCAGGAGAAGTCCCCGGACCAGCAACTCGCCATTCTCGGCAGGGAGATCTCCGAGTACAGCGCGGAACTCGCTGGGCGCCCCAGAATCGTGATCTTGAACAAATCAGATCTGGGCGACTTCTCGCATCTCGCAACTCGTCTGGGGGCTCTCACGGTCTCGGCCGTGACCGGAGACGGTGTGCGTCGGTCGCTGCACGCCATCGCCGACCTCGTGGAAGCGGCCGAAAGGCTCGCTCCTGAGCGACAGGGTTTCGTTCTGCACCGTCCGCTTGGACCGCGGTTTGTCGTCAGCCGCGACGACGGCGTGTGGCGCGTCCAGGGGCTTTCCGCCGAGCGGGCGGTCGGTTTTGCCGATCTGACTCTGGACGAGGCTGCCGACCTGGCGGCGCGGCGGTTGGCCAGGCTGGGTGTCGACCAGGCTCTGGACGAAGCCGGGGCGGTCGAGGGAGACGAAGTCCGGATCGGCGACCTCTCCTTTATCTACACCCCGGAGCCGTCAGACGAGGAGGAGGAGTGAGTTTGAGGTATCTCGTCCCGGGCACTCAAAACTCATAACTCATAACTCAAAACTCAAAACTCAAAACTCATAACTCATAACTCATAACTCATAACTCATAACTCATAACTCATAACTCATAA
>JBFHXF010000085.1:0-8654 GCA_041599115.1 Acidimicrobiia bacterium
GCCGTATCGATGTTGTGCTGGAATCTGATCCCTAGCTCGGCCAGCCGCTGCGATTTCGCCTTGAGGTCCGCTCTGGCTTTGGGGTCCAGGTCGTGGCCGGCCCTCCTCAGATCACGCAGCGTGAACTCCAGGAACCTGGCGCGTTCGCCGGTGAGACTGGCCGCCTCGGCGGTATCGGCGTATCGGCTCACCGCCGAATAAAGGTCATCACGGAAGATGAGTTCGATTCCGAATGCCTCGAGCTTTTCCCGGGCGGCGATTCCGGCATTACGGATCTCTTCACTGGGGTGCACATATCCCATGAAGGCGAATTCGGCGTTCGCCTTGCCGAGGAGATCGCCGATGTCATCGAGAGGGAGCAAGGTGTTGGCGAAGGTCGGCTCGCGTGATAGGTCGGTGAGTGCCTCGACCAACTTCTCAGCTTTCTCGATTGCACTGTCGACGCCAACAGAGATCGTTTCGGCCGTTATTGAGGTGTAATCAAACATCGCCCGAGGACAGTAGCGATGGCCGGTCTGTTTGCTTCTACCGTCCTGTCGATGTGGACGCTGGATCAGAGCCGGAGACACTTGAACCACGGGTCATTCGGGGCGACACCAATCGCTGTCCTGGAAAAGCAGGCCGAGTGGATCCGTCAATTGGAATCCAGTCCGCCAAGGTTCATGATCAACGATCTGCCTGAGGCGCTGGATCGGGCTCGGAGGGCTACGGCTCGGTTCGTCGGTGGCGACGAGGAGGGCCTTGTCTTCGTTCGCAACGCCTCAACCGGAGTGGCGTCAGTTCTTCGGAGCATGGAACCCTTTCTCGGGCCCGGTGATGAGATCGTGACGAATGCTCATGATTACAACGCCGTCCGCCAGATGCTTCGTTTTCTCGAAGCAAGGATCGGGGTCATCATTCGAGTCGCACAGGTTCCCTTTCCCGTCCGCGGCCCTCAGGAGGTCGCCGCAGCCGTTCTCAACCAGTTGACCGAGAGGACCAGGCTCGTGGTGATCGACCACATCACCTCGCCGACCGGATTGATCTTCCCCGTCGAGAAGATCGTCGACCAGCTCGAGCCCGATGTGCCAGTCCTGGTGGATGGTGCCCACGGCCCTGGCCAGGTGCCGCTCGACCTGGGCAGTCTCGGTGCCTCGTGGTACACCGGGAATCTCCACAAATGGGTTTGCGCTCCCAAGGGTGCCGGGTTTCTCCTCACCAGGTCGGACCGCCGCGACATGACGATCCCAACGGTGATATCACATGGGTGGAACGCGAAGGTGCCCACCGGCTCATCCCGGTACCGGATGTTGTTCGACTGGCTGGGGACCGACGATTTCAGCCCGTGGCTGGTGGTTCCCGATGCCATCGATGTGATGGCATCGACCACCGTGGGAGGCTGGCCGGCATTGATGGAGCGAAACCACCGCCTGATCCTCAATGCACGTGAGCGACTCTTGGCGCGATGGCCGCAGCCGGAGCCGGCTCCCGCTCCGATGGTCGGGTCGATGGCGACGATCTTTCTTCCGGACTCGTCAGAGCCCGACCCCGGCGGTGAGCTGTCACCACTGATGGGGAAGCTTGACCGCGACGGTTTCGAGGTGATCGTCTCGCTGTGGCCGGCGTGGCCTCGTCAACTGCTGCGCGTCTCCGCCCACGTGTACAACGATCTGGACGAGTATGAGGCCCTCGTCGGGGCACTCATCGAGCCCTCAAGCTGATTGCCCGGGCACTCTTTACCCGGGAGACTCGCTCCGAATCGCCGGCCCGTGCAACCTCGTGAAGGCCGCAGATCAAGATCAAGGAGCCGCGAACATGGCCTCGGCCATGGAACGCGTGATCGCTTCGTTGGGGTTGATTCCGTGGCGATCGACGGCGGCGGCAATCCCCACCATCGGATCCGGTGTCTCGACGGGCGTGTCACTTCCGCCGAGCAGGGTGACACCGGCTTCGGCCAGGGATCGAAACGGGTAGACGCGCTCCATCCGGGCGTCACCTAGACGTTTGGATAGCCATGAGCCCTCGGAGGCGAGAAAGGCCGGTTGAACGGATGCCGTGATCCCGAGCCGGGCCATCCGCTCAATCGCTCTCTCTGTGAGGATCGACGCGTGCTCGACACGAAGGCGGGCGGGGTCGGCACCACCCTTGATCAGCTCTTCGTCGATGTCGAGCACCAGGTCGTTCGCCCTATCACCGATGGCGTGGATGGCGACGCCTCCACCAAGCTCCAGGGACCTCCTGGCCATCTCGAGAGCATGGCCAGTTTCGATCCTGATCGTCCCTTTCTGGTCGGGCTGGTCGGAAAATGGCTCGTACATAGCTGCCGTGTGTCCTCCGAAGCTTCCATCCGACCAGTCTTTCCAACCCCCAAACTCGATCCGCCCGGAGGCGTCTCGGATCCGCCGCTCCGCCAGCGTCAACTCCTCGGGTGAACCCGCGGCTACGTATACCAAGATGTCCACAGGAAGATCCGGGGCGAGACGGCACAACGTCTCCAACTCATCGCCGACACCGCACCAGAGTGGGTCCGATGCCGCCACGATTCCCGTGATCGAGCCGAGGCCCATATCGACCAGAGTTTCCATGGCCTCCAGGATGGCCGCGTCGGATGGCGGGTCGACGAGGGGAGACATCGCTTGGCTCACCACCGACAGGGCTGTCTCCCGCACGATCCCGTTGGGCGCCCCGGTCTTGTCTCGATCGAAGCTCCCCCCGGGGGGGTCAATGGTCTCACGGTCTACGCCGGCCAAACGGAGTGCTGCGCTGTTGGCGACGGCCACATGTCCGCAATACCGGTAGAGCAGCACTGGTCGATCGCCGACAACGTCGTCGATATCACGGCCGGTGGGGAGTCGAGCCTCGACAAGCCCCTCATCGTTGAGGCGCTGCCCGACGATCGGGCCGGAGTGTCGGGATCCGTACTCCGAGACGAGCCGGAGCAATTCGTCCATATCGGAGGCCTTCATCAATTCGAGTCCGTTGACCAGGCGGGCATAGCCCAGCGGATGGAAGTGGTGGTCGTGATACATCAGACCAGGTGCTCCGGCATGGTCCGGCGGATGATCTCTCGCAGATCCTCGTGAATTCTGCCGTTGGTGGCGACTACTGCCGGAGTCACCAATTGATTGACCCATCCTTCTTGGTCGGTGACCGCGCCGCCGGCCTCAGTCACCAGCAGGGTGCCAGCGGCGAGGTCCCAGGGCTTGACCCCGTGAGGGCCTCCGTACTCCCAGTAGCCGTCATAACGGCCACATGCGACCCAGGCGAGGTCGAGTGTTGCGGCGCCCATCCGCCTGGTGCCGCGCGAGCGCGTCATCACCGCTTCGACAGCCTTGAGATACGCCTGGGCGTGTTGCCGGCGGTCATAGGGAAACCCGGTTGCGATGACTGAGTCCTCGAGGAGATCTGTGGCTGACACGGCGATCGGTGACTCGTTGAGCGACGCTCCCCTGCCCACCCCCGCCACGAATTCCTCGTTACGCGCGACGTCTATCACCACTGCAACCGACGGTGCCCCGTCGACCCAGAGACCGACCGAGACGGCCACCTGAGGAATCCGGCGGATGAAATTGACCGTTCCATCCAGCGGATCGATGATCCACACACGTCCGGTGTTCCATTCGGCGCCACCGCCTTCTTCGCCAAGGATTCCGTCGCTGGGGAAGTGCTGGGCGATAACTGATCTGATCGCTTCTTCGGCGTCCCGATCCACCTCGGTGACGGGGTCGACATCGCCCTTCATCTCTATTCCAAGGTCGTCGGTCATTCCGGCCGCGACTACATCGCCACCTGCCCTCGCAGCTCGCACGGCCACCCAGACGTCGCCTTCCCACATCGGCGCAACCGTACAGGAGCCGGAGTGCCATCCGGTTACCAGGTTGGCCGCGTAATCGGGTCGTGCTTCCTACCCTCCCCACCGTGATCGGGGTGATACTCGTGGTGTTCGGGGCCGGACTCTCGGTCTTCGCCTTTCCGCCTTTTGGACCCGGATGGCTGATCGTGCCCGGAATCTCGTTGTTCCTGGCAGCCCTACACAGGGCCCCGAACCGGCGAACCGGCTTGCTTCTTGGTGGTCTCTACGGTGCCATTTTCTTCTCCGGTCTGATGTGGTGGCTCTCGGAGTTGGGACTGATCGCTGCGATCCCCCTGTTCGTGGTCCAAGGAGCCTTCCTGGCGGTGTATGGGTGGTGGCTGAGCGGGTACAACGATCGACCAACTTCGACCTGGTATCTCCTCGCCCTCGGTGGATGGGCCGTGATGGAGCTGATCCGTTACCACTTTCCCGTCGGGGGGTTGGAGTGGGGGGCAGCCGGTTATGCCCTCTCGGATCACTTCATCACGCGTTTCGCCGCGGCCTACGTGGGCACCACCGGGCTGACCATGGCCGTGGTCATGCTGTCGGCTTTGATCGTGTTCTTGAGTGATCGATGGACTTGGAAGGCCCTGATTCCGCTGGCCTCACTGATTGCGTTCGTGCTGTTAGTTGGGCTGTTTGATGTCAATAGTCCCCGTACCAGATTCGAGTTCGGTCCGGTCGTAGTCGTTCAGGGCTCGACTCCCTGCCCGTTCGAGCACTGCGTTCCGGACGAAAGGCTGAAAACCTTTCAGCAGCACCTGAAACTGACCGAGACCGTGGATAGTGCCAAGTTGGTGATCTGGTCTGAAGGGTCCACCGGGTCATTCAACGCCGATCCCGTGCTCAACCCCGATATTCGGGCCGAGATCGGGGGTCAAGCCCGTCGGTTGCACGCCTGGTTTCTGGTTGGTGGCGACCGCCCCGTCAATGCCGCGAAGTGGATCAACGCCAACGTCGTATTCGATCCCTCTGGCGAGATCATCGGGGAGTACCGGAAACAGCATGCGGTCCCCTTCGGCGAGTATGTGCCGCTGCGACCTCTCTTTGACTGGATTCCCGCCCTGGCCGCGGTTCCGCTGGACATGATCCCCGGCAAAGGGCCGGTGGTCTTCGGTCTGGCCGGCACCAGGATGGGTTCCGTGATCTCCTTTGAAGGCGGCTTTTCACGATATGCGCGCCAACATGTCACTGAAGGCGCCCGGTTCGTGGTGGTGGCCACCAACGAGGGTTCATATGGCACCACTCCCGCATCCGATCAGTTCATCGGGATGACGAGGATGAGGGCGGTGGAACTAGGTGTTCCTGTGGTGCACAGCGCGGTCACCGGGCGCTCGGTGTTCATCGACCGCCGCGGCGGGTTTATCAGCCGGGAAACCGGCTTGGGGACGGTTGAGACCTTGAGCTCAGAACTCGAGATCAGATCCCGGCCGTCGCCTTATGTACGACTGGGGGACATCGTGATGTGGGCCAGCGCCATCATGGCCTTCGTCCTCAGGTCGCGGGTCCGATTGCTGGTAGGTTCCGACGAGCAGATATCTGAGGAGGATTGAACAAATGACCCAGTCCCAGGCGCTGGAGAACCTGCTGAGGGAGAACCGGACGTTCCAGCCGTCGGCTGCGTTCGTCGCTCAGGCAAATGCCGGGCCGGGGATCCATCAAGAGGCTGAGGCAGATCCACTGGGTTTTTGGATGAGTCAGGCACTCGATCGGATCACCTGGTTCAAGGCACCGACCCAGGTACTCGACGACTCGAATCCCCCTTTCTACAAATGGTTCGCTGACGGTGAGCTGAATCTGACCTACAACTGTCTCGACCGTCATCTCGCCTCTCATGGCGATCAGGTCGCCTATCACTGGATCGGTGAGCCCGGCGATGACAGAACTCTCACCTTTGCCGAACTGGCGAACGAGGTCGGGAGGTTCGCCAACGGCTTGAAGAGTCTGGGGCTGAGGAAGGGCGATCGCATTGCCATCTACATGGGAATGATCCCTGAGCTTCCAATCGCCATGCTCGCCTGTGCCCGACTGGGGCTGGTCCATTCCGTGGTATTCGGCGGGTTTTCCTCCGATGCGCTCGCCAGCCGAATCCTCGATGCCGATGCCCGGGTGGTCATCACGCAGGACGGAGCCTGGCGTGGCGGCAAGGTGGTCCCCCTCAAAGCCAACACCGATGTATCCCTCAGCAGGACACCGGGCGTGGAGCACGCCATCGTCGTTCGTCGGACAGACCATGGAGTGGACATGGTCGAAGGCCGGGATATCTGGTGGCATGACCTGGTTGCGGACCAGTCGAGCGACTGCGAGGCCGTACCACTGAACGCCGAGGATCCCCTCTACATTCTCTACACCTCCGGGACGACCGGTAGACCGAAGGGAATCGTCCACACCCAGGGTGGATATCTGACCGCGATCATGACGACCCACTCGTACGTGTTCGACATCAAGCCCGACTCGGACGTCTATTGGTGCGCAGCCGATATCGGCTGGGTAACCGGGCACAGTTACATCGTCTACGGACCCCTGGCCAACCGGACCACGGGTGTCATGTATGAAGGAGCCCCCAACTATCCCGATTTCGACAGGCTCTGGGGGATCATCGACGATTACAAGGTCACGATCTTCTACACAGCTCCGACCGCAATCCGCGCCTTCATGAAGTGGGGAGACGGCCACCCTGCCAAACACGATCTGTCATCGCTGCGCCTCTTGGGCACGGTGGGCGAACCGATCAATCCCGAGGCTTGGATCTGGTACAACGAGCACATTGGTGGGGGGAACTGTCCCATCGTCGACACCTGGTGGCAGACGGAGACCGGGTGCATCATGATCACCCCCCTTCCCGGGATCATTGCGACCAAGCCGGGCTCTGCAACGGTGCCGTTCCCCGGCATCGGCGCCGACGTTGTGGACGAAGCGGGAGGTTCGGTTCCGTTGGGTGGAGGCGGATTTCTAACCATCACCCGACCCTGGCCGTCGATGGCGAGGACCATCTACGGCGACCACCAGCGGTATGTCGACACCTACTGGACCCGTTTCCCCGGTAGTTATTTCCCAGGCGACGGAGCCAAGCGCGACGAGGACGGGTATTTCTGGCTACTCGGCCGGGTCGACGACATCATGCTCATCGCGGGCCACAACATCTCGACAACGGAAGTCGAGTCAGCCTTGGTTTCCCATGCGGCCGTGGCTGAAGCCGCGGTGGTCGGCCGAAAGGACGAGCTGACCGGTCAGGCCATTGCGGCATTTGTCACACTTCGCAGCTCGGTGACCGGTGACGAGTCGCTGATAGGCGAACTCCGCAATCATGTCGCGAACACCCTCGGGCCGATCGCCAAACCAGCCTCCATCGTCTTCACCAACGACCTCCCCAAGACGCGCTCGGGGAAGATAATGCGGAGGCTGCTCAAGGACATTTCGGAGAACCGGAAACTCGGGGATGTCACCACCCTGGCCAACGAAGACATCGTCCAGGAGATAGCCGACAGAGCGGCCGTTTCCACCGAGGGCTAGCCAGCCTGACCGAGGGTGGCTGCGAGGGCGGCCACTTCCGTCGAGGCGTCGTGAGTAAGTGGCTCGCCGTGGCCAAACAGCGCTACCTCGAAGTCGAATCCGGCGAGTTTCGTAACGGTGGCGTTGGCGATGGTCATATCCTCACTGAAGCTGGGATTGGCCCCGCCGACTCCTCCGTCCTTGCCGTTGAGGGCGTCTCCTGCCACCAGCACTCGAGATAACTTGTCGAGCACCGAGATGTGGCCCGCTGTGTGACCCGGTGAAGCGATGATGTCGAGGTCGAACACGCGATCGCCGTCCCCGACCGGCGAGATGGTCGAGGCGGTGGTGATTGCTGGTATGTCCGCGGCGCCCGCGTACAGGGCGGCGTCGGAGGCCAGGGTGTGCACCTCCCCGACACTTCCCTGGTGGTCGGGGTGTTTGTGGGTGATAATCACGTGGCCAACGGAACCCCAGGTGAGCCCGACCTCCTTCAGTGTCAGGCCGATTGCGTCCGAGCTCCCGGCGACACCGGTGTCCACCAGGGCAGCCTCTCCTCCTCGATAGAGGATGTATGCGGAGACGAAGCCGAGGTTGACGCGATGAAACTCTGTGCCGACGAGTGGTCGGGTTGTGGATGATTGGGTGGGTGCGGGCTCGGTGGGTGCGGGGGTGAAGGCGGACGTTGATGGTGAAAGCGCCGGATCTTCGGGTTCGGTGTCCTGAGTGGCGCAGGCCGCTCCCAACACAACGATCGCCAGTCCCGCCTTCCCCAGGTCGGCAACGGCCATCCGCCTCGTCATCCTTCGCCTCATGGGTCTCAGTCTCGCCATCTCCCCAACTTACTCCAGGCTTTCGAAAGTCCGGACGGATGTGGCCGCCCTGATTCTCAGAAACTCTGTCAATGGGTACAGGGTCTGGATCGCCCTACTCAGGTCCCTGCTCGATGACGTAGATGTTGCCGTCGGGGGCGTGGACGAAGAACCAGCCGAAGCCTTCGAGGTCTGGATTGTTCATGGCCTCATTCGCCCATACGAGATCGCTCGCTTGGATTCCCGCTGCGCGAGTTTCCCGGTGTGCACCCTCGAGACACCCGGTTGATCGAAGCCGGCTTGTCCTACGATGAGCCGATGTTGATCGAGCATCTAGGGAAGTCGCCAACCGTCTCCTCTGAGGCTTACGTTGCCCCGACAGCGACCGTCTGTGGTGACGTGACCATCGGGAGGGGGAGTCGCATTCTGCATGGCGCTGTGATCGTCGCCGAGGGCGGGGCAATCACGATCGGGCGCGAGGTCATTGTCCTGGAGAACGCTGTCGTGCGTAGCACGAC
>JBFHXF010000086.1:0-8624 GCA_041599115.1 Acidimicrobiia bacterium
CGTGATGCCCCCAGACCGGTGGCGGCCTCTTCGGTTGCCGGGTCGATCAGGCGCAGGGCCGGAGTGATGATGAGATGCGCCATTGGTGCGAGGAAGATCGACAGGGCGAGCCACGCTCCCACAAACCCGTAGGGCGTCGGAATCTCGATCCGGAGCCATGATGACAGCAGCCCGCCGGGCCCGGTGGCGCCGATGATGGTGAGAGCGGCCATGTAGCTGGGTATGACCAAGGGCAATGCCGCCATGAGCATCCAGAACTTGCGTCCCGGGATATCGGTTCGCGTCGTTAGCCACGCTGTGGCCGTTCCCAGCGCAGCCGCTGTCATCGTCACTGCCGCTGTGAGCAGCAAAGTCGCTGCGAGAAGTTCGCCCAGTCGCGCCAGCGACAGGCCGATGGCTGTCCTTCCGGAGGCCACCTGCCAGACGAGTTCCAGGGGTGGCACGAGGGCAGGGAGGAGGACAACTGCTGCCGCGACCCACCACCCCCATCCACCCGGCCGAGCTGGATGCCGAACCGCCGGCGTAGCCGGACGAAGGACCGGTCCGGCGGTCAACTCACACCAAGCCCGCTTCTGCGACCAGCCTCGTGGCAGTAGCGAGAACACCGGCCAGCTCTGAGAGGTCGATGTTGGGGGTGTTGATTTGATCGAGCGGAGTGACGCCTGCCGCCGGCGGTACACCGGCGCTCAGCGGGTACTCGTACTCGTCGCCGGTGAAGTACTGCTGCGCCTGTCTGCCGAGCAAGAACTCGACGAATTGGCGCGCTGCTTCCGGTTGGTCGGTTCCGTCGACGATTCCGACCCCCGACGGCATCAACAGAGTCCCAACATCGCCGGCAGGTATGAACCAGTTCGCCGCGTTGTGCCCGCCACCTTCCGCCTGTAGCTCGAGGAGGTAATAGTGATTGACCAGACCCCCGGCAATCTCTCCCTTGTCGGCTGCGGCGACAATCGGGCTGTTCTTGGGATAGTCGACCGGGTGGTTCGCGGCGAGCCTCTTCAGGAAATCCAACGTGGCCGTCTCGCCGCGCTCGAGGATCATTGCCGAAACGAAGGCCAGGAATGAGCCGTTGGTGGGGGCGATGCCCAGCTGGCCTGCCCAAACCGGATCGGTGACGTCGTCGATTGTCTGCGGTAGCGGAAGACCAGCCGATGTGTTGTAGACAAAGGTCCGAACCCTGCCTGAAGTCCCCACCCAGCGGCCCTCGCGGTCGCGGAACTTGGGGTCGACTTTTTCCAGAATCGAATCCGGTAGCACCGAGAGAATGTCGGTGACCGATCCCAAGGATGCCGGGTCCTGGGAGAAGAAGACATCGGCGTCGGAAGATCCTCCTTCGGCTATCAGGGTGGCGGCCAGTTCGGTTGAGCCCCCGTAGCGCACTTCGACCTTCAGCCCGGATTCCTCGGCAAATTGATCGATCAGTGGCTGGATCAATTCTTCGGAGCGCCCCGAGTAGATGACCAGTGGCCCATTGGCCGACACATTGGAGCCGCCACAGGCCGTGATGATCAGTCCGCCGACGATGAGAAGGGGGATGATTCGTCTCAAGTTCGTGTGTCCTCCGGATAATCGTTAGTTACCAAACGATGGTGAAATCTATTACCACTATGGTGACAGTGCAAATTCGGAATTAGCCAGTATTTCACTGCTATTTTCTCAGATCCTGGCAAGGGTTTCCCGGGCCATTTGGGCCGCCTCAGGGAGGCTCATCAGGGCTCCTAGATCGGTCTCGGCGGTTGACTCCTCCTGACCCAGGGCCGCTTCGCAGATTGCCATGGCCCGTGATCGAAACGGCTCTTCTACAGGAGCGACGGGCACCCCGATTCCCATGCGGAGGCTGTTTGCGGCTCCTATCAACCGAGCGCTTTCCTGGTATTTCTCGAGGGTGGCGACAAATTCGGCGATTGCGTCCAGACAATGGCAGGCGCATCCCACCTGTCCGAGTTCCGACAGCGCAAGAATTGCCTCGTCGAACGTCCTGGCTGCCGCTGAGATCTCGTTGGCGCCGGCGAGCAGGATCCCCTCGGTCTGGAGGACGTGACCGATCATGTTTCGCTCTCCGGATGACCGGACCGCCAAGCTGACCGGCGCCAGACGCTCGATCTCGGCTTGGGCGTTCTCGGGTCGGATCTGACTCGAGCTGCCGGGCCACAATTCGACGCCGACAGAGAGGAATACGGCATAACCGATGCCAATTGGGTCGCCGATATCTGTGGCCAGCTTCATGGTCGAGGAGACCTCGCGTCGGGCGTCTTCCATGCGAACCCGATACATGTCGTTCGTGGCCAGGTAGGCGTGCGCCCACATTTCGAGCCGAGGCAAACCCATTTCTGTAGCGAGGTCGAGGGCGCGTCGTAGGCGACTCTCTGCACGGTCGTAGTGGCCGATGCGGAAGTCATATTGAGCGGCGCCAATGAGGAGACGGAGCCACGTCTTGGTTGGGTGCTCCGGGATGGTCTCGAGGAGCTCGCGAGTCCACCGCTCACCCTCGGTGAAGTGGGCATGGATATACCAGAACCAGGTGAGCCAGCCGGCCATATCCACGGCCCAGGCATGATCATCCTCACCCATCGCCCTCCGCATGACGGCCCGGAAGTTGTCATGCTCGGCCTCGAGGATCTCGAGGGCTTGGAGCTGCTCGGGGCCGGAAAGACGATGGCTCTGATCCCTGGCCAGCTGGGTGAAGTACTCGCGATGACGTCTCGCGGCCGATTCGTACTCGCCCTGGCCATGCAGCCGGATCTCGGCGTATTCCCGGATGGTCTCGAGGAGTCGAAACCTCGGCTCTCTCTGGGTTTCTCTCGAGAGAAGGGATTTGTCGCCCAACTCTGTCATGTGATCGAGGACCGCGGTGTCGGTGGTTTGGTCTTCGAAACAGATTTGCCTCGCAGCCTCGATTGTGAAACCACCACGGAAGACCGACAGCCCTCTCAGGAGCTTTTTCAAGTCGTCCTTCAAGAGGTCATAGCTCCAGTCGATGGCCGCCTCGAGAGTGGCATGACGGTCCTCGACTCCACGAGACCGTCCGGTCAGCAGTCTGAATCTGTCGTCCAGCCGGGCCAGGATCTCTTCGGGGTTCAACATTCCGGATCTGGCGGCCGCGAGCTCTATGGCGAGCGGTATCCCTTCGAGCCGCCGACATATTTGGAGGCACGCGAGGGCCCAATCTTCGGGTCGGAAATCGGGGGCGGCTTCGGCCGATCGGGTTACGAAGAGCCTGACTGCGTCCGAGGAGAGGATGGTCTCGACGTCATCGGAATCGGTTGAAGGGAGGGTCATGGCGTCGACGCTCACCAGCCTCTCGCCGGGTATGAGGAGAGCCTCCCTGCTTGTCGCCAGGACTGTCGTTCTCCGGCAGTCTCCCAGCAGCCGCCCGATGAATTTGGCCGCATCTTCCACAACCTGTTCGCAGTTGTCGAGAACGAGGAGCGCCTCTCTCGGCCGGAGATAGTCGACAAGAGTGTCTTCTATCGGACGGCCAACTTGTTCGCTCACTCCAATATCGGCTGCTGCCTTCTTGGCGACCAGGGAGCCGTCTGTCACATCGCCGAGAGCAATGAAGAACACACCGCCTCCATATCGACCACGGGAGGCTGCGGCGGCCTCAATCGACAACCGTGTCTTTCCGGAACCACCGATTCCGACGAGCGTCACCAGCCGCGATGCCGCCAGAGGCTCGAGAAGGGTGTCGAGCTCGTGCTTCCTCCCGACGAAACTCGACAGGAGCTCGGGCAGGTTCACGGGCGCTGCCTCGACCGAATTCGGTGGTGGGAACTCGTCGCGCAAGCCGGCAACCGACACCTGAAACAAACGTTCCACATGGGCCAGGTCCTTCAGACGGTGCTCTCCAAGATCGGTGACGGAGGCGCCGTCAGGCAGGTCTGACCCGATCAGGGCTCGGGTCGCGGCAGAGATGAGAATCTGACCCCCATGGGCCGCTGCAGAGATACGGGCGGCTTTGTGAACATCGAGCCCGACATAGTTGTCACCTCCGAGGATGCCTTCTCCCGTGTGCAAACCCATGCGCACCCACAGCTCGGTGCCGTCGAGCCAGCGCTCCCCGTGGATCGCTCTCTGGACATCGATAGCTCCCTGAACCGCCACACCCGGTGTGTCGAAGGCGCAGAAAAAGGAATCACCTTCGGTCGACACCACCGCCGCCCCCAGGCTCTCGCGGAACAAAAGGTTGTGCTGATCCAAGACAGCGGCATAGTTCTCACGTCCCAGTTTCTGCAGGAGACGAGTTGAGCCTTCTATGTCCGAAAAGAGGAAGGTGACCGTTCCAGTTGGCAACTCACGATCGGTCATGAAGGAAAACTAACAACATCTCGTCTCACGCCGAGCAGGAGCTTCCCGGCTGCCTCGACCATCCACTTGCCCGGCTCTCCGTAAGCTTCGGTTGATGGATCCCGTCACCGTGCAGTTCTTCAAGTACCCGCGTTCGCTTCATTGGGGAATGGAAACGCTGTGGCTCGGCGAGGATCGGTGGGGCGTGTGGCTGGCAGCGCCCAAGGGAGCCCGTCGTTGGTTGGGCGAAGCCGAACGGTCGGTGACTTCCGAGAAGCGGGTTCTCTGCGTGCCGCATGCCGGGTGGTGGGTTCTCAGTCACAACGGGCCCGGCCCGAGCCTCTCGCACTTCATCGATATCGCCACGTCTGCAAGATGGGGCACCGGACGGGTGGAGATGATCGACCTCGACCTGGATGTGGTGGTCCACCAGGATGGGACTGTCGCCATAGACGACGAGGACGAGTTCTTGTCGCATCAAGTCCAGTTGGGGTACCCCAAGGAACTCATCGAGAAGGCGCGCAGAGAGGCCGACCAGGTCTTTGCCGCGGTTAGCCGTCGCGATGAGCCTTTCTTCGATGTCGCCGGGGAGTGGCTGACCCGCTTCTGAGCATGCGTGTGCAGGGGGAGCGGTGTGGCCGGCGCGCCTGCACACGCAACGAGTTGCGTGTGCACCGAGATCGGTGTGAGACGTCCCTGTGCACACGCATCAGCCCACCAACAGTGGCACCTCCACTTCGGCCTGGTCCAGACCGCCGTGGTAGGCGCGCAACCGTTTGTCGAAACCGGGGGGCAGGATCACCTTGTTGGGTGGTGCCAGCACAATCCGATCACCTACGTTGTCGGGGGCCTTGCCCCCGTAGAGCTCGGCCGGGTCGACCGAGCGGCCCCCGGTGGCCTCGGCGAATTGCGCGATGAGGCCCGCGTCTCCCCAGATCTGAACCCCACGGGCGTCACCGGCGAATCGAAGTGACGAGAACCGCTCCTCGCGGATGACGATCTTGTCCGCGTCGGAATACTGGATGAGCCCGTGGTCGGCGGTACCGACAAGCGCCACGTCGGGTGGCAGGCGAGTGGCCAGCTGCTCCCATAACTCGGCCGCCTCACGCATGGCCCGGGCAAACTCGGGCGAGTCCAGGCCGTGGACGTGACCTGCGAAATCGACCTGCCAGAAATAGGTGAATATGAATCGGCGGGCGACCGTCGCCAGCTGGACGGTGGCTTCCACCAAATCGCGATCGTCCCACGCCGGCTCGAATCTCGCTCCCCGGTAGAGGACCCCGGAAAGCGGACTTCCCTGAAAGGCGGCAGGCTGGACAGTGATGGGTTCCACGCCGTTTGCTCGTAGACGCTCCCAAAGGTTGTTGCTCGGTAGCAGGCTCGGGTAGTCATGGGGAACGGGGGCACCGGCCAGATCGACCCACTTGAGTGTGTTGACCACTCTTCCCACCTCTGGAAGCCACATGAGGTGACCGGTCACCCCGTGCTCTGCGGGATCCATGCCGGTGGCCACCGTTGCCAGGGCGACGCTTGTGGTGGTCGGAAAGGGCGAGTTGATGACACCGCGGTTGGCGTCCCGGAGAGGGCCGGCGTCATGATGGGTGAGTTGGGCGATCCCCAGACCGTCGAATAACACGATCACATATGTCGCTCCGTCCGGGACAGAGTTCGCCAGGTCGGCGCTCAGGGTGGACCGGTTCGATGCCCCCGTCATCCGATGTTCTAGCTCCGCGACCAGGTCAGTGAGATGGTCCGATCGGCGGGCGGTCATCGGCCCAGGCTAGGTCGATAGTGAGAATTCGTTGATGTCAGTTGAAAAAATCTGACTTCGGCCAGTCAGAAGGCATGCGTATACTCGCCCGCGGCCGTATCCCCGGACACTTGAAGGCATGAGCCCATACTTTGAAAGCTATCTAACCGTCGGCGCTTTCGCCGCCCTGGGTGCGGTCCTGGTGCTGGTGATGCTGGGCATGGCGGCGGTGCTCCGGCCCACCAATCCGACCACCGCCAAGGAACTGACGTACGAGTGCGGAGTGGACCCGGTTGGGGCTGGCTGGAGTCAGACCTATGTCCGCTACTACGTTTTCGGCTTGCTATTCGTCATCTTCGACGTTGAAGCCGTCTTCATCTTCCCCTGGGCGGTGATCCTCGAGCGATTGGGCTTGTTCGGTTTTGTCGAGATGCTGGTCTTTATCGTAATTCTGCTCCTCGGCCTGGTCTATGCCGTCCGCAAGGGAGTCTTGAGGTGGGAGTAGTCCAGAAGTTCGGGGCCCCGAAGCCCGTTACTTGGCTTCTCAACTGGTCCCGGAAGTATTCGCTGTGGATGTTCCAGTTTGGATTGGCTTGCTGTGCCATCGAGATGATGGCGGCCTCGGGACCGCGGTACGACTTCATGCGTTTCGGGATCATTCCCCTGCCCGCCTCTCCACGTCAGGCCGATCTGATGGTGGTTGCCGGCACCGTCACCGACAAAATGGCCCCATCGGTCAAGCGGCTCTATGACCAGATGCCGGAGCCGAAGTACGTCATTTCGATGGGATCCTGCGCCAACTGCGGAGGTCCTTATTGGGACTCCTATTCGGTCACCAAGGGGGTCGATCAGGTGGTACCGGTCGACGTCTACGTCCCTGGCTGCCCGCCCCGCCCCGAGGCGCTGATGGATGGCATCGTCCTTCTGCAGAAAAAGATCCAGGGGGAGAACATCAAGGAGAAATGGAATCAAGGAGAGTATGAGCCCGTCTGAGACCGAGTCGACAGTTCATCCGCTCCAGAGTTTCGCCGACTCCGTTGCCGAGTCGACCGGCGGGATCGCAGAGGTCACCTTCGACACTGTCAAGATCCGAATCGAAGCGAGCAACTGGGTATCGGCTCATCAAATCGCCCGCGACGACCACGACCTCGTGTTCTTTTCGTGGCTCTCTGCGGTGGACTGGGCGAATGATGTTGCTTCAGGCGACCCTCTGACCGAAGAAGTCGCCGAGCGATTCGAGGTGCTGTCCACTGTCGCCGACCTGACGGAGGGCAGGCGAGTGACGTTCTCGGTCGCCCTGCCCAAAGACAAGCCCGAAATCGACTCCCTGGTCGATGTCTATGCCGGGGCAAACTGGCATGAGCGGGAGGCCGCCGAGATGCTCGGCATAAACTTCAAAGGCCACCCCGACCTGGTCCATCTATATCTTCCGGACTCTTTTATCGGCAATCCGTTGCGCAAGAGCTTCCCGCTTCTCAGCCGGGAGGTGAAGCCATGGCCCGGGACGGTGGACGTCGAAGCGATGCCAGGTGGTGCCAGCGAGGAGAATCCAGAGGCTTGAGATGGTGACCGACCAAGATCTCGTGCGGCATCTCTCCGAGGCATCGGTGTCGGTCGAGTTGGAGACGCCCGATATGACCCTCAACATCGGGCCCCAGCATCCCTCGACCCACGGTGTCCTCCGTCTGGTGGCGAAGATCGATGGCGAGCGAGCCTTCGATGTGAAGCCGGTCATCGGGTACATGCATCGTGGCTACGAGAAGCTCTCCGAGGTTCGGACATATCCTCAGATCACCGCCCTGATCAATCGCATCGACTGGGTCTCCGGATATGCCAACGAGGTCCCCTTCATCGTTGCCGCCGAGAAGCTCATGGAGCTCGAGGTGCCCGAGCGCGCTCAGTACATCCGTCTGATACTCACCGAGATGGCGCGGATCTCATCCCATCTGGTGTTCATGGCCTCCTACCCGCTCGAGCTTGGTGCCGCCACGCCGCTGTTCTTTGCCCTTCGAGAGCGCGAGCGGGTGCTCGATCTGCTCGAGGGCGTCACCGGTGGGCGGTTCCATCCCAACTTCAACCGAATCGGAGGGGTCAAACCCGCCTATGGCTCGGGATCCAGCACCCGCAAAGTGATCCAGGATCTCCCTGCCGGGTTTCTCGCCGACACAAGGGCTGCCATGGGCAAGGTCCTGGCGGTGTGCGAGGAGATCGAAGACCTGGTTGCCGGCAATGAGATCCTGCTCGCCAGGACGAAGGGGGTCGGGATCCTGCCCCCGGAGGTGGCAGCCGCCTTTGGTGTTTCCGGGCCAAACATGAGGGCTTCGGGGGTGAGGTTCGATCTCCGAAAAGTGGAGGACTATCTGCCCTACGACCGATTCGATTTCGAGATACCGGTCGGAGAGAACGGAGACTGCTGGGATCGGTGGGCCGTTCGTCTCGCCGAAATCCGCCAGTCTGCGTCGATCATCCAACAGGCAGTCGATGGAATCCCATCCGGCCCACTGCAGGCCAAGGTTCCCAAGGTGATCAAGGTCCCCAAGGGCGAAACCTATGTGCGCGCCGAGAACCCCAAGGGTGAGATGGGCTA
>JBFHXF010000087.1:0-8437 GCA_041599115.1 Acidimicrobiia bacterium
AACAGGGGACCGACCAGAAACCACAACAACCGGATGCCAACCTCGGGCAAACAGACGCCGGTCGGCCAGGTTTGATGGCGGCCGACTTTGCCCGCATGCCTCCCAGCAGAACCCAGCCCACCCCCAACAGGGGACCGACCAGAAACCACAACAACCGGATGCCAACCTCGGGCAAACAGACGCCGGTCGGCCGGGTCTGATGCCGGCCGACTTTGCCCGGACGCCTCCCAGCAGAACCCAGCCCACCCCCAACAGGGGACCGAGCACACCCCACAACACCCAGTCGACATCCCCGGGCAAACAGACGCGGGTCGGCCGGGTTTGATGCTGACCGACTTTGCCCGGACGCCTCCCAGCAGAACCCAGCCCACCCCCAACAGGGGACCGAGCACACCCCACAACACCCAGTCGACATCGCCGGGCAAACAGACGCCGGTCGGCCAGGTCTGACGGCGGCCGACTTTGCCCGGACGCCTCCCCGCGCAGCCGTCGCCACGCGGACGCGGGGCAAACACACAAACTTCAATAGGCTGAGCCGATGGAAGACCCTCGAATCATCAAGCCTCGGATTGACCCTTCGGCTGTCATCTCGCCGGGTTGTCACATCTACGGCGACGTCGAGATCGGGGCGGACTCGTTTGTGTTGTTCGGCGTCGTGATTAGAGCCGAATTCGACATTATCCGAATCGGCCACGAGACCAACATCCAGGACAACTCTGTCGTCCATTGCGACGAGGGCGTCCCCTGTTTGATAGGCGATGGCGTGACGGTGGGGCACGGCGCCGTCATACATGGCGCCAAGATCGGCAATGGAGCGCTGGTTGGCATCGGAGCGACAGCGCTGAACAACTCGGTCGTGGGCGAGGGTGCCTGGCTCGCTGCCGGATCGGTTCTCACCGAGGGAGGCAGAATCCCCAACTGGACGCTGGCGCTGGGAACGCCGGCCCGGCCAGTTCGTGATCTGACGCCTGAGGAAATCCAAAGGGCAGCCGATGGTGTCGAGCATTACCGGTCGCTGGCCCAGGCCTACCGGGAGGTCTTCAGGGACCCTTCGTGATCGGTGAACTTCGCGGCGGCGCCCTACCATGCCCCCGTGCCCATCGACCATGCGCTGGATTCGGAGGGACCTCGCGAGGCATGCGGGGTCTTTGCGGCCTACACACCCGGCCAGAGCGCCTCGAACCTCATCTACTTCGGACTCTTCGCGCTGCAACACCGCGGTCAGGAGTCGGCGGGGATTGCCACATCCGATGGGGAAACCGTCACGGTATTCAAGGATCTCGGCCTGGTCGCCCAAGTCTTCGACGAGGCCGCACTGGCCGGACTCGACGGCCATCTCGGGATCGGCCACACCCGCTACTCAACCACGGGATCCAATAACTGGGCCAACGCCCAACCTGTACATCGTCAAATCGGGGGCACCTCGCTTGCCCTGGGCCACAACGGCAACCTCACCAACACCCGGGAGCTGGCCGAGAGCCTCGGGGTCAGGGGGGCCACCACCGACTCCGACCTGATGGCCGAGAGCATCGCCCGGGAGGTCGACGATGAGCGTTCGGACTCCCGTGGCTTGGAGATGGCGCTGCTGAAAGCGGCTCCGACCTGGAAGGGAGCCTTTTCGCTGGTGATCATGGATCAAGGCCGTGTGATCGGCCTCCGTGACCCCAATGGGTTTCGCCCCCTCTGCCTCGGTTCTCTTCCGGGGAGCGGCTGGGTGCTCGCCTCTGAGACCGCCGCACTCGACCTTGTCGGCGCCAAGTTCGTCCGCGAGGTCGCCGCGGGGGAGATGGTGGTAATCGACGCAGCGGGGCTGCGCAGCTACTCCCCATTCGAGAAGGTCAACCCCGGTTTGTGCCTGTTCGAGTTTGTCTACTTCTCCCGACCCGACAGTCAGATGTATGGACGGAGTGTTCATGCCGCCCGATATCAAATGGGTCGAACCCTTGCCCAAGAACATCCTGCCCTGGCCGATGTCATCGTTCCCGTCCCAGAATCGGGGATCCCGGCGGCTCAGGGTTTTGCCGCGGAGAGCAACATCCCTTATTCCGACGGGCTCGTGAAAAACAGATATATCGGGCGTACCTTTATCGAGCCCACCCAGATGCTTCGCGACCAGGGCATCCGTCTCAAGTTGAATCCAATACTGGAGAATTTCGCCGGCAAGAAAGTTGTGTTGGTGGACGATTCCATCGTGCGCGGCTCCACAACACGACAACTTGTGAGCATGGCCAGGGATGCCGGAGCGACCGAGGTGCATCTCCGGGTCTCCTCACCCCCCTACCGCTGGCCGTGCTTCTATGGGATGGACACCGGCGACAGATCGACCCTGATCGCGGCGCGCATGGAGCCCGATGAGATCCGGGAGCATCTTGGGGCCGACTCGCTCGGTTATCTCTCGCTGGCAGGTTTGCTCGAGGCCACGGGTGTCGCCGATGCCGGGTTCTGCACCGCCTGCCTCTCCGGGAACTATCCGACATTGACACCAAGAACCGCGGACAAGTTCCAACTCGAACGGTCCTGACGTGACGTCCTACCGGGAAGCCGGAGTCGACCTTGAAGGAGCTGAACGTCATGTCGCCAACATCGCGGCGGCGGTGACATCCACTTGGGACGACGGTGTGATCGGGGGCTTTGGGGGCTTTGCGGCGGGGGTGTCGGTGCCCGAGGGGTACCGCCGACCGGTTCTGATGATGACCACCGATGGCGTCGGGACCAAGCTCGAAATCGCCCGATTGGCCAACACTTGGGGGGGTGTGGGTCGGGACCTCGTAGCGATGTGCGTCGATGACCTCGCCGCCGTCGGGGCACGGCCGATCGGATTCGTGGACTACATGGCAGTGGGATCGTTGCGAGAAGACCGCGACCGTCTGATAGTCGGTTCGGTGGCCGAGGCATGCCGGATGGCCGGGTGCCCTCTCCTCGGTGGTGAGACCGCCGAGCACCCCGGAGTCATGGCTGACGATGCAGTCGACCTGGCCGGAGCTGCAATGGGCGTCGTGGAAATGGGGGAGGAATTGCGTCCCGACCGGGTCCAGATCGGCGACGTCGTGGTGGGACTTCACTCTCCCAACCTTCGCTCGAACGGGTTCTCGTTGGTTCGGGCCTTGTTTGCAGAAGAGATCACGAGCCTGACCGACCTTTTCCTGGACCCATCGGTGATCTACTCGCCGGCCGTGCTGCGAGCAGCCGCGACCGGCGTCGTCGCCTCTGCCGCCCACATCACCGGTGGTGGCCTGGTCGGCAATCTGGCCCGCGCGCTGCCACCCAACCTGGGCGCAGACATTGATACATCCACCTGGCGTCGCCCCGACGTGTTCGACCTCTTGGGAGAGCGTGGCGTGTCAGCTGAGCAGCTTTACGCGACGTTCAACATGGGGATCGGCTTCGCTCTCATCGTTTCACCAGGTGGAGTCGATGAGGTGATCGCCGCCACGCGCCAGCATTTTCCCCGTATCATCGGATCCGTCACCGCTGAGCCCGGAGTCCGTCTCCGCTAGCCGCCTTCCTGCCTTGCTGGGCTCGACCGTTTTCACGACGTGCTCGGGGAAGTCTCCAGGTAGCATCTGGCTCATGCGGAAGTTCCCAACTCCGTTTTCGCGTCGCGCAGGACTGTTCGCCGCGCCATAGGCCGGATCTTTTCTCGCCCAATTAGTCACCACCCTCGAGAAAGGATCCATCCAATGACCGATCTATTGAGCAGACACGAAGACGTGATTGCCCCAGTGATCGCGTACGACACAAAGATCCACGCTATCAGTGCATCAGGGATTTGGGTCACCGACAGCGACGGTCGCAAGTGGGCGGACTTCGCCTGTGGGACCGCGGTCACCAACCTCGGCCACAATCACCCCAATGTTGTAGCTGCGGCCCACGCCCAGATCGACAAACTGATACACAGTGGATGCATCGTGCGCTACGACAGCCTGGTCGATATCGCAGAAGGGCTCAGGGCGATCACCCCGCCGGCCATCGAGAAGTTCGGGTTTGCCAACTCCGGCGCCGAAGCCGTCGAAGCCGCGGTGAAGCTCGCCCGTTACACCAGCCAACGCCAGGGTGTCGTTGCCTTCCGCGGTGGTTTCCACGGAAGAACCATGGGTTCGGTGGCCTACACCACGTCCAACGCCAAGTACCGGGAGGGGTATCACCCGATTCTCGGCTCCGTCTTCATTTCGCCTTTTCCCCGTGCCTACCGATGGGGAGTGACCGAGGAGGAGGCAGTGGAACGGGCACTCGGGGAACTGACCATGATGTTCAAACATGAGGTGCGGCCTCACAACATCGCGGCTTTTCTCGTCGAAGTGGTCCAGGGTGAGGGCGGGTACTACCCCGCCCCGGCGTCGTTCCTGACTTCGCTGCGGGCCCTGGCAGACGAGCATGGCATCAACCTGATCTATGACGAGGTCCAGAGCGGCTTCGGACGGACGGCTGAGTGGTTTGCATCCGATCACTATGCGGCCAAACCCGACATCATGGCCATGGGCAAGGGCATCGCGAACGGACTGCCCTTATCGGCGTACGGTGCTTCGCGCCAGATGATCGACGCCTGGCCCGTCGGATCCCATGGAACGACGTTCGGCGGTAACCCGGTGTCGGCGGCAGCGGCAGTAGCCGTGGTCGAGACCATGGACGGGCTACTTCCTCATGCGCGGGATCTTTCCAAACGGACCTTTGAACGTTTCAACGAGCTCGCCGATCGGCATGTGACCATCGGAGACGTCCGCGGTCTGGGATTGATGGTGGGTGTTGAGCTGGTCAAGAGCCGGGATACTCGCGAGCCGGACGCTGCGGCCTTCAGCCATGTCCAGCGATACGCCCTGGAACATGACCTGATCATCATCGACTGCGGACCAGACGCCAACGTCCTGCGATTCATCCCACCACTGGTCACAACACGCGAGGAGTTGGACTGGGCGATCGACTTAATCGATGCAGGTCTCAGCAGTTGGGAGTCGGCCCGTTAGACAGGCCGGGGGCCATGCCAGAGCCGTGGATCAGAACGGCCATGAAGTGACGATCCACACGATCCCGAGGACTATGGCCAGGAATCCTGACGCGAGCATGAGCCGCCTCACCCAGATCGGGCTTCTTTGTCGTGTCAGCATCCCGAGCAGGAAGGCAAATCCGGACATCGCCCCGACCGAGGCCACCAGATAGGCGCCGAGGTAGAGAATCGCAGCCGTTACCGGCAGGGCGAGGGCCGGCAGGACACCGAACAGGTATCCGGTTCCCGCCAGACCATGTAAGGCTCCGACTCCGAAAGCTGCATGGTCGTGACGTCGCTGCTCACCGCTGTGGCTGTGAAGATGGGCATGGCTCTCATCCGGATGAAAATGATCGTGCATGTGGATCTCGGTGTTGAGTGCTACCCGAATCGCCCACGCGCCTATGCCGAGGAGCAGGAATCCCACCACGAACTCCGCCCAGGCCGACCATGCGCCCACGTTCACGAAAGCCCGCAGCCCGAGGCTGAGAGCTCCCACGATCAAGATGGTCGTACCGTGGCCGAGGCCCCAAAAGGCCCCGCGCTTCCAGGCCTTCGGTGGATCCTTGATCGCCAATGGAGCCAGAGCGGCCAGATGATCGGCACCCGAAAAGACATGCAGGCCGCCCGCGGCGAGCCCGGTGAGAATGGCGATCATGGCGAGGGGACGCTACTTGCGGGGAACTTCCAAAGCATCTCGTGCCATCAAAATGCAATGAGAAGACTCTTACCCAGCCGGATCATCGCCCTAGGTCTCATCGTCGGCGCATGTGGCCTCCCCGTTGGCCAGACGGGAAACTCCGTCGGGCCCGATGACCCTCTGCTCCAGCTCCGGTCGGAGGGTGGGTTCGTACCACTGGAATGGGCTCTCGGCCACGGGCCGACCTACACCCTGCTTGGAGACGGGCGACTCATATTGGAGGGACCGGTCATCGAGATCTATCCCGGACCGCTTCTCCCCAACTATCAGATCGGAAAGATCTCCAGCGGTGATCTGAAGACCATCCTCGACATAGTGGCGGAAATGGGCCTGCCTTCGATCGTCGATGAATACGACGACTCGGCGGCCAACCATGTCGCCGACGCGAACACCGAAGTAGTGACTCTTTGGGATGCCGCGGGACGACATGTGTACTCGGTCTACGCCTTGGGGATCGATCATTACCCATCGAATTCCAAGAAGGCCGCGTTCGTCAAGCTCCTCGCGGCAGTCGATCAGGCGGCTTCGAAGGCCGATACCAAGCCCTACCAAGGGGAGAAGGTACGTGTCCTGGCCGGCGTCGCCATGGGGGCGCCCGATTCCCAGTTCGAAGATGTTCGCCCCTGGCCACTTGAAGACAATCTGGAACAGTGGACCGAACTCCAAAACGGGTGGCTGTGCACCATCGTGGGACCAGAAAAGCTGGCGTTGTTCCAGGACGCCACCCAGGTCACCGAGTGGCTCCACCCCGATCCGATGATGGACGCTCCGACCTACCGGCTGCTGGTCCGCCCACTTCTGCCCGGTGAGCAGGACTGCCCCGTTTGAGATTCATATGTGGCGATCCTCGGCGAAGCTCCGATAGAGCTCAGACAGCCGGCGCGTGATCTCAGGCATGTTCGAGCTCCCCCCTGGGGCCGGTTCGACGCCGTAGACCGTTTGCACGAAGTCAAGGTTCTTCTGAATCGACCAGATACGCTCGTGTTCGCCGGGTGGGAGGATCTCGGCCGGGTCGCCGACGGCTATCCAGCCGATCGGTACCGTGGCGTCTGAGGCGAGCCGAGAGTTGACATGGACCACACCGTGTATGCGAACTTCCGATCGCGCTCCCAGGGTGGAGCCGTGAAAGATCGCAGCTCCGGTCGCGACAAATACCTGCTCTTCGATGGTCGCTCCCGCTACGTGGGAGTTCGGACCGATCAACACGTTGTCCCCGATCCTGGTCGATCGGCGCGTCGTGCTACGCACGACAGCGTTCTCCAGGACAATGACCTCGCGCCCGATCGTGATCGAGCCGCCCTCGGCGACGATCACAGCGCCATGCAGAATGCGACTCCCCCTCCCGATGGTCACGTCACCGCAGACGGTCGCTGTCGGGGCAACATAAGCCTCAGAGGAGACGGCCGGCGACTTCCCTAGATGCTCGATCAACATCGGCTCATCGTAGGACAAGCCGGCTTCGATCAACCGGGTGTCTCGAGCGGCATACAAAGATCCCGATTTCAGGCCGTTTGGCTGTCGTTGCCGACAAGGGCCGTCGAACTCGAGGTGAACCGGAGCGAGGCCACGGCAGCGACGTAACCGATCAACCCACCTGCCATGTTGAGAATGACGTCGTCGGTCGCGGCCACCCTCCCGAGGAGAAGGAACTGGATGGCCTCAACCAAAACCGACAGCCCGAGACACGCCGGCAGGACAAGCCAGCGCTTCTCGTGCCACCCATAGACAGCAAAGAAGGCGACTGCGATGTACAGCACTAAGTTGGATAGCAGCAGAACCCCAGCCAGCGATGTCGGGTCCGCAAGGATCTGACCGAGGTCTCCCAAGCCGCCCCGTCCAGGGGTCAACACCAGGTCACCGTCGGATTCGATACGAGCCGAGCGGGGTAGTGCGGTAGCCAAGATAACCACCCCCACCGAGCCGGTGGTCAGGATGCGCCCGACGGCCTGCAGCCAAAGCCGACCCGCCCTGCGATAACGGATACCGACCACTGTGGCCACCGCCAGTGCTGCGACGCCGACGGCCAAGGCCAGCATCAGCGACTCGTCGAACTGGCTCAACAGCCCTTTCACCTTCACCTCCCAGCGATCTCCCGCAGGTTACGGAAACGTCACGCAGTGAGCTCGCCCCGACCGATGCTCGGAGGATGTGGAGTACGCAAGCTCACAAACTGAGGGAGCGGAGTCGCGCCCGTGCCCATGCCAGAGCCAACAATGCCGCCAGGGTCCAGAGCCAGAGATGCCGCTCCCTGTTGGAGCTGAAAAGGGACACGACCTTCACCCTATCGATCGATCGTCAGCTCGGGATACAGGCCATCTTCCGGCTTTCCGAGATGTGAGGGGGACGGGTCTTTCCTTCAGTCACCTACTGGATTACGCAGTCGGGTTGAGACCTCCATGCCAGGCGTGACAGGCGAACAAGCTGCCATCGTCGAGAAGATCGTGCCAGGTCGTGTTTTTTCCGCATGGCTTGCCGTCGATGTTCTTACTACTGAACCTCAACAGTTCGGTGCCGAGAAATGTCCCAAGTTCGTAACGGGTATCGGCCGGCGAGCTGAACACCATCAAATGCAGAGTTCCCGTGCCACCGCCTATGAAATCACCGACCCACACCCGGGAACAGTGCACCCCCGCTCCGTCAGGGTAGTTGTCGAGTTGGCAGTTCCACCCCTTGGCTTCCAGGTCAGCGGAAGTCACGCCGCCCGTCGCGGCCCACGCCGGAGCCATCGCTCCCATCATCATGGCCACCACGGCCAA
>JBFHXF010000088.1:0-8433 GCA_041599115.1 Acidimicrobiia bacterium
GGAATCTCGAAATCGAGACCGTCCACTGCCCGAGTCTTCTTGTAGTGCTTGACCAGACCGACGACTTTGATTGCCGCATCAGGACTTGGCATGACCGTCTTTCATGTTCTAGGCGTCGGGAAGCCAGTGTATGTCGACGTGTTCACGGGTCAGAAGGATCCCGATCAGATCCAAGCGGGTTGCTCCTGTGAGAAGAGCCAGCCGTTTCACGCGACTGCGCTTCGTTCCATCGATGGCCCCGAGAGGGTCTTCGATGCGGGTGCGGCTACGGACTTCTATGGCGACCCGCCGGCGGCCGTCCAGGGCCAGGATGTCGAGCTCTCCGCCGGGGACCTCGACGTTGCGTGCAACGGCTCTCACGCCATGATCCTCGAGGAAACGGGCGGCAATGCTCTCCCCCAGGGCGCCAATGGCAGGGCGGTTCTTCAGAGCGAGAGTTCGGGCTTCTCCAGCTCTTCGACATTCACATCCCGGAACGTGAGCACCTTGACATGCTCCAGAAAGCGAGCCGGGCGGAACATGTCCCATACCCATGCGTCCCTCATCTCCACCTCGAAGAAGACCGAGCCGTTCGCCTCACGAACCTGGAGATCGACATTGTTCGCCAGGTAGAACCTGCGCTCTGTCTCCACGACATAGCGAAACATCGGGAGGACGTCGTGATACTCCTTGTAGATTTTGAGCTCTACCTCGGATTCGTAACGCTCCAGGTCTTCTTCCATCTTCTCCTCTGAATCAACAGGATCGATCATATGCCAACCCCTGTGGTTAAGTGCCTAATAGGACGGGGCGACAGATTCAGAGACCGCCGAAATGTGAAAGGGGCCAGATGGTGACGAATGCCTCTCCCACCAGGTCGTCATAGGGGACCGGTCCGAAGCGCCGGCTGTCAAAGGAAGCGTTGCGGTTGTCTCCCATTACGAACACCTCGTCCGGCCCGACTTCGAAGGGACCCTCGTCCGCCATGAACACGTCAGGGAGATAGGGCTCAGAGAGCGGCACGCCGTTGATCATCACGTGGTTGTCCTTGATCTCGACTTCCTCACCGGGCAATCCCACGACACGCTTGATCAAATCCTCACGCCCCCGGGTGCGAACTCCAACGGCCTCCAAGACCGACCGGATCACCGCCTCGGGAATGGATTCATCCACGAGCGCTTCGCGGGGATCGCGAAATACGACGATGCTTCCTCGGGTCGGTTCGCCCAGGTCATAGGCGAGCTTGTTGACCATCACCCGATCGTTCACCTGAATCGTGGGGAGCATCGACTCCGAGGGAATCCAGAACGGCTGCACCAAGAAGGTCTTGATGAGGACGGCGATCACCAGGGCCGTCAGCAGCAGCCCGGGAAGCTCAGAAAGGAACGAGCGCCGACGGGGCTTTTCCGGCGCCTCCTCCGGCTCTGATTGCGCCAGCTCGGGCGGTGTGAAACTCAGTCCCGAAGCTCCTTGATTCGGGCCGACTTGCCGACCCGGTCACGCAGGTAGTACAGCTTCGAACGGCGCACATCCCCGCGACGGATGACTTCGACTTTCGAGATGATCGGGGCATGAACGGGAAAGACGCGCTCGACTCCTACACCGAAGCTCATCTTGCGAACAGTGAAGGAGGCCCGTCCCCCAGCGCCGTTGCGGGCGATGACGACACCTTCGAATATCTGGATGCGTTCCCGTCCACCTTCGACGACCCGTACATGAACTTTGACCGTATCACCGGTCCGGAATTCTGGGATGTCGTCGCGGACGTGCGCGCTTTCTACAACGTGAAGATCATTCATGGAGAGCTCCTAGAAATCGCCGGGAGCTGGTCTGGTCCCGGCAAATCGAATTGTATCAGGTATCGAAGGTCTAGCCATCTTGATAGAGATCCGGACGACGTCGCTGGGTCCGTCGGATTCTCTCCTCTTGACGCCAGGCTTCGATCCGGGCGTGATCTCCGGAAAGAAGGACGTCAGGAACCTCATGCCCGCGGAAATCGGCCGGTCGGGTGTAGACCGGCTCTTCGAGCAACCCCTTCCTGAAGGATTCGTTAGTAGTCGACTCGGGGTTGCCGACAACGCCCGGAAGAAGACGCACCACGCCCTCGATGACGGCCGCGGCGACCACCTCTCCCCCGGCAAGGACGAAATCGCCGAGACTGACCTCCTCATCGATGTAGTTGTCCATCACCCTCTGGTCGACGCCTTCGTATCTGCCACAGACGAGTGTGATCTCGTCGAGCGTCGCCCACCGGTCCAGGGTGCTCTGATTCAGCACCGAGCCGACAGGGGTGAACATGACCCGGTGGGTCCCGTCGAATTGCTCGAGGGCCGCGGACAGCGGCTCGATCATCATCACCATGCCAGGACCGCCCCCGAAAGGTGCATCATCGAGTTGACGGTGCTTGCCCAATCCGTATTCGCGGAGGTCGACCAGATTCACCTCGAGGTGCCCCTGGCTGACGGCGCGGCCCACAATGCTCACCCCGAGCAGCCCGTCGAAGAACTCGGGGAACATGGTGATGACGTTGATGCGTGTCATGAAATGGCCGGCCGACTTTGCCCGTATGCCTCCTCACCTCAACAGTAGGAACAAAACCGGGGATCAATCAAAGCCCACGTCGGTTGGGCAGGCACGCTGGAGGTCTCAGATGTCGGCCAGACTCCCGTCGTTGACCATCGCCCGGTGTCGTTGCTTCAGCGGACCTTGGACCCATTGAGGGTGGGTGAAAATCCAGAAACGATCCTCTTCGATTCCTCGAATAAGCGCCCGACCAACCTCTTCGGGGGAGATTCCTCCACGGAGAAGCCCCCTTTGGGCCGCCACCGCTTGATCGAGTTCCTCCGGACTCGCGTTATGACCTTCCAGCCGGGCCAGACGCATTGCGTTCTCGACGGCCCGTGTGGCCACCTCCCCGGGGCACAAAACGGAGACTCTCACCGGCGAACCCTCAGTTCTGAGTTCGTGGGCCAGCGTCTCCATGTATGCGATGACCCCCGCTTTCGCCACGTTGTAAGCGACAACGGGGGGAAACGGCACCAAACCACTCATCGAAGAGGTCGCGTTGATGTGACCGCCGCCCGCTGCTGCGAGGAAGGGAAGAAACGCCTGAACTCCGTTGATCACCCCGAACAGGTTGACAGCCAGCACCCTCTCCCAATCAGCCGCTTGAACCTCGAGGGTCGACCTGGGAATCGGGCCGCCGGCATTGAGACAGACAACGTCTACGCCCCCAAACCGGCGCAGGGCTGCTTCTCGCAGGGACGCCATCGAATCAGAACTCCGAACGTCACAAGGTACGCCAAACGCATCGGCTCCTTGATCCCGCAGCCCACTCACTGCAGCATCGAGGGTCGATGCGTCGATATCGGCCATCACCACCTGAGCTCCGCCTGAAGTGAATGCCCGGGCAATCCCAAGCCCGATGCCAGCCGCGGCCCCAGTGATCACCACGACCTTCGGTTTTCCTTCTCGCATCACACCGACCTCTCCAGTCAGCTCATCATGTCTGGGTCTAGCTCAAACGCTCCACGATCATCGCCATCCCCTGACCCCCGCCGACACACATCGTCTCGAGACCGTATGTGGCGTCGAGGGTACGCAGATCGTTGATCAGCGTTCCCATGATTCGGGCACCGGTCATGCCGAACGGGTGCCCCAGGGCGATGGCTCCGCCATGCGGGTTGAGCTTGTCCATATCGATCCCCAATTCGTCCACCGACGCCAGCACCTGTGCGGCGAAGGCCTCATTGATCTCGATCACATCGATGTCATCCAGGGTCATCCCGGCCTGCGCCAGCACGGCCCGGGTGGCCCCCACTGGTCCCATGCCCATGTACTCGGGCTCGAGACCGACAACCGAGGAAGCGAGTATCCGGGCCAGGGGCTGGATGCCCAGTTCTCTGGCTCGATCAGCCGACATCACGAGAACGGCGGCCGCGCCGTCGTTGAGGGGACAGGAGTTGCCTGCCGTCACCGATCCTGCAGGTTTGAAGGCCGCAGGCAGCTCGGCCAGCTTCTCCAGGGTGGTATTGGGACGAGGTCCGTCATCGGCGATGATTGTTCGACCATCGGGGACCTCGATTGGAGTGATCTCCCATTCGAAAAAGCCGTTCTTCTGTGATTCCACGGCTCGATCCTGTGATCTTTTGGCGAACTCGTCCATGCGCCGTCGGGTGATCCCGAATCGCTCGGCCACATTCTCAGCCGTGTTGCCCATTGGGATATAGACGTTGTTGATGAAGTCGTCACGGGTCGTATCAGTGAACCTGGGGTTGAGGTCATCGCTGTCGAACGCCCTCCCATAGGTCCGAGAGACCGATTCGGTGCCGGCCGCCACATAGGTGTCGCCCTCACCCTGCCTTATGGCGTGAAAGGCCATCCGAATCGTCTGGAGCGACGATGCACAGAAACGGTTGACGGTGGTCGCGGGGACCGAAGCGGGCATGCCTCCGAGCAAGGCCGCCGGACGAGCGACGTTGTAGCCCTGCTCATGATGAGTCAGCCCGCACCCGACCATCACATCCACCACCGAGGACCGATCGACTTCCGGGGCCTTTTCCATAACGGCGTTGATGGCGTAGCCCCCCAGGTCGTCCGCCCGCACGTCGATCAGAGATCCCTTGTATGCCCTGCCAATGGGTGTCCTTGCAGTAGCGACGATTACGGCTTCGGGCATGACAACTCCTGATCGGCGATCTTGATTGCCTGCTCAAATCTAGTGACCGTCGTAGCCTTCCGGCCATGCGGGCGTTTCTGATCCTTTCCCTAACCGCCCTGTCAGCCTGCGGATCCCTCGGTGGCGTCACCACGACCGTGCGGCCGGTGTCCCAGACGCCCGCACCCACCCAGCCAACGACGCCTGTGGAAAACGGTCTCGGCTGTCCCCAAACAGAGAGGTTCGCCGGCGAGGGCAGGGTCATGCGCGTCGATCAGCCCGAGTCGGACACCGCAATCGTCGGACTCATCTCGTGGCGATCGGCGGAAGGATGCGAGGTCTTTCAGATCGATTTTCAAACGGCTGAAGGAGCTCCGGCCACCACGCCCCCGTCGGTCGTCGTCGAGTTCCTGCGATCGCGTCAGATTGTCAGGATCCACGTGAACGCTCTCAAGACAGTCATCACTGACCAGCTCGTGGAGACCGACCTGGTTGACCGGCTGTACGTGGTTCGATCCATCGACGGCGAGATCTTCATAGACCTGCATCTTCGGTTGCCGGTCCAGGTTCGATCGCGAGTGACCAACTCACCGGCACGACTCATCCTGGAGCTACAGAAGGGAGAAACCGGATTCGAGGGTGCAGCGGCGATTTCGGATCAGACCATCCTCGTCAACCCATGGAGCGGAGACCAAACTGCCACCAACATCGAAGTTTCGGGTTATGCAAGGACAGCAAACGGCGAGGTCCTCGTGATTGCCACCGCTGGGAACCAAGTCGTTGCGGAGAAGACGATCGAGACGGCGGACTCCTCACAAACCTGGGGTGAGTTCAAGACGAGAATCGACATCCTGCCAGGTGAGACATCGCTTTTCGCCGGCGATCGTGATCCCGCTGACGGCGGTCTTGTGGGAATCACCATCAATATTCTCAGTCGCTGAGCAGGCCGGGAATATCGCTCACCACAATACGCCTTCCATCCAAATCGACGATTGGCACGAGGGCACCAACGAAAGGGACTTCGAAAACCGCTCTTGGTGTGCGGACGACGAGTCGGTCCTGAGCCGACCCGACCACTACGGCCTCCACAACCCCGAGAACCGATCCGTTGTCCGAGACGACCGTCAAGCCCTCGAGGTCGGAGGGCCAATACTCATCCGCGTCTAGAGCCCGCCTCTGGGTCACAGTGACCTCCGCCCCGCGAAGGCCCTCGGCGCCGTTCTGGTCGACGATGCCCGCGAAGGCGATTCGATAACCCTTCTTGGCGGGGCGGACAGAACGAACCGCATGCTCCACGCCGTCGAGGAAAACGGTGGAGCCCGCCTGGACCCGCCCCAGATCTGCGTCGTCTATGTAGATGCCGACATATCCATTCAGACCATGAGGCCGTCCCAGTCGCCCCACCCTGAATCGGGGCTGGTCAGTCGAGGAACTCGACGTCAGCTGTGATCCCCTCTTCTTCGGCCGCGGCGCCGGCGGCGGCGCGTATTGCCTTTGCGACCCGACCGCGACGCCCGATCACCCGACCCATGTCCTCCTTGGCGGTTCTCACTTCAGCGACCACCTCGTCGGGTCCCTGCTCGACAACGGTGACAGAAACGTCCTCGGGCGATTCGACAATCGATTTGACCACGTATGTCACGACGCGCTCGACGATTTCTCCTTTGGCCAATTTCACTCCTCCTCAGATGCGGCCAGGACAGCGGATTCGGCCTGGGCCGGGGAACCGCCGACTGTGTGAATCTGTCCGGTCTTGACCTTGACTGTGTTCATGGCTCCCGAGATGTTGAGTAGCTTCGCGACTGCCTCCGTCGGTTGAGCGCCCTTGCTGAGCCAGCTCGCCGCCTTTTCATTGTCTATCTCAACCAGGGAAGGCTCCTGCCTGGGGTCGTATCTCCCAATCTGCTCGATGTAGCGGCCGTCCCTCGGGGAACGCCCGTCCACTACCACGACGCGGTATACGGCTTGCTTCTTCTTGCCCATCCGCATCAGTCTCATCTTGACGGCCATTGACTCACCTCATGTTTCGTTGGCCGCCCAAGAGGGCCTCGAGGTTTGGATTGCCTCGGCCCCCGGCCAACATCTTCATCATCTTCTGTGCTTCGGCGAACTGCTTGAGCACTCGGTTCACATCCTGGGGCTTCATGCCCGAACCGGACGCGATCCGTCGCTTGCGGCTCCCGCCGATGATCCTTGGGTTCCGGCGCTCCTCATAGGTCATCGACTGAATGATGGCCTCGACCCTGCGAATGTCACGGTCGTCGACATTGACCTCGCGTAGAAGCGATCCGGAGCCAGGGAGCATAGCAAGGATGTCCTTTAGAGACCCCATCCGCTTCATCTGTTGGAACTGGGCCAAGAAGTCCTCGAGGGTGAATTGGCCCTTGCTCATCTTTCTTGCCGCTTTCTCGGCCTCCGCCTCATCGAATACCGACTCGGCCTTCTCGATGAGGGTCATCACATCGCCCATCCCGAGAATCCGCGAAGCCATTCGCTCCGGATGGAACGGCTCGATATCTCTCAGCGTTTCGCCGATCCCTGCGAACTTGACCGGTGCACCGGTGACTTCCCTGACGGAGATGACGGCTCCACCTCTGGCGTCACCGTCGAGTTTGGAGAGAACGATGCCGGTCAATCCGATCTGACTCTGGAATCCGGAAGCGACATTGACGGCGTCCTGGCCGGTCATGGCGTCGACGACGAGGAGGACCTCATCGGGGTCGGCGGCTCGCTTTATCTCCGCCAGTTCGGCCATCAACAACTCGTCGACCTGCAGGCGTCCGGCGCTATCGATTATGACGACGTCACGCCCATCTCTCGCCGCCTCCTTGACGGCGGATTTCACGACCCTTGGCGCCTTTGCCTTCCGATCGACGTAGACGGGCACCGAGAGCCGCGAGCCGAGGGTCTCCAACTGGTCTATGGCAGCAGGTCGTTGCAGGTCTGCGGCGACAAGCAGGGGCCGCTTTCCTTGACTCTTGAGAAGTCCGGCCAGCTTCGCAGCAGTCGTGGTCTTGCCCGAACCCTGAAGTCCGACCATGAGCACGACCAATGGGGGGGACGTCCTGACCAGGGGCACTGCTGCCCCGCCCAGCGTGGTCACCAGTTCCTCGTGAACGATCTTGATCACTTGCTGGCCGGGTGTCAGTGACTTCGACGCCGATATCTCGAGAGCCCGGGCCTTGACGCGTCCCAGGAAGGCCTTGACAACCGCGATATTGACATCGGCCTCGAGAAGTGCGACCCGAACCTCGCGAAGAGTCTGATCGATGTCGGCCTCGGACAACCGCCCCTTGCCGCGAAGACTCGAGAAGACGGCTTCGAACCGCTGGGTGAGTGAGTCGAACATGCCCGGAGTCGAGTCTATGAAAGACCGGCGCCTACCTCCCCGCGATAAGTATTCGTGAACACTTATCCCTTCTCCACCACATCCTTCCGGTGGTCGCGCTTAGTATCAGTGAACGTAGCGGGCATCGAGCTGACCAGTCATAGGAGTAGTCATGTATCCCGCCAAGTTCGACTATCTGGCACCGGAGAGTCTGGAAGAAGCGCTTTCGATCTTGGACGAACGCGGCGACGAGGTGAAGATCCTCGCCGGTGGCCAGAGCCTCATCCCGATGATGAAACTCCGTTTCGCTCGGCCGTCCACCTTGATGGACATCAACCGCATCCCCGGCCTCGGCGGCATCGCCCACACCAATGGCGATCACAGGACCCACTTCGGTCCGGCCGAGCATCACTGGCCGGAGCCGAGTGACGCAGAAACTCCAAGATTGCGCATGGGGGCCCTGGTACGA
>JBFHXF010000089.1:0-8282 GCA_041599115.1 Acidimicrobiia bacterium
GAAACGAGAACGCCCCGAAGACGTCAAGGAGCGGTGCCGGGGCAAGGCCGAGCCGGTAAAAGGCGAGGCGCTCCAGGGCATTGGGGCGAATCGGCATCAATCCTCCTTGGTCAAGCCCAAACCTAAAGGCTTGATTTGCTGCCGTGCCATTGCGCTCACTCCCGGCAGACCAGCTCGAGATCGACCCCGACTATGCCTGCCTTTTCCACCAAGGCGAGACAGGCGCCGTTGCCGGGTAGTTGATCGAACACGGAGAACGCTTCCTCCCAGGTCGTCGCATTGCCCAGACCCTCGACGATCGAGCTCCGGGCCGCCACCACTCCCTGGAGCTCTGCCAGGTAGGCGGCGTGCTCTTGTGCCAGGTCATCCGGCGGTTCCACAGCTTCTGCCTCAACCAGGCTGGCCTGGAACGCCCCGAAGATTCGATCGAAGCCGGCCGCCACCAGCGGCGGGTTGTATGCCTTGTCCGAGTCGAAGTCGGGATCCGAGAGCACCTCGGAGACCACGCTCTGCAGGTAGGCCACGGAGTCGCGTAAGGAGTCGAAGTAGGCGACTTCGGCGGCGTTGGCCACCGGCCGCTGGTACGGACTCCCCGCCAGCCTGGAGATGAACTCGAGGTAGAAGGCCTCCGGATCCACCACTCCGGTGGCGACGGCGACGGCGCTTCCGTCGCTGTCGCGGACGGTCCGTCCCTGTTCACCGCCTCCGGAAACGACCGATATCGTCGCTGCTTCACTGGTGATCTCGACCTCTCCTGCGACGACTGCGGCCGCCAACTCGTCCCAGAAGTAGTAGAAGCCGCTGGTTACGGACGGAAAGATCCTCACCATCTGCCCCAGATAGATGATCTGGTCCGATTGGGAGGCGCCCGCCAACCCGGCCTGATACCAGATAGGCACCGGCACCTGGTTTGTGGCGTCGAGTGGCACCAAGGTGATAGGCACTCCGGAGGCCACGACCGCCGCTGCGGACATCGGGTCGATGAACAGGTTCCATTCGGCGGCGCCGTCGAAGGTGTTTCCCGGCACGTCGACCGCTCCTCCCATGATCACCACCTCTTCGATTCCCGAGACGATCTCGGGGTTGTCGCTCAGTGCCTGGGCGAGGTTGGTGAGCGGAGCCACCGCCCACACGGTTACGGGTCGATCCGATCCGGCGACGGTCTCGGCGATCAGTTGCGAAGCCGTCCCCGGAAAACTGCTCGCCAAACCGGTCGCCAGCCCGAAGCTGAGGTTCTCATGACCGGCGAGGAACTCTTCCGGCCATTGATTGGCCCCGGCCGGGGCGTCGGAGCCGCAGGCGACCGGGATTTCCTGGCGTCCCATCATCGCCAGGATCCCCAATGTCACCTCCATGCCCAGCTCGCACCCGGCCTCGCCGGTGACAGGAAGAGAGATGGCGATCACCTCGACACCCGGGTGGGAGAGCAGATAGAGAAGGCCGCCCACATCGGAGACGGTGGGGCTGTAGTCGACGACCACCGGGATCGGCCCGCCGGCTGTCGCAGAGACGCTGGTGGGGGTGGGCATGGTCGTGGAAGGCACTGTTTGGTCCGTTTCGGACGGAGTGCATGCGGCGACCAGTAGACAAGTCGCGGCGATCATCACCCCCGCTCGTGCCGGTCTCACCATGATCTCCTCGCCGTCGGTTACCTCCGACATTGTCGTCACCGTCACCCCGATTAGACGAACAGACCTCGGAATCGGGTGACAATGCCGCCGACTGCAATCGCCGCGTCACCGTGTGAGGATGACCCTCCGAGTCCTGGGCAGCAGCTGGGTCCTGTCGCCGCCGACCCGGGGCGCGCTCTGCATGAGGGCTACGGTGCGGTGATGCAATCGATACAGATAGCCGTAATCGGTGCCGGCCAGGCTGGTTTGGCGACCAGCTATTGGTTGACGAAACAGGGTCTCGATCACGTGCTACTGGAGCGCGGGCGATCCGGAGATTCGTGGCTTGACCGGTGGGACTCGTTTTGCCTGGTTACCCCCAACTGGACTCTGAACCTGCCCGGCTTCCCCTACCAGGGAGACGATCCCGATGGTTTCATTCTCCGTGACGAGATCGCCGAATACGTACGTGACTACAAGGCGTTCTTGGATCCACCGGTTCGAGAGTCGACGGAAGTGACCCGTCTCCGTCGCCAGGGCGGAAGCTGGGTGATCACTATCCCGGACGGTGACTTGGCCGCCGACTCCGTGGTCGTCGCTACCGGGGCTTTTCCCTTCCCGTCAATTCCTGCGATCGGCGAAGGAGTCCACCCCGACATCGCCCAGATCCACAGCCAGTCATACCGATCTCCGTCGGGGCTGCCCGATGGCGGTGTGCTCGTGGTTGGAAGCGGCCAGTCGGGTGCTCAAATAGTGGACGATTTGTTGATGGACGGCCGGCAGGTTTGGTTCTCCCTGGGCCGTTCAGCCTGGGCTCCGCGTCGCTACCGGGGCATGGACACCGCGAAATGGCTGCATGAGATGGGCTTCATGGACGCCCTCGTGGACCATGCGATGAGGCAACAACCCAGCATCATGGTCTCGGGTAGGGACGGTGGAAAGGACCTGAACCTGCGAGCCTTTGGTCGGGATGGTGTTCACCTGGTCGGTCGAATCGTCGGAGCGGACCGGATGACTCTTTCCTTCGAGGGGGAGGTTGCGGATATCGTCGACGGAGCCGACCTCGTCGCCGACGAGATTCTGGGTCAAATCGACGCCTACATCGCCAAGAAGGACCTTGACGCTCCACCCGAGAGTCTTCAGAGAATCGACTGGTCGCCGGGACCGACTTCGGGGACCATCGACCTGGAGGCGACCGGTGTCACGTCGATCGTATGGGCCACCGGTTACCACTACGACTTCTCTTGGATCGACGTCGACATCTTCGGCAAAGGGGGATACCCCGATCAGCTGCGAGGGGTCACCTCCGCGCCAGGCTTGTATTTCATCGGCCTTCTCGGGATGCACACCGCCCGGTCTGGCCTTTTCTCCGGTGTCGGGGCAGACGCAGAGCACATTGCCGACCACATTGCGGCCAGCCTTGCCGAAGGGCGATAGAGCCAGAAAGGCCAGACGTTGAGACCCCGCTGTGTGACTTGGCATCTCCTTCGACACCGGTGCAGGCGTCGGAAGTCGACAATGGCAGCGAGTACCCCACGACCTCGGCCGAGGAGGCGGCACGCATCATCGTTGACGGAATCGAGAAGAACCGGCTCCACATCTATGTGGCGCGGGACTCTCTGACGATGGGCTTATTGAACCGGGCCGCTCCCAAGTGGTCGACGCACATGATCCAACGCAAGATGAAAGAACTGCTCTCGGCGTAGACCCGAGACCAGCCTGAGCGATTGGGTTTTTGGTGTTCAGCCGGCGAACCCGGCGAAGAAGTCGGTGATCGCCTGGGTGTCATCCGAGAATGCCCACCGTTCGGTCACCTTGCCATCTTTGACGTGGGCGATTTCCGCGGTGCGGTAGGTGAACTCGGTGTCACCGACTTTGACGGTTGCCGTCACCAGGCCTACAACGTGGTCGTCGTTGGCCAGCACGTCGTGGATGTCGAGGTCGAAATCAATGCCTTCGGCCAGCCCCTCCCAGGTAGCCATCACCGCATCCTTCCCATGAAGCGCCGCAGCGCCGATCTGATGCCAGAGGACGTCGTCGGCCAGGGCATCTGCCATCGCTGACATGTCGCCACGGGCGGCAGCGAGGTTGACGGCTCGGTATAGAACCGCCGTCGGGTGTTCTTCCATGTCTCCTCCTTTGCCAGGACCGGATCGAGCCTACGCCGCTCGTCAGACGGGGCGCCGGATCAGTCGACTGCCTTCTTAACCAACGCGACTATCTGCTGCTCGACGGCTTTGTTCAGCTTGGTCACCGCGTACGAGGTCGGCCAGAGGGCACCGTCGTCGAGGTTGGCTGCGTCCTGGAACCCGAGCGTCGAGTAGCGGGCCTTGAACTTGCCGGCATCCTGGAAGAAGCACACCACCTTGCCGTCCAGGGTGTAGGCGGGCATTCCGTACCAGGTCCTTGGGGTGAGTTCGGGTGCGGCCTTGAGGATGATCTCGTGGAGACGCTCGGCGATGGCCCGGTCGTCCTCGGCCATGTCGGCGATCTTCGCCAGCACCTCGGCGTTGCCATCGCCCTTCTTTCCACTCTTGGCTGCTTTCCGCTCCTTCACCAGCTCTTTCATCGCTGCGCGCTCTTCAGCGGAGAAGGTGCCATCTCCCGGTTTTCTGCGCTCGGCTGACTTGCCCGAGGCTGCCATTCGCGGCTCCTTGGTGTTCGCGTCGGAAGAGCCTATCGCGACGCGTCTTCCCGACCTCCGCCAGCATGCCGACACTCGTCTCCCATGTCGACGAGTTCGTCGCCCAGTCGGACGTCTACCCGCTGTCCGGCTAAAAGTCTTATTTCGGGGCGGGGACAGACTGCCGACGACATGCCACTTGGGAGGGACCGACGTCACGTCGGTCCCTCTCCTGGCCAATCCTTTTAGGATCGGTGAGCCAGCACACACCGTTCGGGAGGCATGACATGACCGAGATCAATCCTTATCTCAACTTCACAGGAGACTGCGAGAAGGCGTTCCGCTTCTATCAGTCGGTGTTCGGTGGCGAACTGGAGGTCAATCGTTTCTCGGAGATGCCGCCCGATGAGGCGATGGACGTCGACGGGAATCTGGTGATGCACGCCTCGCTCCCACTCGGAGATGGGCAGGTCCTCATGGGCTCCGACCGGCCCGACGCCATGGGCCCGACGACGGTGGGTGACAACATCCAGGTGAGCATCGGCCCCGCCAGCTCGGACGAGGGCAAACGTATCTTCGACGCCCTCGCCGAAGGCGGGACCGTGGTGATGCCTTATCAGGCGACCTTCTGGGGCGCCGACTACGGAGCGCTCGTCGACAGATTCGGCATTGGCTGGATGGTCAACTACGACAAGAGCCAACCGGGCTGAGGCTGAACCGGGTGGTCTGAGAATGCGAGGGGTGACGGGCCGAAGGTGCCTGACGAGAACGCCCTCATCGCCAAACAGCGCCGCACCTCGGCGTGCGGCCTACCGGGGTCGGTAGATGTCCGCCCGATGGTCGATGTAGACGACTCGAACCGTGTGGCTGTCTTGATTGATCTCATAGACGATGCGGTAGGCACCAACTCTCGCTGAATGAAGTCCGGCGAGATCACCCCGTAGCGCCTTGCCTACCCGGTGCGGGTTGTCGAGGAAAGAATCGGCAAGGTAGTCCAGGACGGCTAAAGCGACCTTGCCGGGGAGTCGATCAATGGCACGGCGGGCGGGCCCGGCGACGATCAGGTCCCAGGGCGCTTCGGTCACGCAGACTTGGCGCGAAGCTGGATGCGAAGTGCCTCGATCTCGTCCTTGGTGGCAACGTCACCGCCGGCTATGGCTGCCCGACCTTGCTCGATCTCACGCATGGCTGCTGGGTCCGAGAGGATCGCCACGGTCTCTTCGATGGCGTCTAAATCGTCTGTGCTGAGCAGTACGGCAACGGGGCGCCCGTTTCGGGTGACGGTGACTCGTTCCTGGGTGGTGACGACCTCGGCGACGATCTCCGACAGTTTGGCCTTGATCTCGGATAGCGGAAGCGTTCTTGGCATGACCATAATTTTAGTCTGAATGCCGGCCCCCGTCAATGGTCCTCAGCCGTGGCCGCCGTGAGCATGGCCCGCACCGATTACCCGCTATTTGCGGCGGGCCGGCTCCAGCGAAGACAGGGATTGGGTGTTTGATCTAGCGTCGCTGCGGTGTCTTTGTCGCACCACACCCTGGGCGACCGGCCGGTGTCTCGATTCGGCCGGTTTCTCTGGTCGATCGGCCCTCCGCTGGTGAGAATGGTTGGCCGAGCTTGCTTCTCCCTGCGAATCGAGTTGGACCAGGAGCTCCCGCCGCCCCCTTTCGTGGTTGCGGCCAATCATTACTCACATCTCGATCCAGTAGTCATCGGGGCATCGTTGGGTGGTCCCATCAGGTATCTCGCCGTCGATGAGCTTTTCGGCATGTCGGTGGTCCTCGACCGGTTGTTGGCTTGGTTCGGGGTGATTCCGGTTTCCCGTAGTCGGGCTCCGGTTGGCACGGTCAGGGCCGCCCTGGCCCGTCTCGAGGCAGGCGAGGCCGTCGGGGTGTTTCCCGAGGGAACCCGGGTGTCGGTGTGGGGGGACCTCTCTCCGAAACGGGGGGCGGCCTGGCTTGCGGTTCGCGCCGGTGTCCCGCTCATCCCGGTGGCAGTAGTCGGCACCGACCGGGTCTTCGGCCTGGACAACCACTGGAAGCGGGCTCCGATCACGGTGGTGGTCGGCGCACCGATCGCCGCCGCACCCGGGGACGTGTCTGAGATCATGGCTCGATGGGAAACCTGGGTGACCGAGCGGTTGGCCCGGTTTTCCTGGACCGCCGGTTAGGGGCCTGTGGCTCGAATCGGGGCGCTGCGTTGTGCGATCTCGAGCAATGCGAGGAGCGATTCTTGGTGGCATGATCAGAACCGGAACGGAGGACTCATGGCCGGCTGCTGCGGTTCCCCCAACTATGAAAAGGTTTTCAGCTCGCGACAGGCACGCTGGGACAAGGCTCGGTAACGCCCTGATTGCGGTAACCGCAATCGAATACAAACTCAGCCTGTTCACTCGCAACGTTGTCGATTTCCAGAACATCAGGGGATTGAGGCTTCGCGAGATCGGTTGATGCGGTCGGCATAGCGCGACCCTGGAAACGGTGCGGTGGTGGGGTTGACTCGCGGGAGGCGTTGTGCTACATGTAGCACTATGGTCAGGATTGGAATACGAGAGCTTCGGCAGAAGGCGAGTGAATACCTACGTCGTGTGGAAGCGGGGGAGACCTTCGAGGTCACTGATCGTGGCCGCCCGATCGCCCTGCTGACACCCTTCCCGGAGGCACCGCCGATCGAGCAACTTCGAGCAGCGGGAGACCTCGACGGAAGTACAGGAGACTTGGACGATCTGCCGCCGCCGCTATTGCTCGACGAAGGCCAGGAAGCACCGTCCTTTGTTCTGAAGCGACTACGGGCTGATGAGCGCTGACAAGGTCTGGTATCTCGATTCGTCGGCGATCGTCAAACTCGTCGCTCAAGAGCCCGAATCCGCCGCTCTCCACCGTTTTCTAAGACGTAGGCGACCCCTCGTTGCGAGTGCCCTTTCTAAGACAGAGGTCAACAGGGCGGTCTTGGGCTTGGGCGAGCGCTTTCAGAGGCGCGTGAACCAAGTGCTACAGAGAATTGACCTTGTTCGAATCAACAACCAAGTGCTGACTGACGCTGGTCTCATGGAGCCGGTTGAGCTGCGTTCGTTAGATGCGATCCACCTCGCGTCGGCAGCCCTCTTCGCAAGCACGCTCGGTGGTTTCGTCACATATGACGAGAGGATGTCTGAAGCCGCCGAACAGCGTGGATGGAAGGTTCAGGCCCCGAGATAGCCAGCCCTGGAAACAGGGCGTGTTGACAGGGTGGGATGCAAATACGTATACTGTTTTGTATGCCAAGTACCAGCGTTCGTGTCGACCGGAAGACTCATGAAGAGCTCAAGAAACTGGCTCGGGAGCTCGGCACAACGGTTGGGGAGGCCGTGGCATATGCCGCCCGGCGTCTTCGACAGCAACGCATTGGAATGGAACTCAAGTCCGAGCTGACCATGGACGAGACAGATTGGCTTGATGCTGACCTCGGGTGATGTCGTCGTCCTTGACCTCGGCTCTCCGATGGGTCGTGAAGCGGGTCTTCGGCGCCCTGCGGTCGTCGTCACTGCCCAGGAAATCCTTGATGAATCCGCCAACGTCGTCCAAGTGGTTCCCCTGACCTCGAGGATTCGATCGTTTGGCTCAGAGGTCCTGGTTCCGGCCGACGAGAGCAATGGCCTTGAGGCGGACTCGGCTGCTCAATGTCAGCACATACGGTCGGTCTCGGTTGACCGGGTTGAATCAGTAAGTGGGAATATCGGTTCTGTCAGATTGTCTGAGGTGCGGGAAGTGCTCGCGCTACTGCTCGATATCGACTGACCAGCCGGATCAAACCGGAATTGAGGAGTGATGGGCTTCCGACCCTTCGCCCAGGTTAGCGGAGGGCTCCGATTTGCCTTCACACGGCAGAGGTCACTGGTTCGATCCCAGTAGTGCCCACCAGAGCGCCGCTTCACGCTGCTTCGGCTCGTTCCTCGCCGAAGCCTGTCCGGTGAGTCGGTGGTGGTGTTTTCTTCGATCCCTGCTCTGTTGGTGTTGGCTGGCGGGCTCGCCGTTCGTTGGGCTTGAAGCGATGAAGAGCAACACGCCGGA
>JBFHXF010000090.1:0-8239 GCA_041599115.1 Acidimicrobiia bacterium
CCCAGAATGCGACGCACCGGCTTGAGGCTCAGTGCTCGCATGAACCCCGGCGTCAGCATCCCCGGCGCCCCTGCCGGACACGCCATCTGGACCATCCTCCCAATTCGCTCCGGAGTGGCGGCGGCAGACCTCAGCGCCAGGTATCCGCCGAGGGAGCTGGCGACGATGTCCGCCTTTGGAATCGCCAGACCATCGAGGACCGATGCCGCGAAGTGGTCTCCCAGCCTCTCGAGACTTGCGATGTCCTCGATGTGGAGGGTGTCACTCAAACCCGTTCCTGGTCGATCGACCAGGACCGCTCTCACCCCCGACAGGTAGGGGAGGATGGGCACCCACGTCGACCCGCTGTTCGGCCCACCATGGATGAACACCGTTGCCGGGCCGTCACCCACCTCCTGGACCCGGACCGTCCCGTCGACACCGGGAAAGGGGATCCTTCTCTCGGTCGGCGACAACCCGGTCGACTCCCACAGCGCTGCCTCTGCCCTGCGGTAGGCGGCTTCTCTCCCGGCCCTGGTTCTCGCCCTCATCATCGCTCCCTTCAAGTGAGAATCGTGACCGTGCCCCGGGCCCCGTCGAGACGGACCCGGCTCCCGTCTTCGATGAGCGATGTCGCGTCGGCCACGGCCAGGACCGCCGGCAGGCCGAACTCCCTGGCGAGTGTCCCCGGGTGCGAAAGCGGCCCGCCCACCTCGGTCACCAGCCCGCTGATGACCGGGAAGATCGACGACCACGAGGCCATCGTCGAGGGGCAGACTACGACGTCGCCCGGTCGGATCCGTTCGAAGTCGGCGTGGTTGAAGACGATCCGCGCCGTTCCTTCGCAGACTCCAGCCGATGCCCCGAGGCCCCGTAGCGACCCGGCGGAGTCCTGTTCGAAAGTCTCGGTGAAGAACAGGTTTGTGGCTGCCCACATGAAGGCACCGACGATCGGGCTCGTGGCAGATGGGAACAGACCGGGGTCGGGTGCGGAACTTGACTGTGGGCCCATCGTGCGCGGCGCCGGGTTGGCAAGCGCCCACCGGTGCTCCGCCTTCCGGCGCTCGATCACATCGGCGTCGATCGGGCGGCCTCGAAGTGCTGCCTCCAACTCGTCGATCTCGAGGAAAGCCACGTCGTCTCGCTCGCGGAGTCGCCCCGCGGCGACGAACCTGTCAGCGGCCTCAATCGCCGCGTAATGGACGAGACCCATGGCGTCACCCGGGTCGCGTTCCGTTTCGTCCCCATATGGGCGTCCCCGCCGAGCGCGGTCGATCGACCCGGCCAACCGCTCCCGGTCCTCGTCGTTGGGGATGGATGAGAGCAACTCGTCGACGGCGCCGGCCGACGCAATCTTCAGGTCGGGGATCGTCCGGCTGTCGCCGGCCAACCGGCTTTTGATCAGTGCGAACACGGGTGTCGGATCCTCGGCCCAGGTGGGCCGGGTCATCGAATCGTGGGTCCGGTGCCCGTACTCGTCGAGGAATCGCCTGAGGGCACGACCCGCAGCACCGGTGTGGACGCGCAGGTCGCCGGAGCCCTCGATCGTCGCACGCGCCTCGGGGTCCAGCGAGACCGCCTCGCACACCGCCGACAGTGCCTCCCCTTCGGCCCGGGTGGCGTCACCGTAGCCCTGCACCAGGTCGATGACACGATCTGGCTTCCAGTCTGCCAATTCGTTGGCCAACATGCCCAACTGGCCGACGAGCACCCAGCCCCCGAACACCAGTTTGAAGTGCTCAACGCCGCAGTCGTAGGAGTGGGCCCGTATCTGTGCCACGTGTTCCGCCAGTTCCTGATCCGACAGAAACGTCACATCGACAGACCGCAGCTCCTTCGTTCGTGAGCGAATCCGGTCTCGTCCTCCCTGCTCCCACGCCTCGATGAAGCGCAACGGGAGGTCGTCCCGTGCCGAGACCGCCGCAGTCTTCAGACGGGCACGAAACCCCGGATGGATTCTCATCATCAACTTGAGGATCGGTGCCGGTGGGAGAGCCTTGTCGTCGGAGTCGCCGCCGACGAGCGGGATGATCCGGTCGTACACGCGCCCCCAGAAGTATCCGTGAGCCATCCCGCCGGAGGGAATTCCCAACAGTTCGAAGGCTCTCCCCGTCGCGCGGGTATGTGTGGGCTGCCACGAGGTGTACGACAGTGGCGTGATCGGCTCGGGGAAGAAAGCGTCGGACCGCTCCCAGGCGGTCTTCGGATTGGGCCGAACCGTCGGCTCGATCGGTAGGGCGGTAATCGGACGCGACTGGAGCAACCAGATCCCCGACTCGTCGATCGCCCATTCGATGTCCTGGGGGCCGCCCAGCGAGGTCTCGACGCCCCGACACAGCTTTGCGATCTCGGCGGCCTCGTCGATGGTGAGCACGGCGTTGCCCGGGCTTGAGCGAAGCTCCGGTCCGGACGCGACGGTCCACTCCTCAGGTGTGACCGCACCGGACATGAGGTCCTCGCCGCCACCTGCCGTAGCTTCGATCACGACGACTTCTGCCCCGGTGACCGGGTTACGGCTGAACGCCACACCCGACGCACGGGCGTCGATCTGGCGTTGGACGATCACCGCCATCAGACCGTTCTCCGACCCTGCCCTGGTCCGGTAGGCGGTTGCGGCGTCACCGCGGGCCGATGCTCTGACTCGCGCCACGGCGTCGGCACCCGCCGCCACGCCCACCACGCCGAGCACGGTCTCGTACTGACCGGCGAATGAGGCTGTGGCCAGGTCCTCGGCCGCCGCGGAGGACCGGTAGGCATGGGGTATACCGTCCTCGACGGCACCTTCGAGCAGAGCCGCGACCTCCGCCGAAGCGACGTGCGAAGGAATCACGAATCCGTCGGGCACGGGGAAGCCGGCCGCGATGAGCCTTCCCAGACCCAAGGCTTTGCCGCCCACGACGAGACGGTCGGCTTCGACCGTCTCGGTCAGCGGAATGAGGGAGGTCATGAGAAATCTCCTTCCTGGTTGGCTGCCGCCTGTAACAGGGTTGCAATCGCCCATTCAGATGCCGCGCCGGCATCGTCGTCGGTGAGCCCGATCTCAGAGGACGTCATCCGGATCCACGCCATCGCACCGGCGACCACCCGGAGCAGCCCGAGAAGCTGGCGGCGACCGAGATCGTTGAGATGGGTCGAGTATGCCTCGGCGAACTGCCGGATGTGCTCGGTACGAGCGGATCGTCCCGGCGCCTCCAGCATCCCTCCCTCGACCATGAGAGAGACCACGAGCATCGCCTTGCGGTACTGGCCGAACACTTGGTAGTTGTGGCGGAGAATGCCGGCGCCGTCTGTGAGCTGGTCCAAGCTGGGGGCGTAGACCTTCTCGGCGATCTCGGCGGAGAGACCATCGACGATCGCCTCGCGGTGCCGGAAGTAGCGATAGAGGGTCCGATGGGAGATCCCGACGCGATCGGCGATGTCCTGGATCGTGAAGTTGTTGAACCCCCGCTCCAGTGAGAGATCGGCGTACGCCTCGATGATGAGACGACGTGTCAGCTCCCGATTCCGATCCCTGAGGCTCGGCGGCTTCGGCTCACGCTCCGCTGCCTCGTCGATGCCCATGTCCACCTCACTGAGAATACTTGTCATATAATATGCCAGATTGACATGCCTTATGTCAATACCTGAACGACGCTAGCCCAGGAGCGCCGCGCAGAGCTGTCCGACAGCGCAGTCCCCTCCGGTCATGGCCACCGCCCGCCCGCCCGTAGTTGGGGGGAAAGGCGTGCCGCAGGCTTCCGGCACGCGACGGCGCCGACCCGTCGTGGACCCGATCCGTCCTATGATGGACTCGCGGCACACCGCCTGTGTCGGCGCCGGGTCGAGCAAGCAGGAACCGCTGCCGACCGGGGGCGCTCTGAATGGCCGCCTTGCTGCGCCCACGTAGGATCAGCCGTTTCTCGCGTTTCCCCTTGTTCCTTGCGGGTCCCCTTGTCTTATTACTTCCCGCTGTTTTTCGACAGCTCCCGGTGTCTTTTGGACGCGGTGTGGTCGCGCGCGCTAGGTCATAGAGACGAAACAGCCGGGGTACACCATCGCGCCGATTCCACGGGCGTCGACTATCCGATCCCGAGCCCTCGTTCTCCCATGCCAATACCTATGAGAAGGAAGAGCGTCTGACCAAAGGACTACGACATCACCTCGACGGTGCCGGTGCTGCCATCGACCCGGACAGTCTGGCCATCACGCAGCAGGCTGGTTGCCCGTCCGGTCGCCACCACCGCCGGAACGCGGTATTCACGGGCAATGATGGCGGGATGGGAAAGGATGCCGCCGGTATCCGTCACCAGGGCTCCGATGCTTGGGAACAACACCGACCACACGGGTGAGGTTATCGGGCACACGAGCACGTCCCCCGCTTCCAATTTGCCGAATTCGGACTCGCTCATGACCACCCGGGACGTCCCCTGGTACTGCCCTGCTGAGGCAGCGATGCCCTGCAGCGCGCCGCCCGCCTTCTCGGCCTGCCTCGTCTCCTCTTGAGCGAAGATGCGCGCGACGTACCACAGGGCTGATTCCATTGCCAACCGGGCCTCAGGTGGCAGTACCCCGAAGGACGGGGGCGGACCGGGGTCCTTGCCATAAGTCGCCGGTCCGGGGTGCGCCAGAACCCAGGCACGTTCCCCTTTGCGACGACTCACCAGTGCTACCAGGTCGCCACCATCACGCAAGGCACTCCTCGCCTCCTCCATCCTGAGGAGGAACACATCGGCGCGCTCCACCAATTGGCGCCGTTCCGCTAGGCGGCGCCCTATCTCAAGAGCCGCGTAACGGATGAGGCCGAGGGGCGCGCTGTAGGTGTAGAACTCGTTGTCCTCGCGCACGGGATACGCCTTCTCGGCCTGCTCGAGCGCACGTTCAAAGCGTTCGCGTTCCTCGCCGGAGCGGCGAGACAGGGTCACCCGGGCCTCCTCGACCGTTGCGTTTCGCTTGCGCTCGAGCGCCGATGCGTCGTCCTCCGCATCGTATCCGACTACGAGCTGAGACTGGATGAGCCCAAGCACCAGGACAGGGGATTCGCCGAGCGTGGGATCACCGATCTCATAGCGAAGAGCGCGACAACCGTAGGTGCCCAGGTACTCGACAAACGCATCGTTGAACTCAGGGTCCGCGACCGCCAGTCGTTCCACCGAGCTCTCATCGAGGTTCTCGAGGATGTTCCGCACGGTCGCCCGCTGCTGCGCCAAGCGTGCAAGGTCCGCTAACCGAAGGGATGGTTCGGTCGACTTCTTCGACAGACCACCCAACATGTCGAAGATCCTGTCCTCGTGCCATCCCAGAAAGTCACGGCAGGTGAGCACCATGCTGCCCAGGAGGCTCCCGATGGCAGTATGGAGCATCATGTGAATGTCATTGCCATCCTTGAACAGGGCAACGGCCATTGCGGTGTGCTCATCCAACTCACGGTCGTCAAGTGCGGTCAGGTCAAGGCCCCGGAGCTCGGCGATCCGCGCCTCAAGTTCCGGCTGCCACTTCGCGTTCCAGCGGCGGACGAAGCCGATTGCCTTCTCGGAACGTACGGCATCCACACACTTCGCGACGCGGGCCCGCAACTGAGGGACCAGGCGAGTCAGCAGCCAGAAAAGCCAGGCCGGCGGTGCGGGGCGGTCCTTTCCCCCAAGAGGCACGAGGCGGGCATACTCCCAGCCGCCGATCTCCCGGAACTCCAAAGTCTCCAGGAGGAACCCGAATTCGTCGAAAGCCCGCTTCAGCGCGGGGTTGCGCAAGGGGTACAACAGTCCGGCCGTCATCGGCGTCCACGGTTGAGGAGCGTGAGTTGCCTCCCTCTCCCAGAAGCCGTCCGGAACGACCACGGGTTCCTCGACAGAATCGACGCTCTCCGAACCCAGAGCCGTGACAGGGCGCGACTGGAGAAGGTGCAGCCGCCCTTTCGCAAGGGCCCACTCGATGTCCTGTGGGCTGTCGAAGTGCGCCTCCGACGCTCGTGCGAGTTTCGCGATGTCCACAGCCTGTGTCCTGTCGATCGCTCCCTCCGGCGCCTGGAGGAGGGTGGCCTCGCCGTCCTTGATCACCCACTCGTCGGGTGTGACCTTCCCCGAAACCAATCGCTCCCCCAAGCCGCGCACGGCGCTGACCAGCGTCTCTCCCCGGTCGCCGGTGACCGGATTCACCGTGAACGCCACTCCGGCCGCATCTGCCGCCACCATCCGCTGAACGAGGACGGCCATCCGAGGTGGGGCGCGACGCCCCTGGACCTCTTGATAAACCCTTGCACGCGCACTCAAGGCGGAAGACCAGCACGTTCTCACCGCCTTCAGCAACGCGTCCTTGCCGCGCACACCGAGAACCGTCTGGTACTGGCCGGCGAAGGAAGCGTCGGCCAGGTCCTCGGCTACGCTCGACGACCGGACGGCCAGGGGGACATCGTCCCAGGGCGCTGCATGTTCCAGTAGGGCGCGCCTGACTTCTTCCGGAATATCAGCCAGAGCCACAAGAGCGGGGGAACTCTCCGAGTCAAAGCCATTAGCTCTGAAGAACCGGTCGAAGGCAACGGTTGTCAAGACGAGGCCGTCGGGTACCGGAAAGCCCGCTCCGGCCAGCTCGCCAAGGTTGGCCGCCTTGGCTCCGACCATGTCGGCGTCTCTGCGGTCCACCTCCTTCAGATTCAGGATGAACTCACCTTCCATCGCTGCTCCCATCGTCATCATCCCTCTCGAATGGTCTCCGCCAGAGAACGCCTCGATGCATACTCCAGAAGGCCTCGATCACGTTCCCAATGTCCATATCTGGGTCGATGGTCTTACGCAGCAGCAGCCCATCGTGAACAGCCAAGTAGATCTGCGCGAGCGCCCGGGCATCGATGTCGGCACTGACCTCCCCGTTTTTCTGGCCGCGGCGGATCACTTCCTCGAGAACCTCCTCGACCTCGCGCCACACCGAGCGAAGATCGTCGCCGATTCGTCGGTTCAACAGAGCTTCTCCCCACAGCTGAATCCTCAGCCGCATCTCTGGAATCCACTCCGGATCCTCCATCCTGCTCACGCTGAGATCCAGGTACTCGGCCAATGCCTCGGGAATGGTCGGTCTCTCCAGGGCCTTTCGAAAACGAGCCTCCCTGGCTTCGCGCCATGGCCGCCAGGTAGCCTCGATCAGGTCGTTCTTGCTCTCGAAGTAGTGGTAGACGACGCCATAGCTGACACCTGCCTCACGAGCGATGTCCTGCTGGGTGGTTGCGTGAAACCCCTTCTCGGCGAAACACGCGTAGGCGGCGGCAAGAACCTGCGAACGTCGGGCTTGAAGATAGGCATCGCTGACTTTGGGCACCTACTCACCATCCATGGGTCGCCAATCTGATTGATTAATCAGTTTATATTAGGTTTCAGCCCAGGGCGCGTCAAGAGCGCCCTGCCCTCAGGAACTAACTCGCCGCCATTCGGTGGTTTGGGTCTCCCCCAGTTCGAAGTGTGCCTCTTCGCCTGAACCTCGATAGGTGGTCCCTACGCACCGAGAGCATCCGTGTATGCGATCGATGCCGCGGTCCGGACCGGGTGGAGCGACCCAAGAGATGTGAAGCCCATGGCCCCGAGCAGCGCCGCGTAGTTCACCTACCCGGATGAAACCGACTACCGAATGCAGTGAAGACGTGAGTGAACCCGCATAGGACAACAACAGGACCATCCCGATTACTTCGGGCAGGCTGGTACTGGCAGGAGCGGACCATCTCCTCGGTCGGCCCAACTTCCACCGTGGCCGGTCGCAACCCTACGAGACAAACACGACAAACGTGCTCCGATGCCACGACTGCCAGGAGGACTGGAGCGTGAACCTGGTCGTCTTCAGCCTCGAGAAGATGACACTTACCTTCTGGGCTGACGGAACCGGCATCAGGTTTGGCCTACACCGTTGGACCCTTCAGAAGGACAACGCCGACCCCTTCGGTATATGGGCATACGACCGGGATTCCTGGCGACGCCGCTGGCACGCCGCAGGTGCCCGCAGACAGACGAAGGGGCATGGCGCCATAGGGATGCCCCTCCCACCGCATCTCTAGAGGAGAGCGGAGAGGTTGCCGGGCACGGCGGCGATCTCCGCCCCCTCGGCCCAGAGACGGCTGTACTCATCGGCTCCGAGCTGCTTGGCGCCACGGCCGGACAGCCGTCTCGTTCGCTCACGCCGGGCTGCGGTGGGCACGGTTCCTGTGTCCTCGTGGAGCCTCCCGACTGCGCCGAAGAGCCTCGCCGCGGCCACCGCATCGCCCAACTCCGTCTTCGCCTCGGCGGCACTCTCCAGTGCGGCGGCC
>JBFHXF010000091.1:0-8231 GCA_041599115.1 Acidimicrobiia bacterium
AAGTCCGACCCGGCCCTGAGCCATCTCACCACCCTGGTCGACACCAACGGGACCCTGGCCCCCGCCGATTGGGAGCGTCTTGCGCCCGTGCTCGACGGGGCGATGGTGGACCTCAAGGCCTTCTCGGAGGGACTTCACCGGGAACTGACCGGACAGGGAAACCGGGAGGTCAAGGAGTCCATCCGCTGGCTCGCCGGGCACGGCAAGCTCACCGAGGTCCGGTTGTTGGTGATCGAGGGGGCCACCGACGAACCGGAAGAGTTGGAGGCTTGGGCCGGATTCGTCGGAGAAGTCGACCCCGATGTCCCGGTCCGGCTGATGGGTTTCCGGCACCTCGGCACCCGGGAGACGGCGAAGAAATGGCCGGAGACAACCGACCAGGGTCTGGAACGGGTGGAACGCATCCTGCTCGATGCCGGTCTCACCACGGTCAGCGCCGGTCTCGTCTCCGCCTGATCGGCGATGCCGTCGGGGCGTTCGGCCGTGAGAAACCGGTGGAATAGGCCCTATGGGTCCGATAGATTGGAAAAGTTCGAGGAGGACAAAACTTGACCACAAAGCTCATCCGGGCACTCACCGCCCTATCGCTGTTGGCAGCCACACTGGCGGTCGGTTCCGCAGCCAGACCGGTGACCACCCCCAGCCAGGCGTCGGAGCACCAGCGCATCGTCGAGTTCTGGACCAACGAGAGGGTGGCTCAGGCCATCCCCAGGGACTTCATCCTCACCCCGGGCAAGGGGTATCTGCCGGCAAAGCCCGGTGGCGGCGGCGGCAAGCCCGGTGGCGGGGGTGGCAAACCCGGTGGCGGCGGGTCCACCACCGTGCTGGGCGCCTCGTGGAAGGGCGCGGAGAACGTCTTCAAGACCACCGGCAAGGTGCTCTTCGCCCTGGGCAACACCTACTACGTGTGCTCGGCGAGCACGGTTGCCGACACGGTCACCAAGCGCTCCATCGTGCTCACCGCCGGTCACTGCGCCTACGACGAGACGGCTGGTGGCAGCCTCAGCGGGTTCGCCACCAACTGGATGTACATCCCCGACTACGACGCTGCCCCGGCGCCACTCACCACCAGCGGATTGTTCTGTGACAACACGTTGTACGGATGCTGGACCGCCAGTTCCCTGGTGGTGGCCAAGGAATTCGCCACCGCCGGCGGCTTCAACGATCAGGCGGTACTCCACGACTATGCCTTCGCCGTGGTGGGCCCGGGAGGCAAGGACAACACCGAACTGGACTCGACCCTGGGCTCGCAGTCGATTGCCTACACCACGGGGTTATTGAACGACGACACCTATGCCTTTGGCTACCCGGCGGCGGGAAAATACAAGGGCAACGACCTCGTCTACTGCCGGGGACCACTCGAGTTCGACCCCCACAACAACGATCTGACCTACCGGCTCGGTTGCAAGATGACCGGTGGCTCCTCCGGCGGGGGTTGGTTCCGCGACTTCAAGGAGGGCTCCGGCACCGGGACCCTGTTCTCGGTCAACTCCTACGGTTACTCCGGGGTAACCGCCATGCACGGCCCCTTCTTCAACACCGAGACCAGTGGCATGTACGGCGTAGCCCGAACCACCGACGGAAATGTGATCTACCAGTTACCGTGATCCAGCCCTGATCGCATGCGCCGCCCGGGGGTCGGGCTAACCGGACTTCTCGATCCGTCGCCGGGTGCCGAAGATGAGCAGGATCGCCCCCAGACCCCCGAGGGCGGCCGAGGCGAGAAGCTGGCTCTGCACAGTCTCGGCTGCCGAGAGGAAGGAGACCATCAGGCCTTCCTGAGGGCTCAGCCGACGCGTGCCGTCGAAGACATCGGAGGCGAACGCCTCCGAGCCCGCCGACTCCACCACCAGGCCCGACTTCTCGGTGGCCGCCCCGAGCGGCCGGGCGTCGGCCACGGGGGGCAGCGTCGTCGTGGGGACCGCCACGCCCTGACCGGAGGTCGAGGTCGTGGTGGTGGTCGGGATGGTGGTGGTCGATCCCCCGACAGTGGTGGTGGGCTCACCGGCCACCGTGGTGGTGGTTACCAACGTTGCGGTGGTTGTGGTGGTCGGCTTGGTCGTGGAGGTGGTCGGTTTCGAAGTGGAGGTGGTGGTCGGCTTCGAAGTCGAAGTGGTAGTCGGCTTGGTCGTGGTGGTCGTGGTGGTCGGCGGGGGTGGCAACGGGACCAACAGACGGGAGGGGTAGGTGGAGGTGTGATAGGCGAACCACATGTCCTCCTCGGATTGCTTGTCAACGATGATCCTCACGGCAAGTGAGTGACCCGGGTCGAACTTGAGGCTCAACGAGGGGAAATCGACCACAGCCTCACTGAAGCCGGCGCCTCTCGGCCTTGTCACCACGGTCGAGCCGAGGATCGAGCACGACGAGGTGCAATCGAGCAGATAGGCGGTGAACTGACCGGTCTTGTCCGCCCTGAAGTCTTTCATCGCTGCCCAGACACGCAGGATGACCGCCCCGTCGACCGTCAGGCCCGATGCATCCCTGCCCCACTGCTGGTACTTCTCGATGTTGGTCTCGGCGAAGCCCTTGTCGCTCTTCTTCAGGACCAGGCCCTCGGCATCAGGGTCACGGCCCGGGTCGTAGTTGGGCAGGGCGCCCCCCGGTGGGCTCGAAGTGGTCAGTGAGGCGAACGGCAGACCGTCAGCGTCCAGGTAATAAGTGGCGTAGGTGGTGGCGGCAAGAGCGGCCGTCATCGATCCCATCGCCACAACAGTCGAGATGGCCACCAGGGCGGCGCCGAGACGGCGTGCCGTCATCTCGATACCAAATCGTCGGCGTTCACCTCCACATGGGCGCGCCCCCGAGAAGGGTAATGAGGAAGGAAAAGGGTGAAAGTGGACCATCCGTGGGTGCGGTCATAGGTGATGGTTCCGCCCATTCTCATCGCCAGCTCCTTGGAGACGGCCAGGCCGAGCCCCACGCTGCCGGCCACCATCGCCCTGCGGCCGCGGTGCACGAATCTTTCGAAGAGATGTTCCACCGCCTCGGCGGGAACCCCCGGGCCGTTGTCGGCCACCACCAGCGCCGCCTTCCCGCCGGTGGGCCTGGCGGAGATGAGAAGACGGGGGCCGCCGTGACGACGGGCGTTGGACACGAGGTTGTGGACGATCTGGCGCACATACAGAGGATCGGCATAGACCTCGATTTCGGGGATCGAGGATTCGATGATTTCACCGCTGCGACGGTAAGGAGCGAGGACGATGTCGACCTGTTCGGCCAGGTCGATGAGTTCCGACCGCCAGCTCAGGGCATCGGCGTCGATGCGCGCCGCCATCAGCAGGTCGTCGACCATGCGTTTGAGATCGGCCGAACCCAGATTGATCAGTCCAAGCATCTCCCGGGTTTCCGGGTCCATGCCGTCGCCCTGGAGGATCAAATCGGAGAAGCCATAGATGGTGGTCAGAGGGGTCCTCAACTCGTGCGACAGCCCCGCGATGAACTCGTCCTTGGCCACGCTCAGTTCACGCTCTGAGTCCAGATACGCTTCGAGTTCGATCTCCCTGACAAGCATCCGGCGACGCAACAGCCACCAGAAGGCGACCATTGCCACCGTCGGGATGAGGAATGTGATGACCAACTGGGTGATGCGGGCAACCCGGCCCGCGGCGTCTTCCGAATCGGTGATGGTCTGGGCGAGATCGGTCTGACGAGCCGTCAGTGCATCCCGAAGCCCGGCGAAAACCGGTTCGAGCACCGTGAGACGGTCCCCTTCTGCTCTGTCGGGGTCACCGGTCTCGGCCACGTCGACCACCGAAGCGGAGATGGCGAGGAAATCGGAAATCTGATCCAAGATCGGCGATCCATCAGGTCGGTCGGGACTTTCGAGCAGTGCGGCTACCGGTTCGAGGTCACGCCTGGCTTCGGCGATGGCAGCATCCTTGGCCTCGGGGCTGGAAACGCCGAGTCTCTCGTCGAACGCAAAAAAGACACTCTGGGCCACCGAGGCACGAGCGATACCGGCCGCTCCAAGGGTGGCGTTGGTCCAATGGAGCGCCCGGGCGTTGGTGGCGATACGCGACGCGCTGAACGAACTCGAGAAAACCATCCCGATTCCGAGCAACCCGACCGCGGCGGCAACAGCGAAGACGATCGCGGTGGCGCGGGTTCGCCATCCGACCGAGGACTTTCCCTCCCGTTCAAGCATGCCCCTTTATCGGCTGGGTGTTTTATCTTCTGAATGCCGGAATCGAAGCTCACGCTGGGCCTTCTGACCCAACCATGACTTGGATGCAGGCTCAGAGTGGGTCGGAGGACCCATTTCCCCCACATCCGAAGCGGTGAGACTCTCCTCATGGCCAGAATCGGCGCAGCAGGTCTTGGGATGCGAGCACGCGACCGCGACGAGATCGACCGCAGCAACTGCTCTCATGAAGAAATCGTGGTTCAACAGTCGGCCGGTCTGGAGCGGAAGGTCTGCATCGCCTGCGGCGAAGTGAACGTGACTTTTGTCTCCGAACTGACCGGCGACCTCGATAGATCGACATTCGCCCGACCCGCCGACAACGGGGTGCCCAAGAGGGCTTACTAGACCGATTCACCCCCGCCGACCGCAGTCAGGCCAGCGACGACAGGACCCAGGCGAGTTCTCGGGGTCTGGTCAGATATGGCGCATGTCCCCCTTCCATTTCGATGGGCTCCACGCCCAGCTGCTCCCTCGCCACTTTTCGACCCCAATCCGGGTTTACCCCCCGATCCTCTGCACACACGATGTAGGCGCTCTCAACATCCGGCCATGCCTGCAGCGGCGTCATCTCGGTCATGACGCGATAGCACTGAGGGCGCATGTTTCCGATGACCCACTCGGCCAGTTCTTCGGGTGCGTCGTGAAAGAAGAGCTCCCGGGCCGTCGTCGCACCGACCGTCCACACATTGTCGACAAGCCGGTTGAACTCCGGATCGTCGACCTCGTAGTGTCCGTCGACGGGCTCGGTTGCCCTCAACTGCTTCATGCTGAAACCGGGCCTTGGCACCAGGGCACACAGAAAAACGAGTTTCTTGACAGGTGAGGTGTGCGCCACCAACGGCAGCGACAGACCGCCCATCGAATGGCCGACCAGTATGAACTCGTTCAAGCCCTCGGCCGCCTGGGAGATGACCTCGGCGTATCGAATCGCCCCGGCGTCTGGATCGGTCGTCGGGAGATCCACCGCCAGTGCGTGATGACCCAGTCTCTCTAGCTCGGGTATCAGCAGATTCCAACACCACGAGCCGTGATAAGCACCGTGAACGAGAACGAAGTCCACGGTGGAAAACTACAACACCGCCAGATCTACACGGCTTCACTAGTTTTCGAACATGGGCGCACTACCCACCGGCATCCTCACCTTCGTCTTCACCGATGTCGAAGGATCGACCAGCATGATCCAGCGGCTTGGTGACGACGCCTTCGCCAACGTCCTCGCCGAGCACAACCGTCTCATCCGGGCTGCCTTTTCCGGCGGCATCGAGGTCGGTACCGAGGGCGACGCCTTCTTCTACGTGTTCGAATCCGCTGAGGACGCCATAACAGGAGCGGTGAAGGCCCAACAGGCCCTCGCCGCCCATCCATGGCCGGAGGGAGGGGCCGTTCGAGTCCGCATGGGACTACACACCGGAATCGGCCGGCTGGGAGGGGACAATTACGTCGGCCTGGACCTGCATCGAGCTTCCCGGATCGCCGCTGCCGGCCATGGCGGACAGATCCTCATCTCTCTGCCGACCAGATCAGAAGGTGCCGGTGTCGTCGGTCACGGGGTGATAGTGCGTGACCTGGGCACCCATTTCTTCAAGGACATCGAGGAGCCGGAGAGGGTATTCGAGGTGGTGGCGCCAGGTCTGGCGGTCGATCACCCTCCGATTCGTTCACTCGACGCCCGGCCCAACAACCTGCCCTCGCAGCCTCTCGACTTCGTCGGACGTGCTCGACAGTCGTTCGAGGTGGCCGAGCTGCTGGAGAGATCGCGGATGGTCACCCTCACCGGGCCGGGCGGCACCGGCAAGACCCGACTCGCCGTCCACGTTGCCTCGCAGATCCTGGGACAATTCGACGGCGGGGTCACCTATGTCGCCCTGGACAGCATTCGCACGCCCGACCTGGTGCTTCCAGCGATCGGATCGGCGTTGCGCATCGAACTCGACTCCTCGACCTCCCAGCTGGACGCCATCATCGGCGCGCTCTCATCCAGGGCATCCCTCTTGCTCCTCGACAGCTTCGAGCATGTCCTGCCCGCCGCAGGCCAGATCGGCGAGCTTCTCACCTCAACCAAGGATCTCCGCATCCTCGTCACGAGCCAGACGGTGCTCCGGTTGCGCGGCGAGCGGGCGTACCGGGTGCCTCCCCTCGAGCTCGAAGAGGGAGCCTTGCTCTTCGAGTCTCGGGCGTCCGCCGCCGATCCGTCTTTCACCCTGAACGAGGAGAACCGCGACATGGTCACCACTCTGGTCGGGCGTCTCGAGGCACTGCCCCTGGCCATCGAACTAGCTGCGGCGCGGGTGAACATGTTCGGTGTCACCGGGTTGCTGGCCCGGATCTCACAGCATCTCGATCTGGAGGGAGCAGGTTTCGTCGACAGTCCGGAACGACATCGCACCCTGCGTTCGGCAATCGAATGGAGTTACGACCTGCTGAGCGAGAGCGAGCGGGCCCTCCTGCGCCATCTGGCGATCTTCGACGGCGGGTTCGTGCTCGATGCAGCGGAGTACGTCGCCCCCAGCGAACTGGCCCCCGGAGTGATCGAGGGTGTGGCCTCACTACTCGACAAGAGCCTTCTTCAGCAGCGGATCCTCCGCGGCGAGGCACGGTTCTCCATGCTCGACTCGATCCGGCAATTCGCAGCAGAAGAGCTCGGCCCCAGTGAGCGGGAGCGGGCAGAAGAGCGACATTCGGAGTATTACGCCGAGTTGGGGGAACGGGCGCTGCCCCTTCTCGAAGGGGCAAAGCAGAACCTCTGGCTCGATCGGCTCAGCGCCGAACACGACAACATCCGCGCCGTTGTCAGACACTGCGTGCAGACCGGCCGGCCCAACGCGGGTCTTCGCTGCCTGGGCAATGCCTGGCGATTCTTCCATCGGCGGGGGCTGATGGTGGAGGCCATCTCCGGGTTGGGGCAGCTTCTCGAGATGCCCGGAGCATCGGATCGTGCTCGCGCCGCGGGGCTCAACGGCGTTGCCGCCCTGCGTTACTGGCAGGGTGACTACGAAGCGGCCTTCACCACCTACCTGGAGGTCCTCGACCTGTATCGATCCTTGGGTGATCGCTATCAGGAGGCAGAGACACTCTACGGGTTGAGCGCCACGGCGTATTTCCTCGGCCAGAGCGACCAGGGAGAGCACTATGCCGATCTGGCGGAACAGGCCTACATCGACGCCGGGGTGCCGGAAGGTGTCAAGCGACTGTCGGGGGCAAGGTCATTCGCCATCTGGATGTCCGGGGACCTTGCCGCGGCGGCACAGAGTTGGGCCGAGACCGAGGCCATGTACGCCGCCGCCGGTGACAGGGGGGAACAGCTCCAGAGTCAGCTCGCCCAGGCGATAGTCGCCCACCAACAGGGGCTGACCGGGCAGGCCCTGGAGAGCTTGAAAGAGATCCTCGAGGGGATGATCGAAAGCGAGGACATCGCCGGCACCGTGATGACCCTGGACTTCATGGGAGCCGTGGCGGCCGGCAGTGAGCCGGAGAGAGGCGTGCGTCTCGCCGGCGCCGCCGCCAGCCTGCGGGAGGAGCTTGGGGGCGGACTGACCCCCGAGGCGGTCCGTCTCGCCCCTGCCCGGGAGGCAGCCGCCGCTGCCCTGTCGCCGGAGGATATCGACGTGCTCTGGGCTGAGGGCGCCAAGATGGATCTCGATCAGGCTGTGGCCCAGGCGAGAACGGTGACCGTCGGCTGACTGAAGCGTGTGCACCCAGAGCGGTGAGGGCGGTCCCCCTGCACACGCTGGACAATGCGTGTGCACCCAGAGCGGTGAGGACGGTCCCCCTGCACACGCATTGTCGGTCTCAGCGCTTGCCGAGAAGCTCGAAGACGGTGGTCGGTTGGGAGAATCCTTTCAGACTCCGCTGCTCCCCCTCACCAAAACTGAAACCCAGGTCAACGCCCAGCTTCTGCACCTCGTCGGACACGAGGATGTGATCGGGCTCGGCACCGGCGCAGAGTCTGCTGGCCAGGGTGACGGCCGCCCCGAAGATGTCGTCGTTGTGATCGACGGGCTCTCCGGCTGCGAGCCCGATACGAACCCGGAGAACGGGTTCAGGC
>JBFHXF010000092.1:0-8115 GCA_041599115.1 Acidimicrobiia bacterium
AGGGCCGCAATGTCGTGCTGGAGAAGAAGTGGGGCTCTCCCACCATCACCAACGACGGCGTCACCATCGCCAAGGAGATAGAGCTCGAGGATCCCTACGAGAACATGGGCGCCAAGCTCGCTTACGAGGTCGCCAACAAGACCGACAACGTAGCGGGTGACGGGACCACGACAGCGACCGTTCTCGCCCAGGCCATGGTCCGCGAGGGACTGCGCCAGGTGGCTGCCGGGGCCAACCCCATGGACCTCAAGCGGGGCATCGAATCCGCCGTCGAGGCGGCCGTGAAGGCCATCGGCGAGCAGGCCCATGATATCGAGAACACCGAGCAGATCGCTCGCGTGGCTGCCATTTCGGCCAATAACGACATGGAGATCGGCAAGGTCATCGCGGACGCATTCGACCGGGTTGGCAAGGACGGCGTGATCACCGTCGAGGAAGGCCAGACTTTCGGTCTCGAGATCGAATTCACCGAGGGCATGCAGTTCGACAAGGGCTACATCTCCCCCTACTTCATCACCGATCCCGACCGTCAGGAGGCGGTGCTCGAGGACCCATATGTCCTCGTCGCCAACCAGAAGGTCAGTTCGGTCAACGACCTGGTCCCCGTGCTCGAGAAGATCATGCAGCAGGGCAAGCCGGTGTTGGTCATCGCTGAGGATGTCGAGGGCGAGGCTCTGGCGACTCTCGTGGTCAACAAGATCCGGGGCACATTCGCTTCGGCTGCAGTAAAAGCCCCCGGCTTCGGCGAGCGTCGCAAAGCCATGCTTCAGGACATCGCAATCCTCACCGGTGGGACCGTGATCTCTGAAGAGGTCGGTCTCAAACTGGAAAACGTGACGACGGACATGCTGGGCCGGGCCCGCAAGATCGTGATCACCAAAGACAACACCACGGTCGTCGACGGCGACGGCTCCGAGGCGGATGTCAAGGCTCGTATCAAGCAGATAGAGCGTGAGATCGAGAACACCGACTCAGACTGGGACCGTGAGAAGCTCCAGGAGCGTCTTGCCAAGCTGTCCGGGGGTGTCGTCGTGATCAAGGTCGGCGCTGCCACCGAGGTGGAGCTCAAGGAGAAGAAGCACCGCATCGAGGACTCCGTATCCGCAGCCCGCGCGGCTGTCGAAGAGGGCATCGTCCCCGGCGGAGGCGTCGCCCTGCTCCGTGCCCAGGCTGCCGTGGACAAGATCCGCGGAGGCTCCGATGACGAGAAGGCCGGCCGGAGAATCGTCCGCAAGGCGATGGAAGAGCCGATTCGCCAGATCGCGATCAATGCCGGTTATGAGGGCGGAGTCGTCATCGAGCAGGTGAGAGCCGGCGAAGGGGCCTTTGGCTTCAACGCCCAGACCGGGGTGTACGAGGATCTGCTCGCGGCCGGTGTCCCCGACCCTGCCAAGGTGACCAGGTCGACGATTCAGAACGCGGCATCGATCGTTGCTCTCCTTCTGACAACAGAGGCGCTAGTGGCCGAGAAGAAGGAAGAGGCTCCGGCAATGCCCGGCGGCGGTCATGGCCACGACGGCGGCGGGATGGACTTCTAAGCCCAATCCAACGTCTGACTGAGAAGAAGGGGCCCTCCGGGGCCCCTTCTTCTCAAGTTTCAACTCATTTCGCGTCGTTTCCCTCACGCTCGAGCTTGATTTGTGGCAGGCTTTGCTTAACTTGTGACGTGGTCACTGAGAGTGAGGGACGGGGTTTAAGGGCAGTCTATTGAGGGTCTTGATTACAGGCGCGAGCGGGTATATCGGCGCGGTGATGACGCCTCTCCTTATGAGCGCTGGCCATGAGGTGGAGCCCTTTGACCTGGGTCTCTATGCGGACGCGGGTTTTCCCGGTGAATCTCTGTCGGCAGATGGACGAGACATCCGCAACGTAACAGTTGACGATCTCGAAGGCTTCGAAGCGGTTATCGCCCTCGCCGCCCTATCCAATGATCCGCTTGGAAATCTGAATCCGAACCTGACCTACGCGATAAACCACCAGGCCAATGTCCGGCTGGCGAGACTGGCTAAAGCAGCAGGCGTGCAGCGGTTTCTGTTCGCGTCAAGTTGCTCGCTCTACGGCGCAGCCGGAGGCCATCTCGTGGACGAGTCTGCGTCTTTTGCCCCGGTGACTCCCTATGGGCGGTCCAAAGTTCTCGTCGAAGAAGACTTGCGTGGGCTTGCCGACGACGATTTCTCACCTACGTTTCTTCGCAATGCCACTGTGTATGGGGTTTCGCCCGCCCTGCGTCTCGACATCGTGGTCAACAACCTCACTGCCTGGGCCGTGGCGACCGGGAGAATCGTCCTCGTCTCCGACGGGACGCCGTGGCGGCCCCAGGTGTATGTAGGCGACGTTTGCACTGCTTGTGTTGCCATCCTCGAAGCTCCTCGCCACCTCGTCCATGACGAGGCGTTCAACATCGGTCGGACCGATCAGAACTTCCAGGTGCGAGACCTGGCCGAAATGGTAGCCGAGGCGGTGCCAGGCGCCATGCTGGAGATCCCCGAAAGCGTTGACCCGGACACACGGTCCTACAAGGTCGACTTCTCCAAGTTTGCCTCGGTGTTCCCGCAGGTGAAGTTGACCATGGACGTTCCCGACGGTATCGCCGAGCTGGTGACAGCTTTCGAGCAGGCCGGACTGGGAGAGGCCGATTTCGCCCGTTACACACGATTGAGCGAGATCCGAAGACGTGTCGAGCTGGGTGAGCTGTCGGAGGATTTGAGATGGCGGTAGCTGGATCGTGCCGGTTCTGTGGATCTGACTTGGAGACAACCATGGTCGACCTCGGCATGCATCCTCTGTGCGAGTCCTTCCTGGACGAGAGCCAACTCGACGAGATGGAGCCGTTCTACCCGCTCCATGTCCGAGTATGCGGAAACTGCTTCCTCGCCCAGATCGGCGAGTTTGTGACCCCAGAGCAGATCTTTGACGATTACGCCTATTTCTCCTCCTATTCGACCTCCTGGCTGGAACACGCCCGGCGCTATGTCGAGATGATGATCGACCGGTTCGGTCTAGACGCCTCGGCGACGAAAGTCCTCGAGATCGCCAGCAACGACGGATATCTGCTGCAGTATTTCCAGACTCGAGGCTTCCAGGTTCTTGGAGTCGAACCTGCGGGCAACGTGGCCGCGGTGGCCGAAGAGAAAGGCGTCCCCACGCTGGGAGAGTTCTTCGGCGACCAACTGGCCGATCGGCTCGTCTCGGAGGGGTATCGGGCCGATCTTGTCGTCGGCAACAATGTCCTGGCACACACCCCGGAACTCAACGGGTTCGTGGAGGGAGTGCGCCGAGTCCTGGCGCCCGATGGCGTTGCCACCTTTGAGTTCCCTCATCTCCTCAAGCTGATCGCCGAAAACCAATTCGACACCATCTATCACGAACATTGGTCCTACTTCTCTCTCAGGACCGCCAAGAAGGTCTTGGAAGCACACGGCCTCGCCATTTTCGATGTCGAGGAGCTGACGACGCATGGAGGTTCACTGCGGGTCTTCGTCAAGCACCAGGACGACCGTTCCCAAGATGTCGTCGAGCGGGTGGACTCCTTGGTGCAGCGCGAAAGAGAATTCGGGCTATTCGATCTTGCGACCTACATCGGTTTCTCCGACAAGGTGGAGGAGACGAAGCGAAAGCTGCTTTCGGCTCTGATCACGGCAAAGACCGCAGGTGAGTCGATCGCCATATATGGCGCGGCGGGCAAAGGCAATACCCTGTTGAACTACTGCGGCATCGGAACGGACTTCATCGAATATGCGTGCGACCTCAACACCTACAAGCAAGGGCGCTACACCCCGGGTACTCACATTCCGATCTTCAGTCCAGAGCGGATTCGAGAAACCAAGCCTGATCTCATCCTCATCCTGCCCTGGAACATCAAAGAGGAGATCATGAAACAGATCTCCTATATCTCCGAATGGGGAGGCCGTTTCTTGGTGCCAATACCCGAAGCTCAGATCTACGAGGCCCCCCGACAATGAAGGTTGTCCTGTTCTGCGGCGGTCAGGGGATGCGGCTCCGAGATTATGCGGAGAAAGTTCCCAAGCCCATGGTCCCAGTTGGCTATCGGCCGATTCTCTGGCATGTCATGAAGTACTACGCATTGCACGGGCACAACGAGTTCATTCTCTGTCTGGGCTACGGGGCCGACCGTATCAAAGATTTCTTCCTTAACTATGAGGAGGCGGTGTCCAACGACTTCGTGCTTCGCGGCGGCACCGAGAAGACGATGCTGAACACCGATATCGACGAGTGGACTATCACCTTCGTCGACACCGGACTGCGGGCCGAGATTGGCGAGAGGCTCGCCAGGGTGGAGAGCTATCTCGATGGCGAAGAGATGTTCTTGGCCAACTATGCCGACGGCGTGACCGACCTCGATCTTGCTTCGTACATCGATGATTTCAAGAGATCGGGCAAGGCCGGCGGGCTGCTGGCCGTGAGGCCACCCCAGTCCTATCACGTTGTCACCGTGGACGACGGCGGGCAACCGAGCTCGATGGGACCCATCGAAGGGTCCGATCTCTGGGTCAATGCCGGCTATTTCGTATTTGGCCCCACGATCTTTGACTATCTGGGCCGTCACAAGGACCTCGCCGCCGGGGTATTGCCCGAGATGATTCGAAAGAACGACCTGTACGCCCACCGGTACCAGGGATTCTGGTCCCCCATGGACACTTTCAAAGACAAGAACCGCCTCGATGCCATCTGGGAATCGGGCAATGTTCCCTGGCTGCTCAACCGGAACGGAACACTTTGATCCCTCTGGTCCTGGGCCGGGATCCCTCCTCGGTGCTATGCATCGGCGCTCATGCCGACGATATCGAGATCGGCGCCGCTGCCACGATCGCCAGATTTGCCGACCGTTATCCGGATTGTGGCTTTACCTTCGTGATCCTGAGCAGTGACGACGAGCGTCGTTTAGAGGCTGAGCGCAGCGCTACGAGTCTGCTCGGTGATCGGGTGCAGGTCCACGTCGGTTCTTTTCGTGACGGATATCTTCCCTACGACGATCCGGCCGGAGTAAAGGACTACCTGAAGGCCATGGCTGCTGCCGAGTCTGCTGAAGTGGTCCTTGCCCCGAACCGAGACGATCTACACCAAGACCACTCCTTCCTGGCGCGACTCACCGATCGGATCTACCGAGATCACCTGGTACTGGGTTACGAGATCCCCAAATACGACGGAGACCTCGGTCGCCCTCAGGTCTATGTCCCGCTGTCTCGCGAAGAGGCCGAGGCGAAGGTGGAACATCTGCGTGCGCGCTTTCTCAGCCAGCACGCCAAGCCTTGGTTTTCTGCAGAGACATTCATGGCTCTAATGAGGCTTCGCGGTGTCGAAACTGGAGCAGCCGGTGGTTATGCCGAGGCCTTTCATGTGGGTAAGTCTCTGTTGAGTTGAGGTCTGTGATCTCACATTCGGAGCATCGCGGCTAGAACCTTCCCAATCTCGATGCGCCTGCCTATCAGGCGAACGATTTGTCTTGGACTGCCTTTCAATCGAAGACGTCTGCCCAACACATGAAGTATGAGTCTTCGTCGGCTCAGGACGACGAAGAATAGGCGGATTGATTCATGGTCACCCGAAACCGTGACCGGCGAATGCCCCTCGTGAGCCCACGTCATCCCGTCCCTGCCCTCTGTCAAGAGGAACGTGGGTCCGTGTCGGATCTCGATGCGAACCGAAAACTCCTTTCCTGAATCGATGTCACCAAGCTCGACGTGGTCGACGCCAAGCTCGGTCATGCGGGCATCCCAATCGAGAGCCTTTATGTATCGGATCGTTCCCGGTCGTGCCCTGATTGAGGCCGACATCTTGGAAGTCTTTCTCGCTACCTGCGGTCTTGTCCACGACAGCTTTACTGCGGGAGCAGATTCGCCCGCCCGGATCGATGCAAATGCGTAATCGAGCAGCTGCGATGAGATGCCGCGTTCTCGATACTCCGGAGTCACCACCAGGTCGCCTACCGAACAGCAGGGAACGCTCGCGCCGTCGGGAAGGCGAAACTGACCTCCGACGAAGCCCACGAAGGCGACTACCTTGTCTTCGTCCAGTGCCACGAAACTCTGTGTCCAGATTCCCGAATCTGGGGATCTCTTGTATTTCCATTCCCAATGCCCATCGTCATGTCCAGCACTGAAAGCGTTGATCACCAGGTTCTTTGCCTGGTGTTCGTGTTCATCATCCAGGGGCTTGAGGCGGATCGTCATAACACCTGGCTTCGGGAGAAGGAAAAGGCCTGGTCAAGTTGGATGCTGTCCAGCAGCCGGAGAATTCGAGGAGCAGCCGTTAGAGGTCGAATGCGGAGTTGTCCGGTGAGAAACGAGACGAAGGGAGATTTGTCCAAGAAGACGATCTTCGCGAATCGCTGAGCATCGACAGACACAGCAATCGGTGCTTTCCGGTCTACTTCGGCGACATCGGGTCCGTCGATCGCTAGGTTCCAACTCAAGTGGGGGTATGGGCTGGTTATGGAGAGTCGAAAAGATCCCAGGAGCTTCCGGGGAGCATGCTCGAGTAGCACCCCGAGCAGGGCGCGCGGGTCCATGATGCTGAGATACAGGTTTGACAGCGGGCGAGACGAGTAGCCCATCGTCTCCAGAACGGCCGCCAGGTCGCGTCGCTCGGAGGCAGTGTTGACCATCATCGTTCGAGCCCCGGCATCGGTGGACCCTCGTTCAACTGCCTCGATCAGCAGGCGGGTCACGGTTGCAACGTCGTGATCCGGAGAAACGGCCAAATCCAGGATCTCGCCGGTGGGGAGGCAGACCGCGAACCCAACGATTGTGGATTCTGACTCCACCACGAACGGGCCTACGGTCTCAGCTCCGGGCCGGTCGAGACTCAGCCATTGGAAATATGCTTTGGGCCTCACGGTGATGCTTCGCTCTGAATCGGCAAGCTCGTTCACCAGCGCCACCACCGCGTCCAAGTCCTCGGGCCCGTAGTCACGGAGCCGATATGGCGTAAAGATCACAGCGCCTATTGTCCAATAGGGGTCGTCCTAAGTCGACCTTACTCACGGTGCTGGTTGGATGGGTTGACGCCACAGGCTTGGATAGATCAATACAGATGAATCACCCGGACGGCACATTCCATATTGATCCTGACGCGGAGGCCGAGGCCGCAACCAGCCAATGTGTCTCTTGTGGGGCCGTCGGGTTGGTTCCCTTCTATGAGGTCGATGGAGTTCCGGTTCAGACTTCGGTTCTTCTCGAGAGTTCTGCCGACGCGAAGGAGTTTCCCACTGGAGACGTGCTCCTGGCTCTCTGTGAGAGATGCGAGCTCATTCAAAACATCAGATTCGACACGACCTTGATCGACTACTCCATGCCCACCGAGGAGAGCCAGGCCTTCAGCCCCCGCTTCGCCGAGTTCGCGGCGGCGCTGGCAGATCACCTGGTGACAAAGCATCGTCTCGCGGGCAAGTCGGTGCTCGAGATTGGATGCGGCAAAGGCGACTTCCTGGCCCTCCTGGCCCAGAGAGGTATCGGGTCGGGCCTCGGCGTGGATCCGGGCTTCCTGCCCAATCGGCAGGATGTCGACGGGGGGGTACTCAACTTCATCCGGGAGTGGTATGGGTCGGCCCATACCAGCCTCACTGGAGATCTTGTGGCGGCCCGACATCTCATGGAGCACGTTCCCAACGTGGGTGAGTTTTTCGGGTGGCTTGCCGAGTCGCTGGCGGCAACGCCCGGGGGAACCCTTTATGTCGAAGTGCCCGACTCTCGAAGAATCCTCACCGAGGGTGCGTTTTGGGACGTCTACTACGAGCACTGCTCGTATTTCACGCACAGGTCTCTGTTTGACTCGATCGGCAGAAGCGGGCTCAGTGTCACCGTTCTCACCAGCGGATTCGATGGCCAGTATTTGCTTTCGGAGGCCATGCACGGGTCGGAAGGGCTGGCTATAGGCGACATCGGGCCGACCGGATCGATTGGCAGCGATGTGGCCAACTTTGCCGCATCAGCGAACCGTCAGATCACCGCCTGGCGCCGTCGACTCCAGGAGGTTGTCTCGGATGGAAGTCCCGTGGCGATCTGGGGGGGAGGCTCCAAGGCAGTCTCCTTTCTGGCCTCCATAGGCGTGAGGGAGGTAACGGTGGTCGACATCAATCCTATCAAGCAGGGGCGG
>JBFHXF010000093.1:0-7949 GCA_041599115.1 Acidimicrobiia bacterium
ACGGCAAGCTCACCGGAGTCGCCGATGTCACTGTGATCGCCACCCCGGGCGGCGAGGTCCCAAACGCGCTGTCGCCGGTGTCGCTGCTCGGTCAGATGCTGCAGGGCGGGCCCGAGGCCGCTCCACCCGATGTCATGGCTGCCGCTGAGAAGGCTGGGGTGGGCCCCGATCTCAAGGTCGCCAATGACGCCAACGTCACCCAACTGTATGCAGCAGTCCTGGCCGCGGCCCCGGAGCAAGCGGGACAGGTGGTCCATTTCGAGAACGGCCGACTCGACGCAATGCTGTGGAATATCACGACTACGGCCGGCGAGGACGTCGCGGGTCTTCGATCCGGACTGGCGGATGCGTTCACCCCTGTGAGTGACCTCGGCATATCGGCGGTTGCGACCTCGCAGAACATCATCGGGGACGTGGTGATCGGATCATTGACCAGTTCTCAGACCAGGTCTCTTTTCATCACCGTTGCCGTGGCCGGACTTGTCTTGGTAATCAACTTCGCCATCGAGAATCGCAGATGGTTCCTCGGCGTCATCACCATCGCACCGGTTGCCCTGGTGGTGTTGTGGACCTATGGACTGATGTATGCAACCGGCATTCCTTTTGGCCCTATCACCGCCACCCTGGCCGCCCTCGCCATCGGTATCGGGGTCCCATTCACGATTCACATTGCCCGACGCTTCCAGGAAGATCGAGCGTTGTATGACAACCTCGACGACGCGATGCGGTCGACGACCCGTCACACCGGCGGTGCGCTGGCCGGATCGGCGTTCACCACCATGGCCGGATTCGGGGTGTTGATGACCTCGAGTCTGGTTCCGTTCCGCCAGATGGGCCAGGTGACCGTCTACGCAATCGGATTGGCTCTGATCGCGTCGGTTCTGGTTCTACCCTCGATGCTTGCGCTTTGGGATCGTTTTCATCATCGTGGCGGACCCTCGACCCAGGTCGAGTCAAGCTGACAAATCGAGGAATTGAGGGGGTTGGCCACCGACCCCCCGGACCTACATGAACGCACAACGCAACGTTGCAGAGGCCACCCGCCTCCTTCCCCTGGCGAACCGCGTCCTGCACCGGTATCCCTTCGATGTCAAAAAGGTCGAGCATCTGGCAACGCACTCGAATGTGATGTACCGGGTGGTGACCGTCTCCGGCCGACAATTGGTCCTTCGTGTCGGCAGCCCGCATGCCAACTCCCGGCAGAACATCGAGTTCGAGGTCGCCTGGCTAGCCGCCATCAGCCGGGACACAAGTCTCGACATAGTCTCACCCATCCCGACCGGCTACGGCGGCCTGATTGTCGAGATGGCCGAAGACGGTCAGATCCAGAAGAGGTCCTGCGTGGTCTTTACCTGGGTTCCCGGAGTGCCCCTCGCCGAGGGAACCGGCACTTTCGGCTACCGGCTTCTCGGCCAGATGAGTGCGGCCCTCCACCTCCACGGGGCGAGATGGCGACCGGATCAGCCCGCCGGGATGAGACGTTGGGACAAGCTCTTCTACTACGACGCCTCACTGGATCCTGTCGTCATCGGGGACGCGCGCTATGACCACCTGTTCGGCGCCGGCCGGAGATCAAAGATCGAACGGGCCGGGGCCATAGCCGAAAGGGCGATTGCCGCCGAGTGGCGGGCCAGCCAACCACAGGTGGTCCATGGGGACCTCCATGAGTGGAATGCGCACATTGCGGGCAGCCGTCTCTACGCCTTCGATTTCGAAGACGTGATGGCCGCTACCAGGGCTCAGGACGTATCGGTGAGTCTTTACTCCTCACGCGGCAAGGAGCGCCGCGAGGAGATTCGCAAGGCGTTCCGGCGTGGCTACGAGGAGCTCGCCCCGTGGCCTATCGTGGACGACAGCCAGCTCGACGCGTTTCACGCGGCCCGTCAGATCGTGTTGATGAACTACGCGGCCCGCACCCTCCCGTTCGGCGAGGCTGAGTCGTACCTCGATCAGGTCATGCCCTGGTTGGACGGTTTTCTGCAACGCTACGGGTGAGATGAGGTTCTCAGACCGCCATGAGGCGGGACGAATCCTTGGCCGGATCGTCGCCGAATCGTCGCCGGTTTCCCCGGTGGTGACAGCGCTTCCACGGGGCGGGGTTCCCGTCGGTTTCGAAGTGGCCTCTGCTTTAGGTTGTCCACTGGACCTGCTCCTGGTGCGCAAGATCGGTCTGCCGGGCCAGCCCGAATTGGCAATAGGCGCGGTGGCGGAAGGGGGATTCAGGGTCCTCAATCCGGATGTGATAGCGCGCGCCGGAGTCGACGCCGGGGAACTGGCTCGGGCAACCGATAAGGCGATGCTCGAGTTGGAAGCCCGTGCCGAGATGTATCGCTCCGACTTCCCACCAGTCGAACTGGCGGGTCGCACCGTTTTGGTTGTGGACGATGGGCTGGCAACGGGCTCCACGGCGAGAGTCGCCATCGAAGTGGTACGGGAGCTGAAACCCCTCGGGATATGGCTATGTGTGCCGGTGGCGCCGAGAGACACGATCGTGGCACTGTCGGAGTCAGTCGACCGGCTGATCGTTGTTGAACAACCGAGACGGTTCATCGCCGTGGGTTACTGGTACGACGACTTCGACCAAACTTCGGATGGTGAGGTCAGGGAGCTTCTACGCCGCTCCCGCGCCAGGGGCTAGCGTTGTCCGGGGCCGAAGCGAACCGAGGAGTAAAAGTTGCCGTCATTGGAGTATTTCTGCACCATCGAGGCCGGCTTGGGCATGCGAATGATCGGAAAAGCGCCTGCCGGGACCAGGATTGATTTTCCTTTCGAGGGGTCGGCGACTTCGCCCCATTGGGATGGAGAGAGGCCGGTGCGAGGGGTCGACTATGTCACGGTGCGCACAGACGGAAACATGGACCTGGACATCCGGGCCGTGATCGGGGAGAAGCGTGAGAGCATTGCTTATCACGGTTCGGGAGTCTCAATCGCCAACCCGGATCAGTCGGCAGACCCACGAGAGCTGATCACCTTTCAAACCGGGAATGAAGAGCTGGGGTGGCTCAACAACGAGGTCGGTGTTTGTTTCGGACATGGCGTCGCCGGGAAGCTGACTCTGCAGCTGTACCTGGCAAAGCCCTGAAGTCGCTCAGTCGATCATGACGGGACGACATGTCGATCAGCACGACCGGGGGATGATGATTCGGTGATGGTTCTGGCGAAGCGGCCCTCGCCTCCTTTCTGAGGATGTGTTTGTCGTCCCGACTTGACGGAGTGAGCCGGATTGACAAGCCCTGTGGGCCTTTTTGCCCTATCGTTGCAGCCATCGTCGCAGTGCGGCGTCGCCAATCGTCGACCCACAAGGAGGGGCCGTGAACAAAACCGAGATGGCAGACAAGCTCGCCGGTAAGGCGGACATCTCGAAGGCAAAAGCCGGAGAGATCATCGACCACATCTTTTCCACCAAACCGGGGGAAGGCATAATCGCCGTGGAACTCGATGCGGGTCGAAAAGTGAACATCACCGGGTTCGGCAACTTCAGCACGAAGAGCCGGGCTGGTCGTCAGGGCCGTAACCCGGCCACCGGAGCAACGATCTGGATCGCCGCGAAGAAGTATGCCCACTTCTCGGCAGCGAAGGGCCTGAAAGACCGCGTCGCCGAGTAATCAGGTTTCGCTCTGAAACTGTGGTGGGCCTCGTTTCGCCGGGGCCCACTATTTTTGTCATGTGAGACTCGACCATTGGCCGTCACCCTTCGCTATCGCGCATCGCGGCAGCCGCCATCTCTGGCCGGAGAACACGATGGAGGCCTTCGAGGGAGCGGTCCGTCTGGGATATCGCGTCCTGGAGACCGATCTTCATATCACTTCCGATGGCGTTCTCGTGTGCATACACGACGACAGAGTCGACCGGACCACTGAGGGCGTTGGGGCCGTTTCGGATTACACCTTTGCCGAGCTGTCCAAGCTCGACGCCGGTTTCCGGCACCGAGGGCCCGAGGGCCATGGATTCCGCGGTCTCGGGCTGGCTATCCCGGCCTTCGAGGAGTTGGTCACATCATTCCCTGAAACGAGGCTCATTGTCGATCTGAAGGTTGGCGGAATGGCGCGCACACTCGCTGAGGTTGTGGAACGACACGATCTCGCCGGTCGCATGATCGTTGGGTCGTTCTCCGAACAGCGACTTGGCGAATTCACCGTTGCTACCCATGGCAGGGTCCCCACCTCCACCGGCCCCCGAACCATCCGAAAATGGCTGGTGACTTCGCGGGTGGGACGCAGGCCCGGGGGATCGGCGAGCGCCCTTCAGGTCCCGGTGCAGATAAGAGGACTCCAGGTCGTAGACCGAAGACTGGTGGTCGCTGCCCACGCCCATGGTCTCCAGGTCCATGTGTGGACCGTCAACGACCTGGCGGAGATGGAAACGCTTCTCGACCTCGGCGTTGACGGGATCGTGACCGACCGCCTCGAGATGTTGCGCGACGTTCTCCTGACCCGGGGGCAATGGATCGTCGGCTAGGGCTTGTCGAGGTTTACGATCGAGGGATGATCTCGATGGGGCTGGTTCTGCTCCTCTCGGTGACCTTGGGGGGTGGATTCGGCGATGCGTCCGCCGAGATCATCTCGATCTCGGACATCTCGATGAATGTCAGAATCGAGGTCGAGGTCCAAACCACGGCCCTATCGGTGGTAGCCCATCTGGTCGCACCGGGAGAGCCAGAGCTAGTTCTCCCACTGCTGCCCCGCGGCGGGAAGATCTATGGGATCGTGACTGACCTACGACCGATCGACTACCAGGTCGTTTTCGAGGCCCTCGGAGAGGTCAGCACCATGTCGCAACCAGTCTCCCTTTCGGCGATGGGCGCCCAGTTCTCCTCTCAAGCGGCCACCACGACCACCGGCGCGGAGGGGCCGTCCTCGGCGGTGAAGCGTTGGGGCTGGCTCGCTCTCGCCCTGACCGCGGGCTCTCTGGCGCTCCTTGCCGTGTGGGTGCTGGGCGGAGGGGATGGCGAAGATCGGTTAGAGGAGAACTCAGATGCTGATTCGCCCGGCGACGCCGGCTGACGCACCGGCCCTCTCCGAGATTCAGGTCGCCGCCTGGCGAGACGCCTACCGGACGATCCTCCCCGAACCGTTCCTTGGGGGATTCGCCGTGCGTCATGACCGGTGGGAGGAGAAAGTCTCCGCAGGGGTCTCTGTTCTGGCCTCAGTCGATCATGGCCGGGTCGTGGGTTATTGCTCGTATTCCGCCGGGGAGGAGGAGGGATGGGCGGAGCTGCGGGCGATCTACGTTCACCCCCGGTTTCAAGGTCGCGGGCACGGCAGTGCGCTCATGCAGGCCGCGGAGAAGGCCATTGCGGACGATGGGTTCATCGCGGCCGTGCTTTGGGTGTTCCAGAGCAACGAGGCTGCCCGGAGGTTCTACGAGAGGCGTGGTTGGGAACTGGCCAAACCGATCCGCATCGAAACAATCGGCGGTATCCAGATCACTCTGGTTCGTTACGAGATCTTCCCTCGAGAATCCGGCGGACGCGATCCAGATCGGCCGGATAGGTGACCTTGATGTTGTCCGGGTCCCCCTGCACGACAGCGATGGTCTGCTCGGCGAACGTTTGGACGACCTCCGCCGTGTCGTGACCATCGAACCCTGTCTGTGCTGCACGTACGAAGGCACTCATGACGATGGCACCGTCGAACACCTGGGGTGTCTGCACTATTCGTGCAGACGGAACCGGCGTCAATTCTGAGCGGGAGACCACAGGAAAGGCCGGTTCGAGGACCGGTACCGCGGCGCCGGTCCGGATGGCAGTGTCGTAGAGCCTGTCAATGAGATCGTGTGAGATCAACGGCCGGGCGCCGTCGTGTATCCCGATGAGATCCTCGTCGCCCGCAACGGCTGCCAGACCCGCCATCTCGCTGGCGGTGCGGGTCGGTCCTCCTTCGACGATTTCGACATCGCGTACCAGATGCTGGATCTGGAGGAGCATGTCGGATCGAACCACCAGGACACATCGATCGACATATGGGGTCACCGCGGCAACCGTATGTGCGATCAACGGCTTGCCACCCACCTCCGCGAGAAGTTTTTCTCCCCCAAATCGGCTACTCGAACCACCAGCCACGACGATCATCACTTTTTCGGTCACGTTTGGGAGGGTACTTTGTGGCCGTGATCTCCCTTGGACCCGACCGACCGTTTCCGCCAGGCGGATACTTGATGATCGGCGCCAATGGTGAACCGGTCAGTTGGGAGGTCGAGACCCCAGCACCGGCATGTCTCGTCGTCGATGAACTGACCGACGCTGTGAAGCTCGTCGAGGGAGATGCCTTGGGAGATTCGATCGACCGGGATGAACTCTGGGCGGTGAGAGGGTTCGCTCTCAGCCGGGAGGTCGTGGCGTCACTGACGCCGGGGACGTACTCGGCTGGGGAACTGATCGTGGCCGTGCGCGCTTCGGGTTACGCATGGTCTGTGCTCACGATCGCTTCTTCTTGAGGGTCACATAGGCTGCAGTTGCTGCCGCTGCCAAGCCACCTGCGACGGCCAGACCGGGTGCCGCCTTCCCCACCTTGTCTCTGAGGGTGACCGCCGACTCGAACCACCGGATCTCCCATCCCCGATCGGTGGCGATGCGCAACAGATCGTCGTCGGGATTGACGGCCACCGCATGACCAACGGCTTCGAGCATCGGGACGTCCGTCGCCGAATCTGAGTAGGCAAAACTGTGTTGGAGGTCGATCGCCTCATCCTGCGCCATGGCCAGGATGGCCCCGGCTTTGGCCGGGCCGTAGGCGTAGAAGTCGAGCTTTCCGGTGTATCTCCCCTGGTCATCGATCTCGGCCCGGGTCGCGATGACGTCGTCTATCGCCAGATAGCGACACAGCGGCCGAACTATCTCCTCCGGGCTCGATGAGATCACGACGATTTTGCGTCCGGCGCGCCGGTGGTCGTCAATGATGGCAAGGGCCTCGGCGTAGGCCAGTGGAGGCACCACTTCGTTCACGGTCTTCTCGACCAGATCGATGATTTCCTCCCTGTCCCAGCCCCGGGTGAGGGCGGCAAGCTCTTCCTTGACGCGTTCGAGCTGCCCGTGGTCGGCCCCGAACGCCTGGTAGTAGGCCTGCCCGATCGCAGCCTTGGCCAAGGTCGTGCGACTCAGGAAGCCCGCCCTGAACAGTGGCTTGGTGAAGGCGAGAGTCGACGACTTTGCGATGATCGTCTTGTCGAGATCAAAGAAGGCGGCGGCAACCATTTGGTCCTCAAGCTAACCCCATCCCGGGGATAGATCACGAGGGTCTTGAACCGAGCTTTTCGGATCCATAGGTTTGTCTTCATGGAGGGGAAGAGCGGTCGTGGGGTCCTCGGGATCGAGTCGCCGGATCCGACGCTGTCGTATCTGGGCGGTCTGGGTCTGGCTCTCTCGGCCGGAACGGCACTGCTCATCGACCTCGAAGGAGGCATTCACACATCCAGGACTCTCGCCGACTTCGCGGAATCTGGTCCCGGTCTCATTGAAATGAGTCCGGGGAGACTGGGGGTAGCCTTGCTTTCGGGGGGTGGGGCCAGCGACGAGCTGGCCGCCGGTCTGATCGCCGAATTGGCCCGAGCGTGGCCTGCCGTTGTCGTGAGATGCCGGCGGGGCCAGCACCTGGGGCCGACAGTTCCTCTTCGCCCCCTGTTACCGGGTCTTCTCGCCTCCCAGTATTCCGGCCCCACGGTTTGGCAGCCAACCCGGGCGAGACGACCTCCTCCGGGCCCCGGGCCGGTGCTTCCATCACTACCTCCTCGCTTGGTGAGAATGCTGCTCGCGGGTCGCTCCATCCGTCGTACCGCCTGGGTGAGGGCTTGGGACCGGATCTGGGAGATGCCATGGGTCTGATAGATCGCATTGCAGGCCAGATCGCATCCGGCGGGACTCCTTTCAACACCATGGCAGTTCGCGCCCGAGCGGCACAGCTCCTCGAGATCGAGGCACCTCTGACGGGTTCTTCCCAGGCACAGCGGGTGGC
>JBFHXF010000094.1:0-7859 GCA_041599115.1 Acidimicrobiia bacterium
CCCGGTTGCATCGCGTCGTCGAACGAGGGGCCAGGGCGTACCCGGTTCGAGAGGACAACGAGTTCTTCTGCTTCAGCTCGCCTCTGGCACTCCTCCGCTACGCGGCACTCGAGATCGGCAGGCGGCTCGCCGACGAAGGCGTGATCGACTCGCCAGACGACGTCTTGTATCTGGAGATCGAGGAGGCCAAGGGCGCCCTGTTGGATGGCGGCGACCGTCGCCAATTGGTCGTCCGCCGTAAGGCGGAATGGGCCTGGGCGAAGCAGAATCCCGGCCCACCGTACTACGGCGATCCACCCGCCGGTCCGCCCTCTTTCGACTTCCTCCCCGCAGAAGCGCGCGCGCTCATGGAATCTCTCATGTGGAACAACGACATGATCATGGCCGTCGAACAAAGCACACGCGAAGAGGAGATCCTGGACTCGAGCATCACCGGTATCGCGGCCTCTCGCGGCGAATACGTCGGCACCGTGAGGGTCGTGATGGGCGAGAGGGAGTTCCATAAGATCCAGCCGGGTGACGTCGTCGTGTGCCCGATCACCTCACCGGTCTGGTCGGTCGTCTTCCCCATGATAGGGGCCCTGGTAACAGACACCGGTGGGGTCCTATCCCATCCGGCGATCATCGCCCGCGAGTACCGCGTCCCAGCGGTGGTGGCTACCGCACGGGCCACATCGATGCTGAAAGACGGCGATCTGGTGACCGTGGACGGCACCAATGGGATCGTCCGGCTTCGATTACAAGAGGAAGTGAGCAACTAGGGGAGATGGCCATGAGCGCAACATCAACGACCTTCCCGACGGCTGGGCAGGCGGTGGAGTTCTTCAGCACCGAGTCCGGACGGGTGGCCCCCACCACAGCAGGAGGAAAGAAGACATGAACAAAGCGCTGAAGGTCTCGATGGCAGCCTACGGAATCGGAGGACTCTTCTTCGGACTCTCCTATCTCATCTTTCCAACTCAGATGTCCCAAGCCCAGGGCGCCGAGGTCATTACCGACTTCCTACGCGGTTCGAAAATGACCTTGGGTGCCGCCTTGGTTCCGGCGGGCATCTTCGTGGCCCTCGCGGCGCGCGATCCGATCAAGAACATCAGCTGGGTGAGATTCGCAGCTGCTTTCGCCCTGTTGTTCTTCTCGGTGGCCATCTACGTCGGGGTCTTCGTGTACCAAGAGTTCGGCAGGGTCTGGCTCGGACTCATCATTCACGGTCCCTTCGCCGCGCTATTCCTGATCCTGTATCCGCGACGGGCAGCTGGGCGCAATCTGGGCTCGCAGCCGTCCTGAGTATGCGGCGGGCTCCGGCCGACCTCCAGGGGTGGTGGTCATGATGCTGGCCGCTGCGTCGGCGTCGCGACCTGCAGCGGGGCCAAAGAGTGAGACGCAGGAATCGGTTGAGCGTGCCAGGGTGGGAGTCGGTGTCAGGATGAAGCCGCCGAAGATGTTCGCCACATCGTCGGGGACGTCGAACCAGGGCAGACGTTCGGCGCCTTCTGCGGCATGCAAGCGAGCAACACGAATCTCGGAAAGCGATGTCATCTGTCGCTATGGCTTGAAAACCATGATGCCGAAGATGACCAGCAACACCGCCACCTCGATCCCAGCCAAAGCGAATCCACGCCTCGCCAGACGAACAACCCGAGCCATGTCACCGTTCTCTTCAGCCAACCCGATCCGCTTGTAGTTGGGGGTGTGGCCCCCGAAAGCCAGGGCAAGCATCGCAACGAACAACACCAGCCCCAAGATGACCCAAAGATCGGTGAACTCCCATGAATCATTACGTAGAACCATCCACACCCCGGTCACCGGAATGAGCACAGTGATCGGTCCCCCGATGCGCGGACCTACCCACTCATAGATCCTGATGATCTTTGATTCGGAACGAGTCTTTCCGGCGTAGCGACCGAGCAGGAAGAGAACCATGCCGGCACCAAGCCAAGTACCCGCGGCCACGATGTGGATGAGCAACAGCCAATCGTCAGGTTGCATTGAAGTTCAAGGGGAAAGTGACCACCGGAACCACACCTCGTCGACCGAGGTTGTGCCTCTCGATCCTGCAGATCAGCACCAAGACCTGCTGCGATGACTCCGGGATCACACCGGCAACCTGGAAGCTCACGCTCACTAAAATACGGATTGCACCTAAGGGGGACAATCCACTGGAGGGTTAATTGGGGAAAGAGCGCCGTATGTTCAGCAAACCCGGACGTCCGCGTGAGAACGTGGTTGAAAGGCGCCTCGATATCTACGAGCGGGTGGCGCCGTTGTTAGCCGAACGAGGCATGCGCGGCCTGTCGATGCAACAAGCCGCTCGCGCGGCCCATGTCAGTGTCGGCACGCTCTACCGTTACTTCCCCAACAAGCGCTCTCTCGTCCTCTACGGCATCGATCCGGAGCCAGCCGACCTTTTGTGCTCCCGTTTCACCCAGTCATTGGTCCAGTTGGAAGACCGCTACGCGATACGCGCAGCGGTTGCCGCCTTCATCGTCCACACCGTTCAGATCATGCGCCCCTCGGTGGACGCAGCCATCCGGTTCGGTCCTGAGGTAGTCCGCAGTCGCCTCGACCACGTCGCCAGACAACCGCTCAAGACCTTTCCAGCCCTCTTGGCTATGGGAATGCCCATCGATGATGGGCGGACTCCCGAGCAGGTCGAACGCGTTGTGCGCCGAACCATTGTCTCCACCTTGATGGAGACGGAGTTTGAATCGGAGGAGTCGCGCCGGACGTTCGAAAGCGTTCTCGCAGGCGGGTAAGAACTACTACCTTTTCGAACCCCCAACGCTGAGAAGCAAGGCTCAGGTGACGCCCAAAAAAGGGCACTCTCGGTGAGAGCAGCGATCGTCCTCTTGAAGCCCAGCCATCTTTTAAGTGATGGATTCCCACCGGGATCCGCTCTAGCTCCGACACTTCCAAAGGAACCAGCCCGCCAGACAACTCCGTGTCGGTTCCGACTGCTTGTCTCACGACGCGTCTGCCGCTCACACTCGCGCAGCCGACCTAGTTAGGAATATGACATGTTCCTAGTGCGGGCATTCACTCTTCTCGACCCACCCTTCAGATTCGAGCCATTCCTCGTTGTCCCCTCGCGAAAATGAGGTGCTTTTATCTCCAACATGCGTGGGGCGCTCGTGGAGCGTCAGCTAGCTAGATCGTGAATCTGGCAACCGGGCCGGTGGCCAGAAACGCCCTGACCAGGGTGTTCGGCGAAGCTGACGGGATTTGAACCCGTGACCCCCTCGCTGCGAAAGATGCGGTCAAAGCCCTCTGACCAGGGGAAACGATGCCTCTTTGCTGGCTCGTGGGGCGGCTGTGGGGCCAGCGACGTGAGACGTCGTGAGACGACAGGTCACTCTTGATACTCGAAGACCCGGGGGCGGCATGAAGTTTGGTTCCGCAAAGGGCGTATAACGGAACCAAGTGTCCCTCTCGTAGTATCGATCCATTATTGCGGAATGAAATTGGTATATTGTTCCGAAGCAGGCACAAAAGGGAACCAAATGAAGGCCGGACACAGGGAGTCGCGCCGCTGGACATCCGCCGATGGTCGTCGGTCGGCTGAGATCGATGTCTACATCCCCGCCTCCATATCAGACCAACACATCGCTTCCGCAAGTCCGGTCGACGAAGCGGCAACTGAGCGAGACATCCAATCACTCAAAGGCCAGATAGCGCTTCAGCCCCTCGGGCCCATCCTTCTGCGATCCGAGGGGATTGCGTCGTCTCGCATAGAAGGGGAGGTTGCTTCGACTCGACGGGTTTTCGAGGCCGAGTATGCCCCCGATGATGTATCGGATCGGCAGGCGCGGCGGATAGTCAATTCGATACGCGTGATGAGCGATGTCATAGCGGATGCTGGAACAGGAGTCACGCCCCAAGACTTCGATCGGTGGCATGCTCGGCTCTTCGAAGGAGTACCAGCTACGTTCGAGCCAGGTGCCATCAGAACCAGGCAGAACTGGATAGGCACCAGAACCGATACCCCAGTCGGCGCAGACTTCATCCCACCACCGCCCGAGTCTGTAGAGGAAGCCCTCAATGATCTTGCCAGCTTTGTTAATCGCGTTGATATGGCCCCGTTGACTCAAGCAGCCGTAGCGCACGCCCAATTCGAGACAATCCATCCATATCCCGATGGCAATGGTCGCATCGGACGAGCCCTCGTATATCGATCCTGGGCATATCGTGGCGTCGCGGCAGAGATCACTCCACCGATCAGTCGGATTCTCGTCGAGAATCGTGAGGGTTACATCAACGGCCTGACCGCCTACCGCGACGGTGACGTAGACAAGTGGCTTCTCTTCTTCTTCGAGGTCGTCCAGTCGGCCGTTTTGTATACGCGTTCGTTGGCAACGAGCCTCGAGACTCTCGCCGGCGAGTGGGCGGAACGGCTGGTAGGGACACACGAGGACGCTCTAGCTCGGCGCCTCGTAACCGAACTCTCGGCAAGACCGGTCCTCTCGGCACCGGATGTTGCCCAACGCTACGAGGTCACCGAGCGAGGCGCCCGAGCCGCACTCGACGACCTGGCGGACCGAGGAATCCTGACATTCAGATCATTGCGCAAAGCGAGGCGAGGTCGGCCGGCCAAGGTCTACGAGGCGACAGAGCTTTTCTCACTGCTGGATCTCACACCCCAGAATCTGGCGTAAACAATCGGGTGGTATCGATTCCCAACCTTCAGGGATTAAGCCAATCCACGTTGACCCCCTCTCAGAAGATGAGGTGCTTCAAGGGCAGGGTCTCGTGGGGCGCCTGTGGAGCGTCAGACGACAGGAACATGGATCCGGCTGGTGGACCGGCGGTCAGCAATCGCCCCTGACCAGGGCGTTTAGTGGAGCTGACGGGATTTGAACCCGTGACCCCCTCGTTGCGAAAGATGCGGTCAGAACCCTCTGACCAGGCGAAACAAGGCGCGTTCAGCAGTTAGTGGGGCGGCTGTGGGGTTAGCGACGTGAGAAGTGACGAGACATGGTGAGAGCTGGGGCTGTCTCAGCTGGAGTCACCTGGTCCCAATCGAGTCCTGACACCTGCCGACGCTGCCTCAGCAGAGGCCTTTGATGTGGACGGTCTGCCTACGCGGTGACTTTCGATCCGTACTTCCGCTGCGCTGCCTGCTTCGAGACACCGAGCATCGCGCCGATCTCAGACCAACTGCGGTGAGCTTGACGCGCGGAACGCACCGCCTCGGTGAGCTCCGAATCGACTTCATCACGCCGCTCCGCCAAATCGGCGATGGTCCGCAGGGCCACGGTGTCAGCCTCCTTCAACTCCGAGGATTCGACTCGCTCAGCCCACTCCTCCAACGCCTTGGCCCGCGCCGCCCGCGACTTGCTCATTTGATCCACCAGCCTTCCAAGAACTTCTCACGAGCCCTCATGGCATTAATGACCGCCGTCCCATCCTCGTCGGAGACGACACCCACCTCCAGCGGCTCGGCTGTGCGAGACGGCCCGATGAACATCGTCACCGCCGGGTCATCAGTTTCGAAGGCTCGCCAATGATGTCGTAATGCATGAACCATGTCCTCGTCCGTGACACCGTGCTTGCGTGCGCTCGCCTCGATGTCCACTACACCACGGTAGTGCCGGCCGTCTACTGCGTCAATACATGTTGACGCAGTTGAGGTCGAAGCCAACCATGACAGCTCCGCGATTCGCCGGATCAGCCAGCTCGCAGTCTGAGCGGCCTCGTCAACGGTGACTCCCAGGTAGTCCTGTCAGTACAGCAAGCTGGTTGGTGAAGTCAGAAGGAGGAGGCCTCACAGCAGAGCGTCTGTCTCCGCTGGTTTTAGGCCCGTGACCCCCTCGTTGCGGAAGTTGTGGCCAAAATCCTCTGACCAGGCGGTTCGATGCCGACAGCCCCGCTTGTGGTCACCTGGCTAAAGGTCGCCGCCAGAGGTGACTTCGGTGTAGCAGCCCTCCATCTCAGTATCATAGGTGTAGCCGTCTGGGCACGCTTCATCGCCTGGACCGACGAAGAAGGTCCCGATAAGGAAGATGGCAAGGACCGCGGCTAGCGCGACAAGAGTGAATCGCAGACCCTGACTCATAACCACAGTATCGTCAATCCCAGTCTGCTTTCTTAACAGGACGGGAGATTCAATTGCCATAAGTGCAGTTGTCTGCTCCCCCTTAGACTCCTGACAGACCCGGGGGGCGGCTATCCGAATACTGTGAGGTCAAAGAAGGCCCCACTTCGGCGGGGCCTTCTCCGTCAGAGCCTGAATGTCTAGTAGTCGGAACCGATGTGACTCTCTTCATGTGAGTCGAGAGTGCGGCCAGCAGTGTGACCGGCCCAAGAGGCAACCGAGGCACACATCGTGTAGAACGATCCGAACAACCAGTCGCAGTAAGTGTTCGACGCATGTCCGTAACCAAGCACGTGCGTTAGCTCGTGAGTCATAACACCCTGGACGTCGAATTGGGTCGAACCTATGCCAGACGATGACGCCGACTCCCACCAGGGGATCTGGTTGTCATCATTGATCGCAACCCAGGCCCGATCATTCGTGCCAGGACTCCACCAAATCTGCGCCCACGCGTACCCGAGTGCCTTGTAGGAAGTGGCACTAGTCCAGTTCCATGCCGACTCCCAGTGCTCGCCCATATACACGCGACCATAGGGAACGTGTGAGTAGCCCGTGGCGTCGTTATCGACGCATGGCTGAGGCGATGTGTAGATGAAATCGAATGCACTGCCCGAGACGGTGTCGCTTATCTCAGAGGCAGCGTTCTTGCCCCGGTAGTAGAAGTTCGAGTCGTTGAATGGGAAGTCTCTACAAGGAGCACCATTGCTGTCTGTGCCTGCATTGGTCTCGATGTAGAACTTGTCATCGGTGTAGTTGTGCGGAGAGTCATTCCAGGTGTGAGCGATGGCGGGGAACGCCATACCCCCAAAGACGCCCAGAACAACTGCGAGAGCGGTAAGACGACGCATTAGTTGCCACTCCCGACACCCTGAGCACTGTCCTCCGCGAGGCGCTCGGGCGATGGTGGCTCATCAACGGCAGTCTCTTGTGGAACCCGATCAGGGAAGAAGAGCACATCGAATTGTCCGCCCCGATAGTCGGCCAGCGGGTTCTCATCGGCGTCGAAGCAATACAACTCACCTGAGACGAAGAAGCGACCCTCTTCAGTCTCGCTGATCTCGAAGGCACCGACTTGGCGACCATCGATCATCGCTCGTGAGATGAGGGATCCGAACTCGCCGGGCTCCATCTCGGACCGGACCTCGAAGGATCGCCCAGGGCCTTCCAGGCCTTCTATTCCGAGGGCACGAATAGCTGCCTCGGGAGTCTCCTCGCCGAAGCCTGGCCCCGTGTTGTAGAGGCCGTATGCCAGTGAGACTCCCCCGTCGGCGGGACAACCCATCTCGGCGAACGGCCGGTCAGCCGTAGCCAATGATGCTGTGACCACCAGCGCGGCGGCGAAGGCCACGATCAGCACCGTTCCTCGTTTCATTACTCGCAGAAAGAACACCTCCGTTGCTATCTGTTGTTATTTTGTCGGTCTATCGATTCCACTTCACACCCACGGCACGGGAGGAGCAGCAGCGAAGCTTGGCCACGGAAATGAGTCGGCTTGGACCGTTCTCGAATGCTTGAAGGTCCTAGACGGAACCAACCAGTCGATCTGGTTCGAGCCAGCGGGGGATCTCGGGGGAGGTCTCGTGTGGAGCTGAGGGGATTTGAACCCCTGACCCCCTCGTTGCGAAAGATGTGGTCAAACAGCTGTGACCAGGGGAAACGGCACGTGCTGAGTGCTTTGTGGGGCGGCTGTGGGCCGAGCGACGTGAGACGTGGTGACGTGTGGTGAGACTTGGTGAACGGGGACCTGTCCCTAGTCCATCTCGAGTAGGCC
>JBFHXF010000095.1:0-7787 GCA_041599115.1 Acidimicrobiia bacterium
AGCCTCAGCCGCAGCCGCAACGCCACCCATTCGGTCAAAGACCTGGCTCCGTCGGCCATCCACGACTGACCCAGATCGGCAGCCTGAATCACCGAACACAGTTCCGCAGTGGCTGCAGCCTGCAAACCCCCAAAACGGTCAAACCCCCGGTCGACCTCATCAGCAGTAGCACCAAACCAATCCATACTCCGAACATACGTTCGACCTATGACAAAAACAACAGGGTCGTTTCAGGTTTTTTCTATTCGCAGGGACGTGAGCAGATTCCCGATCATGGTTCAGTCCGATCACGTTGTGCCCGATCTGACCTACGGTCCCGATCTGTTGCCAAGGTCGGAGGGTTTGCCAACCTCACGATCGAACAGGTGCCTCAGCCGGGTCAGATGATCCACAAGGCTTCTACCAGATTGCCTCTTGATGTTCCCTGCGGTCTTGCTCAGCCATTCCGCGAGTGTCATTCCGCTGTTGAAGTGGAAGCCCCCACCACGGCTCCCACGCCGAGCATTGAATCCAGCGCGGGAACGCCCGACCGGGCCGATCACGTCTATCGCACACTCCGAGCGGCTCGATCCTGTCCGCCGTCAGTAGTCGATCCCACGCCGGGCCATCACCCCCCGGTCGAAGGCGTGTTTGATCTTTCTCATCTCGGTGACGGTGTCTGCCAAGTCGATCAATTGTTGCGGGGCATCGCGCCCGGTCAGTATCAGATTGACGGTGTCGGGCCGATCCCGCAGGGCCCCGATCACCTCGTCGAGCGGAATCCACCCCCAGTTGATCGGATAGGTGATCTCATCGAGGACCACCAGTTGATACGCGCCGGATTCGATCTTCTCACGCGCCGTGCGCCAGGCCTCTCTCGAGATAGCCTCGGACTCCTCCAGGTTCTTGGAGTCCCAGGTGAATCCATCGCCGATGGTCCACCAGTCGATCCCGAGATCGCGCCCAACCTTCTCCTCACCCACTTTCCAGTCGCCGGACTTCAAGAACTGGATCACTGCCACGTTCCACCCTCTGGCAACAGCCCGCATCGCTGTGCCGAAGGCCGAGGTCGACTTTCCCTTGCCGTCACCGGTGTGAACCAGCACCAGCGAGGACTCTCGCACGCCGGCCGTGGCCGGTGGCTCTGATGGTGGTTGGTGTTGGTCAGACATGGCTTTTTCTGGCAGGGACAACAGTAGGCCCATCGCCGCTGTCGATAACGCGAATGCCCTTTCCGTAACTCGACGTCAACCGCTGCTCGGTCAGGACTTCCGACGGCGAGCCGTCGGCAGTTATCCGACCGCCATCGAGAAGAGCCAACCGGTCGGCGAACTGCCCGGCCAGAGTCAAGTCGTGGATGGCCGTCACTACCGTCAAACCGTCCGATTTCCGCAGGGCATCGATTATCTCGAGGACTTCCAGGCCGTGTGCGATGTCCAGGCTGGAGGTGGGCTCATCGAGAAGGAGCACTGGAGCCTCCTGGGCAAGCGCTCTTGCGAGCACGGCACGTTGCGCCTCCCCCCCCGAGAGGGTCGAGAGCCCGCGATCTGCCAGCATCTCCAGTCCCACCCGGCCCATGGCCAACTTGGCGGAGCTGAGGTCGCGGGCCGACTCGGACCCGAGATAACCGAGATGCGGGGTCCGGCCGAGGAGCACATAGTTGGCCACGCTCATCTCGTCGGGGAGATGCGGCCTCTGTGGCATCCAGGCAATATCCAGGCCGGCCCGCCCCGGCCTCCCGCCGATCTCGACCCGGCCCCCGAAGGGAACCAGCCGCACGGCCGTCTTGAGAAGAGTGGACTTGCCGGAGCCGTTCGGGCCGATCAGGGCCAGCCATTCTCCATCGGAGACGCTCAGAGTGACCGCGTCGAGCACGGTCCGGCCACTGAAGGAAACGTCGATCTCGGACCAGGAGATCACGAGCTACCCCTCATCGTCCTGAGCACCAGCAGGAAGAACGGCGCCCCGAGAAAGGCCGTCACGACCCCAATCGGCAACTCGGCGGGTGCGACGATGGTGCGGGCCCCGAGATCGGCGATCATCAGGAAGACAGCCCCGTAGACCAGGGACAACGGGACGATGACTCGATAGCTCCACCCGGTCAGCAGGCGAACTGTGTGGGGAACGATTATCCCCACGAAGCCGATCAGACCGCTGACGGACACTGCGGCGGCGGTGGCCAGGGTCGCAGCCACGATCACCACCCTCCGGATTCTGGGGACATTCACCCCGAGAGCAGCCGATTCCTCGTCACCGAGGGACAGGACGTCGAGGAAACGTCGCAGGACAACCAGGACTGTCCCGGCCGCGAGGGCGTAGGGGAACAACGTGCCCACTTCCCCCCAGCCCACGGTGACCAGGCGGCCCAGGATCCAGCCGTAGACCTCTCGCAGCGTCTCGTAGTTTCGTTGCAGCAAGAAAGTCTGAATCGCGGTGCCGAATGCCGCCACCGCCACTCCGGCGAGGATCAGCGAAGTCGTGGTCCGCCCACCTGCCGTCCGGCTCAGGGCATAGGTGGCACCGACCGCCGCCAGCCCGCCGGCAAAAGCGAGCGGTGCGATGAAGACCGACCCCCAACCCGCGGCGATGACGGCGGTCGCACCAAGACCGGCACCGGCCGCCACTCCCAGCAGATAAGGATCCGCCAGCGGATTGCGAAAGACACCCTGGTAGCCGGCGCCGGCCACGGCGAGGACGGCACCCACCATCGCCCCCATGACGAGACGGGGGAACCTGATGTCGAAGAGAATCCGCAGCTGGGTTTCGCTGAGCCCATGATGGATTTCGATCAATGGGAGACGGTCGAAAAGTGCACCGATAACCCCCCTGGCGGGCATACCGGCCGCGCCGATGAGAAGGCCACCGATTCCGACGAGGGTGAGAAGCCCGATGGCGACAACCCATCTCCGCACACCAACCCCGGCCGGGGCCAGCGGAGCCGCACCCACGGCTCTCATGCCGCCGGGGCGTGGAGAGCGGCCGCCTCGGCCACGACCCGGAGGAACTCGACGACGCGTGGGCCCCAGTTCGAGGCGAGATAGGAGTCGAGCCCCACGATGGCTCCTTCACGTACCGCCTTCATGCCGCTCCACCCCGGGCGGTCGACGAGACTCTCGGGTGTGACCCCGAAGTCGACATCACCGAGAAAGATGATGTCCGGATCTCGGTTGACGATGTACTCGGAGGAGAGTTGCGGGAACCCAAACCCACCCGGGTCCTCCACGCCGTCCGCAATGTTCTCCAGGCCCAGCAGCGCATAGACCTGGCCTAGATAGCTGGTCGAAGAAGCCGAGTACAAAGTGGAGTCGACCTCATGGTAGAAAGTGACACCAGCTGGCAATACCGTGCCGTTGATGACCTCGCCGATGTCCTCGACCATGCGAGCGATAGTTGAATCCGCCTCCGCTGCATGACCGGTGACGATCCCGATGGTCCTGATTTGTTCATAAGTGTCATCGAGACTGTTGGCGGTCGTCAGGATGAGGCTGGGCACTCCGGCCGCCTCGAGGCTGGCTCGCAATTCGCCGGGATCGAAGGAGATGATGACGAGATCCGGGTCATAGCCAAGGATCGCTTCGATGTTGGGGGTGAAACCCGAAAGACTGGTACGGGGCGCCTCGTCGGGGTAGGTCGAGTATTCGTCGACTGCGATCACCTGGTTTCCGGCGCCAACGGCGAACAACATCTCGGTGGCAGTGGTGGACAGAGAGATTATCGACGCCGGCATCGTCGCGATGGTCACCGCGCCCGTCGAATCGGTAACCGTCACCGGAAAGGCCAGATCCGGTGCTGAGGTCGGGCCGACTGCAGTGCTCCCGGTGACCGGGACCTGGTTTTGACCGCAGGCGGCCGCTGCCAGGAGCAGCGCCGCGGCCAGCGCAATCCTTCTCATAGAGAAACATCCTCCGGTTGGAGGATGAAGAGGTCGATGGCTTCCCTGAGCCCAGGTTTCCGTCTTCATCCGAGACTTACGTCACAGTCCTGGAGTCAGGCGACCTGGCTCGTCCTCCGCCGCCGGCGGGGGTATCACAGTTGCGGGACAGCGCCGGGTTCCAACCGGCTTCGCTGGCCTCCAAGACACCTGCCGGGGAGGGCAGGCCGGGCCAGCTTAGCCGGTTACCCAGACCTCAGTTTGCCGGGAGTTCACCCAGCAAAACCCTGAGGGTCATCTCCTGGCCGTTGCGAACCACAACCACTTCGACCGTCGAGCCTGGATTGTGGCTACGCACTTGCGAGGCAAGGTCTGCGATGCCCTGAACCCTGACCCCGCCAATTGACACGACCAGGTCACCGACCTGTATCCCGGCGTCGGCGGCCCCGGTTCCGGGGACCACCTCATTGATGAGGGCGCCGGCGCGGCCGGAGTCAACATCGGAGCCGCTGACACCCATATAGGCCGTCGCAAGACTTTGCCCCGTCACCAGGCGGGTGGCGATGTCGTTGGCGATGTCAATCGGCACCGCGAAGCCGACTCCGTCGTTGGCGCCGGAAAGGGTGAATATCGAGACATTGATTCCGAGCACCCGTCCAAACCGATCGACAAGAGCACCTCCGGAGTTGCCAGGGTTGATGGCGGCATCGGTCTGGAGCATGGCCCGGCACGACCCGCCGACGTTGCAGCCGAGCGGTTGGTTGACAGCCGATATGATGCCCGCCGTTACTGTGGATTGGAGCCCCCAAGGGCTCCCGACTGCGATAGCCATTTGACCCACCCGGGGCAGCTCACCGAGGGCAAGGGTGGCCGCTGGAAGTCCGGTTCGATCCACCTTGATCACGGCCACATCGGCATCCGCCGCCGCTCCGACCACGGTGCCTTTCAGCTCTTCACCGTCTGCGAACCTGACCGTGACAGTGTTGCTCCCGTCGACGACATGGGCGGCGGTGAGGATCAGCCCCCCCGCGTCATAGATCACACCGGAACCGACCCCGGTATCGGTCTGGATCTGGACGACCGAGGGAAGAATGACCTCCGCGGCATCAGCGATGGGCTCAACAGAGTCGCCCCCTTTTGGTGGAGCATTGGTCTGGGTGATGGCCGGCGTGGATGCCTGCGGTCCGGTGGCGTCGCCTGAAGAGGCCAGTGTCTTGTTGAACAAATATGCGACGCCGCCGACCATCGCAACGAAGATCATCGACATCAGGATTGTCGGCCAGATGCTCCTCTTCTTGTCTTCCGGCGGCACGGATTCCCGTGGGGGCTCAAGATCGATCATTGTGAACTCATTTCAGATCCAACGCTATGCAGCGCATTTCAAGTGGACGTAAATGGAGGCAGTAAGGGAGGATCTCCGGCGGATCCATCCATGGGCAACCATACGACCATCGTCGTACCGCGCCCGGCTTCTCCTCGTAGCGCCGCCAATGAGCCACCATGCGCCTCGGCGATCTGTTCGACAATCGACAGACCCAGCCCTTTCCTGCCACCCTCGGGCTCGTCGGGAAGACCGGGACCGTCGTCTGCCACGGCCATCCATGCCCAGCCCTCAAGTTGCCCGCATCCGACAGTGACGGTCTGGCCGGCCGCGGAGACATCGAGAGCGTTATCGAGCAGATTGGAAAGGGCTCGATCGAGGGCGACTTCAACCCCCTGGACCACCACCGGAGAGCTGTGCGACTCGATCTTCACGCCCGAGACTTCGGCGAGCCTGGCGTACTCGGCCGGTTTGGCATCTGTGATCGAACTCAGATCGAACGTCACCGCTTGTGCTTTTCCGGTCTGCAGACGAGCCGCGGCCAGCAGCTCCGCGATCATTTCTGACATCTTCTCCACGTTGCGACTGACTATCCCCCCTACTTCCTTCCAGTCTCCGACGGTTGCCCCGTCGTCCGCCGCCACCACGTCGACGTTCGACCTGATCACAGTGAGCGGGGTCCTCAAGTCGTGGCTGGTGTCGGCCAGGAATCGTCGCTGGGAGGTGAATGCCCTATCGAGTCGCTCCAGCATGCGGTCGAAGGTTGCGGCCAGCCGGGTGAGCTCGTCGTCGGGGCCCTCGAGGTTGATTCGCCGACTCAGGTCGGAAGCCTGAATGTCGCTCGCCACATCGGAAATCTCCTCGATGGGTTTCAGGAACCGACCCGACATCACCCAGCCGACGATGAGGCTGAGTAGGAAGAGGGCGGCGATGGAGAGGGCGGTGAACCGGGCCAGTTCGTTGAGAACGTGCTCGTTGAACATCGACTCGAGCGTCCGCAGCTCGTGCTCCTGCAGAGTGGGAACCTGGCCCACCAGAACGCCGTCGACATAAACAGGTTGGCCGGTTATGACGTACCCGGTCATGGTCTGCTCTCTGAGCATCTTCCGGATCGCCAGAAAGACGATGCCGAGAAGACCTCCACCGAGTCCGAACACGACAGCCGAATACTGAACCGACAGTCGGAAGCGAATTGATCTGAAGAAGGAGGGCATTCAGTCGTCCAGCCGGTAGCCCCGACCGGGCACTGTCGAGATCAACGGCGGCTCACCGAGTTTCTTTCGAAGATTGGAAACGGTAACTCTCACCACGTTGGTGAGAGGGTCGGCCATCTCGTCCCAAACGTGCTCGAGCAGATGCTCCTGGCTGAGAACCTGTCCGGCGTGGGCCATGAAGTAGTGAAGCAAGGAGAACTCCTTGGCGGTGAGATCTATCGATGTGGCACCACGGGTGGCCTCGAACCTGGCCGGATCGAGGACGAGCTCTCCCACATGGAGGATGGGGCTGAGCTCATCTTCACGCCTCAGAAGAGCTCGAACCCGGGCCGACAGCTCGGCGAAGGCGAATGGCTTGACCAGGTAGTCGTCGGCTCCCGAGTCCAGCCCTTCGACCCTGTCGAATACATCGTCTCGAGCGGTGAGCATGAGAACGCGGGGACGCTGGCTGGTGAATGTCGGCAGGTCACCGCTGATCAGATCGCGGCACAATTCGAGACCCGAGCCATCCGGCAGATTCCAGTCGAGACACAAAAGGTCGTACTCCGCGGTGCGAAGTCGAAAGTCGGCATCGGCGTGGGTGAGGGCGATGTCGACCGCGTGGCCGTCGCGGCGTAGCCCCCGGGCCAGGGCATTGGCAAGGTCAGGCTCGTCTTCCACAACTAGCAAGCGCACCGTCGTAAAATTAGTTGGTTTGGCGTAACACGCGAATAAACCAGGAATCGGGACTTCTCGAGGCAAGTATGGAACTCCGTCCTACGGATTCTGCAACCAAGTGCCGATAAGGAGAGTCGGAGTTATAGATATGGTCGTTACATTCATCACAGAGGACCAAGACGGGTTCCACACCTTTACCGGTCACGTGGTGAGCCGGGGGCCGACGACGATCGTCGTCATGCTGACCGAACCCTTCAGCGTGGCTGGCAGGTCGGTTCAGTTCCCCATCACCAACGTGATCGAGGAAAAGGTCATCTCCGCCTAAGGCCTTGCAACTCATCGACGGCAAGGTGTTGACCGCCTAGGCTCTGCCATATGTTCCTCGACGCCTCAATCTGGCAAGCTCTCGCAATAGTCGGCGGTGTAGGCGCGTTCACCGGTTTGATGGCCGGATTCGCTGCCGGAGCCGAAAGCCTCGTCGGCGCATTCCTGATGGGCGTGATCGGAGGAATCGCGCTGGCAACGGTCTTCCGGCTGGCGGGATGGTCGTCCATCTACGCAGTCGGGGATGATTTCTCAATCGTATGGGCGGCCGTCGGAGGAGGCGTCCTCGGGTTTGTCGTCGGCCGCAGCAACGTCTGACCTGTCACAACAACCCGCCGACCCGCCCGTCGGCAGCCGCCGTCTAACCGACGGCGCCTCCAGCCACAACAACCCGCCGACCCGCCCGTCGGCAGCCGCCGTC
>JBFHXF010000096.1:0-7746 GCA_041599115.1 Acidimicrobiia bacterium
ATCCGACCGTGCTTGGCTTCGATCTGAGCCGGGGGTGAGGCAATCACTCGAAATGGGGTCCGACCTGGTCACCTTCAGTGGAGACAAGCTGCTCGGAGGGCCCCAGGCCGGCATCGTCGTGGGCTCTTCCGAAGCGATCGCTCTGCTACAGCACCATCCCCTAGCCCGCGCCTTGCGAATCGATGGTCCCACCGGAGCGGCTCTCGCGGCCACACTCGAGGCATACGCAAACGGAACAGTCGACGACATCCCGTTCTGGCGTCTGGCTCATGTCAGCGAAGCGTCGCTACGACCCCGTCTCGAGGCCATCAGGGCTGTAACAGGTGGAGACCTACGCCTCGGTGCATCGCTGATCGGGGCCGGAAGTGTTCCCGGAACCGGGATTCCAAGCTCATACCTCGCCCTGGCCGGGGCAGGGGAGATCTACGGCCCCCTGCTCATGGGAGAATCCCCTGTCGCCACCCGGCGCCAAGAAGGCGACCTGATCATCGACCTCCGGGCTGTCGAAGAGGCAGATGACGCCGTCGTCGCCGAGATGGTGAAACGGTGCCTGTAGTCGGAACTGCCGGACACGTCGATCACGGCAAGTCGACCCTGATCGAAGCCCTGACCGGCCGAGACCCGGATCGTTGGGCCGAAGAGAAGCGAAGGGGTCTGACGATCGACATCGGGTTTGCCTGGACATCAATCGACGGACGCGACATTTCCTTCGTCGATGTGCCGGGTCATGAACGCTATTTGAAGAACATGCTTGCCGGTATCGAGGCCATCGATGCCGTCCTCTTCGTGGTGGCGGCCGACGAGGGCTGGATGCCTCAGTCCGAAGAGCATCTTGCGGTGCTCGACCTGCTTGACATTGGCCGGGGCGTCATCGCCCTGACAAAGACAGACGCCGTCGACCGCGACACGATCGACCTCGCCGCCCTGGAGATCGAAGATCGACTCGCGGGTACCTCCCTGGAAAGGGTCCCTATCGTCCCGGTTTCGGCGGTGACGGGTGTCGGTCTCGATGATCTTCGGAGGAGGCTTGTCGAAGCAATCCCTCCCGATCCCGAAGATGGCAGAAGACCTCGTCTGTGGGTGGATCGTTCCTTTTCGATAGAAGGGGCGGGAACGGTGGTCACCGGAACGCTCCTGGACGGCTCGATCACCCAGGGCGACACCGTAACGATCTTCCCGGAAGGATCATCGGCCCGAGTCCGTGGCCTGCAGAGCCATGAAAAGGAGGCCAATCAGGTGTTTCCGGCCCGTCGCGTTGCCGTCAATCTGAGTGGCGTAGACAGATCCCAGACACCCAGAGGAGCCATGCTGGGATTGCCGGGTCAGTGGCTGACCAGCTCGCGTTTCACCGCCCGCGTCCGCCCCGCGCGATATGTGCAGGAGCTGAAAGCCCGGGGCGATTACCAGCTGCACATCGGAAGCGGAGCTCATCGTGTCATGATCAGTCGAATCGAGAACGAGATCGCCCTCTTCAAGCTGTCCGTCTCGCTGCCTATCAAGACCGGCGACCGTTTCATTCTCCGTGACACCGGACGAAAGTTGGTGGTCGCCGGCGGCCGGGTACTCGACCCGGCTCCCGGGCCATCTTCCTCGGCCATTCGGCAAAGCGGTTCGATCGATCCAGGAGCCGACCCGGATGCGATCGCAACCGCTCTTCTCCACCTCCGGGGCAGCGAAACAATCGACACACTTGCGGCACATTCAGGTGGAGGCAGGCCCGAAGGTGCTTTTGCCGCGGGAGCGACGGCCGTAGCCCTTCCGAGCCTGCACGAAATCCTGAACAGAGCTGAAGGCATGGTTCGGGCTGATCATGAGACGCATCCGCTCAGGTCGGGCCTCCCGGCGGCAACCCTCGCAACGATGCTTGGCTACTCCCTCGACCTCGTCGTCGACATGGTCGATTCCTCAGAGGTGCTCGAACGGGTGGGACCGGATGTCCGGGTAACGGATCACACCCCTGGATTGAGCCTGGCCCAGGAAGAGGCGTGGGCAGAGGCAAGACGAATCCTCGAGCGCGGCCTTGACGTGCCGCCTGCAGCCGATTTGGGACTCGACTCAGAGCTGATCCATCTCCTCGTTCGAGAAGAACAACTCGTCAGGATATCGAGCGGCATGGTGCTCCTCCCGGGACAAGCGAAGGAGATTCGAGCGATCATTCTCGGGATGAAGGACGGCTTCACCGTTGCCGAATTCCGGGATGCCTCCGGACTCTCTCGCAAGTATTCGGTGCCGTTCTTGGAGTGGGCGGACAGCGAGGGCATAACGAGGCGGAGAGGCGACCTTCGTCACCTCAGGTGAGTCCGTCTGTGTTCGCCAACTCAGGCGAAAAGCGCGGTACTTCTTCTCTCAACCTCGGTGAGGCCGCCCCATATCCCGTAGGGCTCTCTGATCTGAATGGCGTGAGTGGAGCACGGCTCACGCACTGGACATACGCCGCATATGGCCTTTGCCTTGGTCTCTCTTCGCTCCCGATCTTCCTTACGTTCGAACGAGGAAGGTGGAAAGAAGAGGAACGCGTGACTCCCACGGCAAAGCGCGTTGAGCTGCCAATCGTCCATGCTGGACAACCTTGACTCCTCCCTATCGAGCACAACCTCAAGGAACCTACTTATCGCCCCTGGTCAGCACAAGAAAAATCTCGTCAGATCTAATTCAGTTTTCGCGATCTCTGGAGTCGGGCTCAACCTCCAAGAAGAGCCCATCGACTCCAGAAACGAGTACCGGAGTGTCGATGCCGATACCCGCCTCCCGATGAGCGGTTGCCCGCCAGCGGGCGCCATTCACCTCGACAAGACCATCCGGGTCGAACTCGGTGAGAGCGATGCCGGTGGCGCCAACCAGACTCTCACGTCCCAGCACCTGAGTGGAGAATCGGGCGCGTTGCACGGTTGGCATCGCCAGCAGGAAGAAGAAGAGCACCGCCAACACCGAAGGCAAGACCAACCACCATCGCGCATCGATCAGGCCCGAACCCTCGACGAAAAAGGTCCCGCCCATTTGCAGCATCAGGGCTCCCAGGACGGTAAAGGCGATGACGCCCCCCCGTTGATAGGAGCCGGTGAGCAGGGCCCAGCCGAGGAGGATCAATCCGAGAGCCCAGCCTCGAACCGGGAGATTGGCAACTCCCCAGCCCCCGATCAAGAGCGACAGCGCCGCCACACCCGCCGCAACGCCAGGGCCAATGGCAAAGAACTCGAATGAAACGACTGTCAAGCCGACAACCAGAAAGAAGAAAGCGGCCTCAGGTGTAACGGCCAATCTGAAGAATCGAAGGCCCAACCCTGGCTTGATGAACGTGACCGGCTTGTTGGTCACCCCGGTCTCTCCGTCCCGGCTGATCCTCTCCACTGTTTCGACCTTTACCGGACCTTTGGCCGTGTTGAAAGTGCGCCCGTTGAGGTCCTGGATGTACTGACGGATGGCCGGCTGCAACTCGATGCCGGAATCTTCTGCCGCCACTGCCCCTTCATAACCACTGGTCAGCGCAGCATTTATCACCGGTGGCGCACCATCGACCCCAGCGACTGTGATGAGTGCAAGCCCGATGTCCGATCCGGGGGCGATGGCTCTCTGGTCCGCCGCCAGAACCAATTGGGCCACGCCACCGAACGCGCTCGCTGGGGCCGGTCCCACCCAGATAGCTACGGGAACGGGCGGCGTCTTCACCTCTGCGATCAATTCCTCCAACGCGTCGCGATCGAGCACTGCCTTTGAATCGATACGGAGAAGGACCAGCTCCTGGCCGGAATCGGCGGCCCGGGCGATCGAATCTGCCATGAAGCGGAGAACAGTGGCGTCGAGCGGGCCGCTCACCTCGATAATGTCGATCCCCGGCCTGTCGGTCTGGGCGAAGGCGGCTGCCGGGATGAGGAGCAAAACGAGACCAAGAATGATGCGACGCACGACCCGGCAGGTTATCCAGCCCAGTCGTGTACCAATTCGCCCGGACGAGACCGTGGGGACCGCGGCTATCGTGACCCTATGCCAAAGGCCCTATTGGTCACTGACTCCGAGTGGGTTCGCAACGATGTTTCCGCCGCGCTTTCCCTCGATGGTTGGCTGATTCATGATCTCGATGATCCCGACAACGTGGTTCGCCGGGTGCGCGAGATCGGACCCGACGTGCTGATCGCCGACATGCAAGTCAAGTCGATGGGTGGGATGGCAGTCATTCGTGCGGTCCGTGGCGAGATCGAGCCCGAACACCGACCCAAGACCGTGCTTCTGCTCGATCGTTCGGCCGACGTGTTCCTCGCAGGACGTGCCGGGGCGGATGCGCATCTACTCAAGCCCTTCACTGCTCAGGATCTCCGGGCGGTGATGGCCGGTTGGATGGATTCGTTCGAAAAGGAACCACGAGTCACGACGAGCACGGACCGTTCCGTGCGAAAACGGGCAAACCCCCGCCGCAAGGAAGCGCGCGAACCAGCCTCGCCATGACCGGCGAATTCGAAGTGTGCCCTGCGGCTGAGCTCACCCCGGGGATCGTGAAGGGTGCAGGCCCATATGCAGTAGGGAATGCAGGCGGTGATCTGTTCGCCGTCACCCGACGCTGTCGACACCTGCTGGCCGATCTTGCCGGGGGCAGCATCGACCGCGAAGGGTGTCTGGTCTGCCCGTGGCATGGGTCCAAATACGATGTCCACACTGGTCGCATGGTTCGTGGCCCACGAGGTATCTTCGCCAAGATTCCGGGACTGGGGTTGGCGCTGCGAACCTTCACCCTGGTGATTCCACTCCGGAGAGGCAAAGTCATCGAGCGCGACGAAACCATCTACGTCAAGTAGCAAAGGTTCCATGGGAATCGCTGCGCCAGAGACGCGGATGACGGTTTCCTCAGGCCCCTAGGGGACACATCCGTTCAGGCGGAGCGAAACATGACAGCGACTCAGAAACCGCGTGCCGCGAACACCATGGCGCCGAAGATCAGGATGAGAATCGCCAACCCAAAGCGAGGGATAACTGTCAGCCGCCTGACCAGCGCCGGCTGATCGACAGTCTCCTCCTCAGCGGCCCTGGCGACCCCTTCCAAACGACTCTCAGCGAAGAAATGAAACAGGGTCAAGCCAACACCGAGACTTCCGCCAATGAGAATCGCCAGGCCCCAGCGGCCCGAAACCAATCGATGCAGATTGAGTTGCCAATTGCTCATCGCGAGGTAGAGGCCGGCCCCGGCGAGGAGAACCGTCACGGAGAGAATCGATGCCAGTCTGAAGATGCGGGGAAACACCGTCTCCAAGAACCATCCGCGTCGGTCTGGACCAACGCGGTGGAGGATCGGAGCGAGGACGAACACCACCACCACCACTTCACCCAGCCAGGCGCCGGCGGCCAAGACATGAACCCACCGGAGGAGGCTGGACAACGAAGTGGTTAGACGGGACACAGCGAGTATGTCCATTCTCGACTCTTTCGCGATGGGTGAAACCTGACGATCTCAAACGGTAATTGACACTATCTCCATAGTGGAAATCCACGGCAGGGTTCCCCCTGGCCTGATGGGAGACAGGAAGGGCTGGAGTTCCAGCCGGCAAGCCATCGGCGTTTGATACAACGCATCCGAGCACCACGGGCCGCTCTTGCGGGCGGCCCTGACCTGGTGTTCTCTAGTCGGGACGGCGGGATTCGAACCCACGACCTCAGCGTCCCGAACGCTGCGCGCTACCAAGCTGCGCCACGTCCCGATCTGGTGGTGATTGTATCCACCGGGGCGCTCGACGCCAGATCGACCGTACCGCCTTCGACCCCTCGACCTACTCCCAGCGGAATCGCCCCGGAGCCCGGCGTCCAGACTCCCTCGAAACCTGACGAGTCCGCCGCATCGTCCCAATGAACACCGTTGTCATCCCCAGGACTGCGACCACGGCGAAAAACCTCGACCCGGTGTCCGTTCCCGCGACGAGCCCGTGAAGAGACGCCACCCAGAACAGTCCATAGCTGATCAGATGAATTCGATGCCATGCGCGGCGATCGAGTCGTTTCATCAGAAGTGAGGAGATCTCAACCGAGATCAGGCCATAGAAGGCAACAATTCCCCAGGCAACGGCAAGAGGATGCCAATTGGCCGCGAAGGGAATGAAAACGTCGACCAATCTGAAGTCGACGAACCCGTCCAGGAGTATCCCCGCCAGGTGCATGACGGTGAAGGTGACAGCCAACCCGCCCAACCACCGGTGGAGATCGAGAATCCAGTTCGGACGAGGTGCCGAGCCTGCCTGACGGGTCGAAAGCCAGATTCCCCATGTGACCGACAAAGTGAGCAGCAACCACGCCACCATGCCCGAAGCTCGTGCCACGTACCACCAGGCGTGCACGCTCAAAGAAAGATGCTCAAACGATCGCTGATACGAAGACCATCGGCAGACACCATCAGCGCCGCCATACGTGCATCGTCCACGAGCTTCAGACCCATGTCCCCTCCAGCCACCAGTGCGGCCTTGGCGAACGCCTCGGCCAGCCAGGCGGCACCGGCGACCACTGTGCAGGAAACATCGGGATCGATCAGCGGGCGCCGTGTGCCCGGATCGATCAGATGCCCGTCACCGGACGGCAATCGGCGGCCTGACGTGCTCGAGGTGGCTACGGCGCCGTTGTCGAACCGGAGAGTTGCTACCACGGCCTCAGGATTGAATGGATCCTCGACAGCTACAGCCCAGCGTGATCCGGAAGGTGGTGTGCCCTCGGCGCGCATGTCACCACCGATGTTGACCATGGCGCCGGAGGCGCCGCTATCGAGGAGTTCGAGGACCACAAGGTCTGCAGCGAGCCCTTTGCCGATTCCCCCGGGGTCGAATCCCACGCCGGTGGGCATCAAGACCGTCGACTCGTCATCGAGCACTTCGATTCGATCGCAGCCACCGTCGGGTGGCGACGACAGGAGGCCCTCAGCCCTGGTGATGGTCCCTCGGCTTCCCGGCCGAGCATTGATGTCCCCAGCGGCGACCAGCGTTCCAAGAACTGTTGGATCGAATCGACCGCCGGATGCCCTGTAGGCGTGTTTCGACGCCCGGATCAGTGTGATCGTCTCCGGAGCGACCGTCACACCCCTGCCACCGGCTCTATTCATCCGGCTCACGTCGGAGTCGGGGAGATAGCGGCTCCATAGCGACTCGTATCGGTCGAGGCTCTTCACCGTCATCTCTTCGAACCCATCTGAAGCCCCCACCACCAGGACATGGACCTCCGAGGCCATGGCTCGGGTTCGGAACTCAGCGACTTGCATGGGTGCGCGTGGTCGGGAAGACCGGCGCGAATTGGTCGGAACTCGGTGAAGCCGCGAACACCTGTCCCGAGCCGGCGGATGGGTAGAAAGCGACGATTCGACCGTCGGGAAGCCTCAAATAGACCGGTTGTTCGGCGGTCTGTTGAGAGGTCTGGGACGGCACAGACGAAGCCGCTCCCTCGGTCGGGCTCGGCGGGGGTCCGGCGATCGCCATGCCTGCGACCAATCCCGTCGTCAGCATGAAGCTCCCCCCAGCGGCCACTGCCCGGGAACGTGCAGCCGGATGTCGGCGTCTCTTTCGCTGAGAAATCGCGTGAGGAGCCCGAGCCTCGAACGCCGATGAACCGCTCACTTCTGTCACCATCAATCTCATAGGGGAAACGATGTCGCTTGTGCCGTAGCCAAGACCTGAACAAGAGTCGAATGTACGACTGAAGACATAAGCCGAAGATAAGGGTCCGTGCTCCGATCGTGCCTAGCCGGAAGGCATCAGCCCGAGGAGCTGAGGTCAGCCGAGCAACTCG
>JBFHXF010000097.1:0-7584 GCA_041599115.1 Acidimicrobiia bacterium
CTCACCGATGGTCAGTTCGGTCGACGGCGGGGGCGGCAGCGCAGCCTTCTCCTGCTGCAGTTGCGACAGGCGATCCTTGAGGAAGGATGTCCGGGCTGCGTTGTCCTGTTGCTCGACAGGAGTCGCCGTGGCGTCGGCGATCGCGACTGCGATGATTTCGCTGTTCACAGCGGCGATCTGCCTGTCCAGCAGATCATGCTGTGAAACCAGGGCCTGCTCTGCGGACGTCAGATGGGGCTGCAGATCATCGATTTGGGCTTGAAGGCTGTTGGCGTCGTCCTCCAGTTGAGAGAGAAGGCTGTCGACGTCGCCGCCTATCGTCGGATCGACATTGAAGTAGGCCTGGATCAACGCCTGGGCCTTGGCGCCGGCCTCGATCTGAGTCGGAGCGGCCGCGACGAACAGGATCCGGCCGACACCCGGATCGGAGATGATCTGCAGCGAGTCGTCCTGGCTACGGAGCTCCGCCGTGGCGAAGCTGGCTATCTCGGCCGCGCTCTGTATGTCGTCGGTCAGATCGGCGATTGTCTGGCCCTCATCGGGCTCGAACTTCAATGTGGCCGTTGCCTCAAAAGTGGGCTCGACCAGGCGGTTGGCCTGCCAGGCGAACACGAGGGCTGCGAGGAAGCCAGTCAGCCCGACGATCACGACGAGGACCCATCGATCGCGCAGGATCCGAATTAGTCGGTTCAGCTCCACGACAGAGTCATTTGCTCCTCTACTGACTCGGCGCTTTCAAGATGGCCCTCCGAAAGTCGTTTCAGTTGTGTCACGACTCTCTGCCCATCCCCTGCAATGGCCGCATCCTCGAGCTCCCCAATGGCCCGTATCAGAGATGAGCCTAACGGCGTATGGGCATGGCGCACTTCTGAGATCTTGGGATTGCCCGTTTCTTTCACCGGGCCGTCCGCCAGGACCTCGAGCAACTTCTCCCCGGGTCGAACCCCGGTGTAGTGGATCTCAATGTCATGGTCTGGAGTCAGGCCGGCAAGACGGATGAGCCGGCGGCCCATCGCTTCGATCCTCACCGGCTCACCCATGTCCAGCAGGAAGATCTCGGAACCATCGGCCAGCGCTGCGGCCTGCAAGACGAGTTGGACGGCCTCGTCGACGGTCATGAAGTACCTCATCATCTCGGAATGAGTGACCGTCAACGGGCCTCCAGCCTGGATCTGCTTGATGAAGGTGGGAATCACGCTCCCCCGGCTTCCCAGAACATTCCCGAAGCGCACCGCCGTGTAGATACAACCGTCCCGACGCTGTGCACCACTCTCAACCAGCATCTCGGCAACTCGCTTGGTTGCTCCCATGATGCTCGCCGGGTCAACGGCTTTGTCGGTCGAGATCAGGACGAAGTGCTCCATGCCATTACGGGAACCGGCTTCAATGACGTTTCTCGTTCCAACGACGTTCGTTAGCACAGCTTCGGCCGGATGGTTCTCGAGGACTGGAACGTGCTTCAGTGCCGCCGCGTGGATGACCACTTCGGGCCTGTAACGGCCAAACGTGCGCAGGAGGGCAGCGGCTTCCCGGATGTCACCGAGCACGACAGTTGGGGTCCCGCTCCAGCGCAAACTCGCATCATGGAGAAGGGTCTCGTCCCGATCGAGGACGATCACGTCAGCAGGATCGAACTTGAATACCTGGCTGACTGCCTCAGATCCGATCGAGCCACCGGCTCCGGTGATCAAAACCCGCCGTCCTTCGATGAGCTTGGCGACCGGCGAAAGGTCGGTTTCGACCTCGGATCGCGCAAGGAGATCTTCCACACGTATGTCGCGCACATCGAGCGGCGCATGCGAATCGAGAAGAACCTCAGCAGCCAAAGGGGCTATACGAAGTCGAACGTTCACGGAGAGACAGCTGTCGACGACCGCCCTGGATCGAGCGGGATCGTTGCCGATGACAACGATCTCGTCCACTGCGTACTCCTCGACGATCCGTGCGATTTGGTCACGGCCTCCCAAGACAGGAAGACCCGCGAGACGTCGCACTGTCGCTCCCTGGTCTTCGTGGTCAGAAATGAAACCAATCACATCGCCGCCACCCTCGACAAAGAACGACCGACGGGCAAAAAGGGCCGCCTCCCGGCCGTCGCCGAGAATCACTACCCGCGATGCTCCGGGATGCTTGCGGAAGGAAAACAACCTCGACCTAAACCGGACCAGACCCATTCCGAACAGCGAGAAGGACGCACCCACAACAACGACGAGATATGGCACTAGCACCCCAATCGAAACCCGGGCCCACAAGGCCAATGCCAGGATCACGGAGCCGGCCACGACGTTTGCGACCGCGATCCGGGCCGCCTCGCTGACACTGGCGTGCTCCCATACATGCCCGTACGTCCCTGCAATCACATTGGCCGCGACGTGCAACAAGACGATGACCGGCATTGCAATGAACAGATCTGACCAGAACGGCCGCAAATCGGTGACTAGTGGATCGAGTGAGCGGACACCCAGAGCCACGGTATACGAGCCAACCACCACAAACACGTCGACCACCGCAAAAGCAAAATCAGCCCGGACGCGCGAAGCGGCCACCGCAATGGCGTGTTTCCGTTCTTTCCAACGATCGCCTTTAGTTTGACCCTGCAACGATGCCTCCCGCGGCCCCCGAAAAACCTGGATACTCAAGTCCTGCGACCGCGAACCCTATCAGGACGGACGAGCCACTGAAAGTGGAACTTGAACGCTAAGGGTGAAAGTGCCAGATTATCCCCCAGACAAGGAAACGCGGCAGAATCGTTGCCGCAGGGCAAATCTGGGACGGAGATCATGAAAGTTGTTGTAACCGGAGCCGCCGGCTTTCTCGGGCGGCATGTGGCGCGGAGGTTTCGTGACTCCGGATGGTCCGTCATTGGGGTGGATCTCGAGGCCTGGGATGAGCCGGGCATCGAGCCATTCATCGCCGATTTCACCCAGGTAGGAGTCATCGACCCGGCGCTGGACGGGGCCGCAGCACTCATTCACATTGGGGCCATTGGAGATGTCTATCTCGCCGGCACCGACCCCTCCCTGGCAGCATCGGTCAACGTTGTCGGCACCGCCAGGGTCATCGACAGCGCTCTGAACAACGGGGTTCGCGTCATCTATGCCTCGACCTGGGAGGTCTACGGAGACCCCGTGTACCAACCGATGGACGAAGCGCACCCGACCATGCCCGATCATCCCTACAGCATCACCAAGCTCGCCGGTGAGTCTCTAGCGCTCAGCGCCGCACGGCTGAACGGCCTTTCGGCAGTGGCTCTCCGACTCGGGACGGCGTACGGTTCGGGTCTCCGGCGGAATTCCGTCTTCCGGATCTTCATAGATCGCGCCCGAAGGGGAGAGCCCATCAGCATCCAAGGCGACGGCCTTCAGGGGCGCCAGTTCACTCACGCGTCAGATCTGGCCGCTGCCTTCGAGCTGGCGGCCAGGAGCGACGTCAGTGGGATAGCCATCAACGTCGTGGCACCCGACATGATTTCCATCAGGACGCTGGCTGAACTCGTCGTCGAACGCTATCCGACCCAGCTGATCTTCTCCGATCCCCGGCCCGGCGAGGTGGCCCCGGCCGAGGTGTCGTCGGATCTCGCCGCCAGGGAACTCGGGTGGAAGGCCGAAACCCGCTTCGCCCAGGGCCTGACCGAGTTGATGGACGATGCCATCGACGCCGGGTAACTCTTCGGATCGCATACTTGTCCTCATAAAGGGTTTGGGGATCGGGGGAGCAGAACGATTGATAGCTGAGTCGGCCACGTTTTGGGACCGGAGCGCCTACACCTATCGGGTGGCCTACATCGTTCCGTGGAAGGATCAGCTGGTTCCGGATCTGGAGAGTCAAGGTATCGACGTCTCATGTGTCGGGGGCGCCAGGGGTGGACCGGTGACGTCAACCATCAGATTGAGGAGCTTGGTGGCCGACTGGAAACCCCGGCTCATTCATGCCCATCTCCCGTATTCAGGGATCCTTGCCCGATTCATCGGACCGCCGGTTGTCTATACGGAACACAACATGGTCGATTCGTATCGGTGGGCCACGCGGGCCATCAATCGCATGACATACGGTCGTAATGCCGCAGTCACCGCCGTGTCAGGTGAGGTGGCTCGGAGCATCCGTCGCTATCCGGGCCGCAAGGCCGTAATCATCCCCAACGGGATCACGTTCGAGCCCGGGATCCGCCCCCGCCACGAGGTGCGTTCAGAGCTCGGATTGGACACGGACGACGAGCTGGTAGTCCACGTTGGCAATATTCGCCCTCATAAAGGACACTCGAATCTGATTGCCGCCACGGCCATCCTTGGCCCACTTCGTCCCTCGGTGCATGTCATATCCATAGGTGGCGAGAAGTACGACGGAGACCTCATCCGAGTACGCCTTGAGGCCGAGGAGGCCGGCGCATCCCAGTGGATTCGCTTCCTGGGACGGAAAGGAGACGCCAGGTCGTATATCGCGAGCGCCGACGTGGTTGTCAACCCTTCTGACGCAGAAGGCCTCCCAGTGACCATCCTCGAGGCAATGAGTCATGCTCGAAAAGTCGTCGCAACCGACGTTGGTGGGGTTTCCTCGGTTGTGATCGACGGTCTAACGGGCCGCTTGGTTCCGCCGGGTGATCCCAAAGCCCTGGCCCGAGCATTGCTCGAGGCTCTTTCCGGCAACCAGGACTGGGGAGAAGCCGGCAGTGCATTGGTCCGCGAAAGACACGGAATAGAGCAGATGGTTGCCAGGTACGAGACCCTTTACCGCCAGGTTCTCGATGGCTGATCAGATCCACATTCGCGAAGCGCGTCCCGATGATCTGCCGCAGATCCTGGCCGTCCTCAAGGCGGCGCTGGGAGAAACGCAGTTGCTCAGGCGAACACCCGATCTCTTCGCTTGGAAACATGACCTCAACCCTTTCGGCAAGTCGGTCGTGCTGGTCGCCGAGATCGGCGGAAGCATGGCGGGAGTTCGGGCGATGATGCGTTGGGACCTGTTTACCCCAGCGGGGAATGTGGTGCGATGCCTCCGCCCCGTTGACACGGCCACGGATCCCCGATTCGCAAGGCAGGGGGTCTTTCGAGAGCTGACTATGGCTGCACTGGAAGTGGCGAATGACAGCCGCATCGACCTCGTCTTCAACACCCCCAACCCTCAATCGGCCCCCGGGTACTTCAGCATGGGCTGGCGGGAGGTCGGCTGGATAGGGGGGCTGGTCCGACCACTGTTTGGCAGGGCATTAGAGCCGTCCCACGCGGCACTGTCGCTGGAGAGCGCAATACCTTCTGCCATCGAATTTCGCACTGTTGACGGGCCTTCCCGGGAGCCTCTCGGATTACGCACCCGGCGCACAGTGCCATACCAACAATGGAGATTCGGTGGACACCCCTATGCGCGATATGGCTGGGTTGCCGATGGTCAGGGAGGCGGTGCCGTCGTGCGAAGCGCGGTTCGCCGGCAGCGATCGGAAACCGTCATCGCCGACTTCTTGGGTGGATCGTCCCCGGCCTCCCTGGTTCGCGCCAGACGGGGTAACCGCACCCGCTATGTCGCCGGCTGGTTCGCCCGGCGGACTCCCGAGCGGAGGAGTTGCATCCGGGCGGGTCTTCTCCCCGTTCCCGGCCTGAAGGCGCTGCGTCTGGTGGCCCTCCCCCTCGCAGACCTCGACATCAACGTCTTCGACCTAGGCTCATGGGACTTCGCCACCAGTGATATGGAGCTGCTGTGAGAAGTGAAGTGGTTTCCTGGGTCACTGCCCTCGTGCTCGCCGGCATGTTCGGCGCGGTGATGGCGTTCGGAGTCGCCGGGGGCGCCATTTGGGCTGCGGCAGCCATCGGGCTCCTCCTCATCACCTATGGCGGCTGGTCGATGAGGTCGAGCGTCGACAGCAGCTGGATCGTCAGATGGGTGGTGGCCGGGTATCTGGCGAAGATCGTCGGGACATTCGCCAGGCATTACATGGTGACGGTCTTCTACGCCGGGGGTGACTCGTTCCGTTATTACCGGGCCGGCACCGAGATGGCTCAGGCGTGGCACAGAGGTGGGATCCCCGCCCTCTCCGGCAACGGCGCGTTTGGGACCCAGATAGTCGAGTGGGTATCCGGGGCGCTATTCGCGATATTCAACCCCGACCTTCTCGGTGGCTTCCTCATCTTCGGGTTTCTCGCCTATCTCGGGCAGGTTTTCTTCTACCTCGCCTTCCGCAGATGGGCGGAACCGCATCATCTGAAGCCATACGCCTTCTTCATACTGTTTCTCCCTACCTACATGTTCTGGCCTTCCAGCGTGGGCAAGGATGCTCTGGTGGTGCTGACGCTCGGGGCCTGCGCATACTTCGTCTCACGGGCCCTGGAGAGCTACGAGATCCGCTGGCTGATAGGGCTGTCGGTGTCCCTGGCCGGACTGGGGCTGATCAGAGTTCACATCGCCGCCCTGGTACTGGCCGCGCTGGTGGGAACGGCGCTCATCGCCAGACAGCGATCGGATGCAAAGCCGGGAACGCGTGGTCGCAGACTGCTGGTTCTCGGCGCGGCCATTGCTGCCGGTCTTTTTGTTATTTCGTTCTTCCCCGGCGTACTCGGTGTGGACCTGTCCGCGACCACCGAAGTGGATGGATTCACCGCGGACGTGGTGCGCAGGACGTCCGAATCCGGCACGATCGCCGCCGGCGACCCCGTCAGTGGCCCTGAAGACATCCCCGGGGCTCTGGCCCTGGTCTTGTTCCGACCGTTCATCTTCGAGGCGAGAGAGATCCAGCATCTGTTTGCCGCCCTCGAGACCACCCTTCTTCTCGTCCTGACCCTGGTGAAGTTGCCGGTGATACTGCGAAATCTCGGGTCCTGGAGGGAGAACGCCTACCTGGTTTTCGCAACGATCTACACCGTTGGATTCGCGATTGCCTTCAGTGTGGTGCGCAACCTGGGCATCATCGCCCGCCAGCGCGGTCAGGTCCTGGCTTTCTTCATTGCCTTTCTGGTGATCCTGGGCTGGAAGGAGACCGGGGCGCCTACCGAAGACATCACTGCCGTCCCGGAACCGCCCGCTCGCGCCGAGGAAGCCAGACTCCGAGCACAACCAGGGCTATCACCCCGAGCGCCAGCCCGGTGACAGCCGCCGGGAGATCGCCGAACCGATTGGAAACCTGGATGAGGGCCGCGACCCACGCCAGCTGAGCCAACGCCGCCGTGGAGACCACTCGGGATACCGACCAACCCCTCTTGACCAACCGGTCGTAGGTGTGATCCCGATCTCCGGTGAACAGCTTCACTCCCACGACAAGCCGTCTGACCACGGTGATCCCCAGGTCGAGCAAGGGCAGTCCTATGAGGCCGACGGCCACTGCTCGACCGGTCCAGTCGAAACTGGCCCTCAACACCGCCCAGGCAAGGACTACCCCCACCACATCGGCCCCGTGGTCTCCCAAGAACAGGCGAGCTCGAGGGAGGTTCCAGAAGAGAAAGCCGACCAGGGCAGCGGCTAGAAGAGCGAACATCCAGGCCTTGCCGATGCCTTGATTGAAGGCAAACGACGCCAACCCGAAAGCGGCCAGCGCAGACACCGAACCGGCCAGGGCATCTATCCCGTCGAAGAGGTTGATGGCGTTCACCAGCACTATCACCA
>JBFHXF010000098.1:0-7498 GCA_041599115.1 Acidimicrobiia bacterium
CCAATCACCGCGATCAATGCGGGCATCGGCACCGGCCGCGCCTTTGTCGTGGAAGGGCGGACACTGGAGATGTACGACGGGCTGCTGATCCGCATCATCCCGGATGGATCTCTCGAGCAGATCGTCTTTCGGATGGATGCGCTGCACTGTCTCGAGGCGCGGGGGGTCAAGGTGATGAACTCGCCGACGACGATCGAGAGAACGGTGGACAAGCTATACACTTCGAACCTCCTCGAGTTGCACGGCATTCCGACGCCGCGCACCGTCGTGACGGAGCGCTTCGACGAGGCGATGGCCGCCTTCGAGAAATTCGGCGACGTCATCGTGAAGCCGCTCTTCGGCTCTGGAGGACGAGGCATGGTCCGGGTGAGTGATTGGGAGATGGCCTACCGGACGTTTCGGGCCTTAGAGATGGGTCGGTATGTCTACTATCTCCAAGAGTTCGTGCCACACGGCGATCACGACATCCGAGCATTCGTGGTTGGCGGCCAGGTGATAGCGGCCATGGCGCGTCGCTCCGCCGGGTGGCGTCACAATGTCGCCCGGGGTGCGCGCGCCGAGCCACACCACCTCGACGCCGAGGCGCAGGATCTCTGCCTCCGTGCCACCGCAATCTTCCGGGCCGACTACGCGGGCGTCGATCTGCTCCAGACCCCCGACGGACGCTATGTCGTCATCGAAGTGAACAGCATCCCCGGTTGGTCCGGCATTCAGAAGATCACGTCGACGGACATCGCGGACGTGATTGCCGCTCACCTCGTTGCCTCCCTTCACCGGTGAGGTCGCGCTGCAATGCACCTCCCACGCGACGTTGCCGACGCCGCTCAGCTTGCCTGCCTCCTCGAAGTGAGTACCATGAAGCCAGGGAACGTCCATCCTCACGCAGATTTTAGAGACACCCGGTACGAAGATTTCCTGGTCAGTGCCCTCGCCATCGGGGATGCCATGGGTCAAGTCCACCGGCAGGGCGTTGGGATGACGGTGCTGCGTGCCATACGAGATACACGGCGCTGGGTACGCGTAAATACCAACCTTGGTACGGTCCTGCTGCTGGCGCCGCTGGCCAAAGCGGCAGTGACACCAGGGAAGGGCAACCTCCGGAGCCGGGTCCGGCGGGTCCTGCAACGGCTCACGGTAGACGATGCTCGTCATGTCTACACGGCAATCCGGCTGGTCAAACCCGGCGGGCTCGGCCGGGTACCTCGCTGGGATGTGCGACGATCGCGGGTTGATGCGAGCCTCCTCAGCGTGATGCAGGCTGCGGCTGACCGGGACACGGTTGCCCGGGAATACGCTGCTGGGTTCAGCGTGACCTTTGGCATCGGCGTGCCGAGCCTCAAGGGGCACCGCGCCGCGATGTCGGATCTGCGGGCTGCCATCGTCCAGACCTACCTCACGATTCTCGCTGTGGTCCCCGACAGCCTGATTGCAAGAAAGGCGGGAGTGCGACAGGCCATAGCGGTCTCGCGCGAGGCTGCCCAGGTTCTCAAGGTCGGCGGAGTCAGAACAGCAATTGGGAGGCAACGCTTGGTGGGATTTGATCGACAGCTGCGTCGGAAAGGGAATCGGCTAAATCCCGGGACGACTGCTGATGTGATAGCGGCAAGTCTCTTTGTCTTGCTCCTGCAAGACGGCATCCCTCATTTTCTCATGCCTCATCGCACGTAACGGTTGCGCCCTGATTGTTCGCCCCTGTCGTAAAGATCATGGCCTTCACTCGGCCCTCGAGTTTCCGCCGAAGCTGCTCCTTCAGGTGTCTCGCCCCGTCCGGCCCACCGACGAGGCCATAGAGCGTTGGCCCCCACGAGCTCTGGCCCACTCCGGCCGCGCCTTCGGTCGTCAGCAGCTCGAGGATCTCCCCGGAAAATTCAGCGGCGTAGGTTCCGCCCTGGATCGGGGCGAACCACCCCCCTACGGTTTTCTGAATCGTGGTCAGGGCTTGCCCGAACAGTTCCACATCCTTTTCGATCAGCGAGGGGAGGAGTTGCATGAGCACCAAGCGGCACACCTCGCCCACCTCTGCCTGCGGCGGTGCCGTAAGCCGGTCGAATGCCTCTTCCTCGCGGTTGCCGTGGAAGGTCTCCGACACCTTCGGAATCACGACGACAAATCGCCACTCCTCTGGGAAAGGGTGGCGGAAGAGGACCGTCGGGATGGAGCCCGACTGTCCTCGGCCGCTGTCGAGGACAAAGCCCCCCTGGGCAAAGACACTTACGCCAATCCCCGAGCGCCGTCCCCGTCCAGTAATTCGGGCCAGCTCCGTGACCGTGACGTCCAGGTTGAATAGCCGGACGACGGCGGAGGCGACGGCCAGACTGAGTTGTGTCCCCGAGCCGAGCCCGACGTGCGCAGGGACGGTCTCGCGGCATCGGATCGAGACACCCTGATCGAGACTGAAGTGTCGCAAGAGGTCCCGGAGCAGTGGCTCGACCCTGCCGTGGGGATCGCCTTCGACGTGAACTCTCGGAGCAGTCCGGGCCTCGAGAGTAAACCGAGGCTCATTGATCGCGACGCCGAGGCTCCCGAAGCGTCGGCCGAACAAGCCCTCGGGGTCGATGAATCCCAGGTGAAGTCGGGCGGGAGCGGTGACGGTCACGCTACTCATGGGATACGCTGACGTTCTCGAACAGGTATTGAAAGGCGCGGTGCTCCTGTTCCCCGCCAGTCTTGTTCACGATTTCCCTTAGGCGTGTGAATTCGTTCAGGACGTGCTGCTGGCCCAAGAATCGGACGCGCGTGGCCAGGATGGCGGCTTCGATCACTGCGTTTTTCGCGCGGTTGAATCCCACGAACTCGCGCAAGACCCCGTGTTTGACCACGGTGCACGCAAACCGGGCGCGTTCCCCCTCCTCATGAAGGTCGCGAACGGTGCACTCATAGTAGGTACACGCATCTTGGAGGATGAGGCCCTTCACGCGTTCGGCAGGAAATGCAGGAAACTGGGGTTGCCCGACTGCTCCCTCGGCGAATAACTGCACATTGTCGGTCAAATTGATGACCGCCTGTCCGGTCTCCACCAGGTTTACGTACGTGGCGGTCTCGTTGTACGGTCGAAGGAAGATCGAGTTTCCCTCGAAGGTCACACCCATGGGGGCGAAGTTCGGTGTGCCATTTTCGTCCTGCGTGATCACGATGCTCTCGACGATAAAGGGCATGCGTCCTCCGAACGGTCTAGCTCATACCTCGACCCAGTCAAGCACCCGCTCTCGGACATCCCACAGACCAAGATGCTCCACGAGTCCGCGAAGCGGACCCCCAGCGATGCCGTCGGCCAGAATGGCCGCCCCGAGTGCCGCCTCGAATCCCTCCTCCTCCTCCAAGGGACGCTCCATCGGATACCGGTTCCCGAGTCGCTGAATCACCGCTGCTTTCCTGCGGCCCGTCACGAGAATGCGCGCGAGGCCGTAATAATTGAGAAACAGCACGATCTCTTTCTCGAGCCCTTCCCAAAAGGCGTCGTGACCGTGTGTCCCGAAACGCGTCTCATTGTCCAGTCCCCCACCACTGTATACCTGGGCTTTGCTGAACGTGGTCAGACACGCCAGCTCTCCATCAATCGCCCCGCGGGCTCTCGGCCCCATATGTCCCGCCGTGCCCCCGAGACCGTCCACGAGGCGGCCGCCTTGGACGACGATTAAGGCCTTGAAGGCCTCCCCAACTTCCAGGCTCAGGAACTTTTGGGACTCGAGCGATTCGCCAAGCGCAATGTGCCGATGCAGCAGGTACGCCACGGCACAGAGCTTGTCAGACGTGCCCATGTCGATTCGGTTTACCTTGCGATGGGTCGGGACGGAGGGAAGCAGCTTCACCGACGGGATGCAGTAGGCGTTGAAGTCGCTCACCCGTAACTGCTGGAGGAACTGTCCCAGCCCCTTTTCCCTGGGGTCACCTCGCCGTAACGTCATCTCGAACAGGTCCTGCTCATCCACCTCTTGAATGCGCTTGACGGGGATCCCGAAACCTGATGGCAGGACCATCGGGAGACCGGGATGCTCTTTCACTACCTCTTCGAGGACGGGTTCAAGCTGGGTCCAGTCCTGGAACCGCTTCAGGGAAAGGACCCGGGGACCCTCGATGAGGGCCAATTTCCACGAGGCGGTCCCATAATCAATCCCCAGGGAGCCCATGGTCGAGGTACCCCCAGTCCAGGTTTTCCTCTTGAATGTACTTCTTGCCAAGCCGGAGGGCGATGTCAGCCTTAGCCAGCTCGCGCCCAAGATAGAAGGCGTGGGAAACAGGGTTCGGGCCCAGGTCATCGAGAATCTGTTGAAAGATGCGCTGGATGTCCGTGTCTTTGATAAATCGATCCCGGTTGAAGCAATAGATGTGCTTGCCGTCGGTCATGATTCGGAAGTTGGGATCGGTGATGCGGCGTTGTAAATTGCGGACCTCGTCTTCGGTTGGCCGGTCGACCTTGCGATCCTTAATAGTCAGCAGACTGTCGTCGATGTCCTTTGGGAGAACTCCATGTGTCCGGGCATAGTGCATCAATCGCCTCGCCCGGTCCAGTTCTCGGACCGAGCCGCGTGCCCAGTGGGCGACCTCGGTTGTTAAGACGTAGCGGATGTCCAGCTCGCTCATCACGCCGACCATGAGCGCATTAATCCCGGTGCTGTCGGCATCGATCAGCTCGGTCAGGTTGCCGACCCCGATCATCATTTCCGCATTCGGGTACCGCTCGCGGGTTTCATAGAGGCGATGGAGAAAGCGAGTGAAGCCGAAGTTGATCGGGTCGAGGATCGGGTCCACCAGGTAGCGGGTTACCCCCATGCGTTCTAAAGTTGCAATGTTCTGTTCCAGCGACTCGAGCCCGGCGCCGAAATCCGGGATGACGACCGGGATGCAGTTCAGCTCGGGCCCGAGGTGGATATTCTGTCCGTTCAGGCTGAGCAGATAGTCGACACCCGCCTTGTCGGCCTGGCGGATCTCTTTTTCGTTAAAGGTATCCACGCTGACGGTGAACCCCTCCGTTTTGAGCTGCGATATGATCTCCCCGACGTTGTCGGCGGTTCGGCCAGGTGTACATCCGATGTCGATGATGTCCGCACCACACGTCTGGTAATACTTGGCCTTGCGCAGGATCTCATCATAGGAAAGGAGGGGGGCGTCATTGATTTCGGCGAGGATCTGAATGGTGTACTGGCCATACCCCTCACGCTTGCGCTCGACGCCGAAGTGATAGGGGATGTCGCGCAGATCCCGGGGACCCTTCTCGACACGGATGCCCAGAGCTTCCGTCAGGACATCGGGCTCGGCCGGGCACAGCCCGGGTATCATGATGAGATCACACCGGTCAGGCTTGAGGGAACGCAGAATGAGCGGGGTGTTGATGAGGGCCGCGACGCTGATGCGAAGTGTGGCGACGTCGTACTCGAAGTCGGGGTGCATTGCCTCCAGGGTTTCCCGGAGGGCGCGGTCTGCGAGCTTTCCTGTCACGAAGAGGACCTTCACGACACTCGACTCTCGACTCAGGCGAACAGGCCTCCGTGGACATGAAGGACCGCCCCCGTGATATATCGGGCGTTGTCAGAGACCAGGAAGCTGACCGCCCCGGCCACGTCCTCGGGCCGACCGAAGGTCCGCATGGGGATCATCTCGACCCAACGCGCCTTATCGGCCTCGGTGTATTTGGCGTACTCCTCCGTTTCGATAAAGCCGGGATTGACGGCATTGACGCGGATGTTGAAGGGGGCCTCGGAGTGGGCCAGCCCGCGGGTAAGCATCATGAGACCGGCCTTCGCCGCGTAATACGCGGGTGCCTCAAACACGCCGACCTGTAAGGCATCGGTATTGAGAGCCCCCACGTTGATGATGTTGCCCCGACGTCGGGCCCGCATCTGAGGCAGCGCAGTCCGGATGCAGTAAAAGGCACTGCCGAGGTTGCCGTCCAGCATCTCACGCCATTCATGGTCCTTCGTGTCTACGAGGGGCTTGACCAAAAACGGCCCAACGTTGTTTACCAGCACATCAAGACTCCCGAAGGTCTCCATCGCCGTGCCAATGATCGTGTTTGCCCCTTCCGGTGTCGAGACGTCGGCCTGGACGGCGATGGAGGCGGGGGCAATGGACCGGATTTCCTCAAGAGCCGAGGCCGCAGCGTCCTCGGCGTTGCGGTAGTTTACGACGATCGTGTAGCCGTCCCGGGCCAGACGCAGGGCGATACTCCGACCAATACCTCGCGTGCTTCCTGTGACGACAGCTACCGGGTGTGTTGACATTTCCCCCACCATGCGCAGCGATTCTACGGGCTCGCCCGAAAACTGTCAAGCAAACCACCCCCGAAGCCGATTATCCGTTGGAACCGTTACAGGGGCCAAAGTCCTTTAAGCACGGGAAGATACCTCGCGGGTTGCCACGCCAACGTTGTTCCGTTAGACTGCAGCATGTCACCGTCCTTTAATGTATTACGGCTGTCTGTCTCATCATCGTAGCTAAGCTGCGCAGACTACCTAGGCTAATCGAAGGACAAAGGAGGCGTGCAATGTCGCAGGGGACATTGAGGGTGATTGCCAGACTCGTGGCACGGTCGGGAAAGGAAGACGCACTCCGCTCGGTGCTAATGGGGTTGATTGCTCCGACCCGTAAGGAGCCGGGCTGTATCACGTATCAACTGCTCCACAACAAAGAAAATGCGCGGGAGTTCACGTTTGTGGAAGAGTGGCAAGATGATGCCGCGTTAGAGGCCCACTTTGCCACAGATCACATCCGGACCGGCTTGACGAAATTACCAGATCTGCTTGCCGAGGAGTTGGAACTTCGTCGATATATCTTGGTAGCATAGCCAGGCGTAGGAGCCTGTTATGCACGATCTAAATAAACCAGCGCTCGAGAACGTTTGCAGGGAATTTTTCATCGCATTCCAGGGAGTTTTATCATGGACGTGGGACAGCCGGTTTGACACTGCCCTGGCTGAGTTCTTTATAGAGAATAAAGACAGAGTGCGGGCGATCTTGGAGCGATATCTCAGCATTGCTTGGGACAGCTCAACCATTAATAAAGCACCAGATATCGTGCAGTTAATTGCCAATCATCTCGGTGGTCTCAGGTCAGGACAGATGCTTTTTATCTCAGATCCGAACCAGGATGTTTTTGTGTATGGTGCCTGGTGGCCATGGGGCGATGGAGAGACCATCTCTTTTCGCGTCGCGCCATACACCAAGAGATTAGGCGGGTCAGAGGTGGCTGAACTCACCAGACTATTTAAAGGCTGGTTCGGACTGTAAGAAGGAAAAAGGGGGCTCGAACGTTAGAGTGCCACGGGCTGGAGGCAAGACAATGATTCATCACGAACTACTGCGTGACGAGGGGATTCTCATCGTTACACCCGAGGGCCCACTCGAGTCCATGGATTTCGACGTGGTAGCCCGAGAAGTGGACCATTACATCGAAGAGCACGGCAAGCTGAATGGCCTGATGATCTATGCTGAGTCGTTTCCCGGTTGGAATAACTTCGCAGCTTTGGTGTCCCATTTCAAATTCGTGAAGAACCATCATCACA
>JBFHXF010000099.1:0-6914 GCA_041599115.1 Acidimicrobiia bacterium
CTGACCCTGTTGAAGACCGTGGTGAACGATGATGGTGGGACGGCTGTGGACACCGACTGGACGCTTCATGCCAACGGTCCGGATGACATTTCCGGTGTCGAGGGTGATGCTTCGATCACTTCGGCTGCTGTCACCGCCGGCTCTTATGACCTCACTGAGAGCGGCGGCCCCGCCGGGTACGTGGCCTCCGACTGGGTCTGTGAAGGCGGCGATCTGACCGGGGCGACCCTCGACCTCGCTGTTGGGGAGGTGGCGACCTGTTCGATCACCAACGATGATGCTCCGGCGAGCATCACAGTGGTCAAGGTCGTGCTTCCGGCTCAGGCAGCCAGTCCTGATGACTTCGGTCTCATGCTGATCCCCGAGGGAGAGTTCCCGATCGCGGTTCTCTCCGGCCAGACGCAGAACGTCCCTGCCAACCAGAGCTACACGGTTACCGAGACCAAGGTCGACGGCTTCGTGCAGATCAGCTTGGTCTGTGAGGATGCCGAGGGGCCGGTGAGCAATCCGGTGGTCCTCAAACTGGGCCAACATGTCACCTGCACCATCACCAACGCCGAGTCGCCCACGGTGACAGTGGTGAAGCTCACCGATCCCTCATCGAGCGATCTGTTCAGCTTCACACTGAATCCTGGCGACACTCAGGAGATCGCCGGCAACGGCGGCAGCTACACCTGGGACGGCCTGGTGCCGGGTGAGTATCAACTGACCGAAGACACGCCGGTCGACTGGTCGCTGGAGACCATCGATTGCGACACCGAGCATGGCAACCTGGCCAACGGCGCCGCGCTCACCCTGGACTGGGGCGATCACGTGTCCTGCATATTCACCAACGGTGAACTGGGCTCGATCACGGTGGTCAAGATCACAGACATCGCCACCGCCAAGCTCTTCGGCATCTCGATGAACGGCGACGGGCTGGACGAGACGGTCCAGCTGGGCAATGGCGACTCTTTCACCTGGGATCGTCTAGTCCCCGGCTCGTACACGGTCGAGGAACAGCTGGCCAATCTGGAATGGATCATCGGGCTCGCTTGCGTGCCGGAGGGATCGGCTGAGATCGGCGCCCTGAACATCGATCCAACCGGAGCGGGTAGCTCTTCGCGGGCGGCAGTGATAGCCCTGGGTTTCGGAGACCATGTCACCTGCACGTTCACCAATGAAGCAGCTCCGGCCGATCTCGAGGTGACCAAGATCGACTTGGTCGACCCGGTGGTTCTGAGCAATGAGAATCCGACGGCACTGATCGAGTACGAGATAACGGTGACGAACCACGGCCCGGGCGTGGCCTCTGACGCCGTGGCCGTGGACACGCTGCCGCCCAGCTTGTCCTACGTCTCGGCTTCCTCCAGCGTGGGCAGTTGCCAACATGCTGCCGGAGTGATCACTTGCGAGCTGGGAACCATGCAGGTAGGCGACGTGGTCACGATCGCTGTGGTGGCCGAAACCGAGCCGCTGGGCCAGGTGACCGAGCTCGACCCGGTCAATGTTGTCGAGGTCAGGTCGTCAACCCCTGATCAGAACCCTGGCAACAACAGGGACGACGAAGTCACCTCAATCGACGAGATCCTCCCGATCGTGGTGCTTCCGTTCACGGGACTTGATTCGGCCGGGCTGCTGGCCCTGGCATTGGCCCTGCTCTTCGCAGGATTTGGGCTGGTGTTCGGGTCCCTTCGCCGCCGGAAGCCCGACGCGTCATCTGACTCCACTTGATCCACGGGAGAGGCCGGGGCACCAATGGTGGCCCGGCCACTCCAGACAGCGAGGCGAGCACCCCTTGGTCTCCCAGCCGGCGCCGTGTTAGCCTGTAACAGTCGGCCGGGTTGACCCCGGTCGATTTGGTACGCGTGCAGACAGGTACATAGAATCTGTCTGCGTTCTCCGGTCCCGCCATTCGGGCCAATACGGGAACGAATCGGGTGCGTCTCGCACCCGGTACGCAAGGTTTCACAACAGGATCGGCACTTGGCCTGCGCTGTGCCGACTCCTCGCGTAAGGAGCAACATGCCGACGATTGAGCAGCTTGTCCGCGAGGGCAGGAAGCCGAAAAAGAAGAAGGCCAAGACCGCCGGTCTCGCCGGCGCCCCGCAGCGCCGCGGTGTCTGCACCCGCGTCTACACGGTCACACCCAAGAAGCCCAACTCGGCATTGCGCAAAGTCTGTCGTGTCCGTCTGTCCTCCGGAGTGGAGATCACCGCTTACATTCCTGGTGAGGGGCACAACCTCCAGGAGCACAGCATCGTCCTGGTGCGAGGCGGTCGTGTTCGCGATCTTCCCGGGGTTCGGTACAAGGTCATTCGCGGCACCCTCGACGCCTCGGGTGTCGGCGCCCGCAAGCAGGGGCGGTCCCGCTACGGGGCCAAGAAGGAATCCTGATGAGACGAGCCCCGGCCCAGAAGCGCAGGATCCAACCCGACCCGGTATTTCGCAGCGTCCTCGTCTCCAAGCTCATCAACAAGGTCTTGCTCAAGGGAAAGAAAGACGTGGCCCGGACCATCGTCTATGACGCCCTGGAAACGGTGGAGAAGCGGACCAGCCAGGACCCCGATGTCATCTTGAAGCGAGCCGTCGACAACATCAAGCCGCAGGTCGAGGTTCGCTCCCGCAGAGTGGGTGGCAGCTCGTATCAGGTTCCAGTTGAGGTTTCCTATCGTCGTCAGGAGACCCTGGCTATTCGCTGGCTGGTCGGTTTTGCCCGCAAGCGCCGCGAACCGACGATGTCGATGCGTTTGGCCAATGAGATTCTCGATGCCTCCAACAACACCGGGGCAGCCGTGAAGCGCAAGGAAGATGTCCACAAGATGGCGGAGTCCAACAAGGCCTTCGCCCACTATCGCTGGTAGGCCCGGGTCCCAGGGAGTAACTGACAACAGATTTACCGAACGTTCCGTAAGGCGGGCTCGACACCGAAACGAGTCCGAACCGCCGGACGTGGGACGTTCACAACCTCATAACGAGTCGGAGTAGTAGAGAAGGAATGAGCAACGGAAGCGCGCTGCAGCATCTGCGGGAAGTCCCGCTGAGCCGAACCCGCAATATCGGGATCATGGCTCATATAGACGCGGGCAAAACGACTCTGACCGAGCGGATTCTCTATTACACCGGCCGTAACTACAAGATCGGTGAGGTCCATGAAGGTGCCGCCACCATGGACTGGATGGAGCAGGAGCAAGAGCGCGGCATAACCATCACCTCCGCCGCCACGACCTGCATCTGGCACGACCATTGGATCAACATCATCGATACCCCCGGGCATGTCGACTTCACGGTCGAGGTCGAGCGCTCTCTTCGGGTCCTGGACGGCGCGGTGGCAGTGTTCGATGGGGTGGCCGGTGTCGAGCCCCAGTCGGAGACGGTCTGGCGCCAGGCCGATCGCTACGGGGTGCCCCGCATCTGTTTTATCAACAAACTGGACCGCACCGGCGCCGACTTCTATTTCGATGTCCGCTCGATCGTCGAGCGACTGGGCGCTCGTCCCCTCGTTATGCAACTCCCGATCGGGACAGAGGCCGACTTCAGGGGCGTCGTAGATCTCGTCGAGATGAGGGCCCATCTTTGGAAGGGCGACGACGGCAAGCAATGGGACACTTCGGAGATCCCGGCGGACCTCGCCGAAAAGGCGGTCGAATACCGCGAAAAGCTTCTGGAAACCGTTGCCGAGACTTCGGAGGACTTGCTCGAGGCCTACCTGGAAAACGGCGATCTCTCGGTGAAAGAAATCCAGGAAGGGGTGCGCACCGGAACCATCGCCGCCGACTTCACCCCGGTGTTTTGCGGTTCGGCTTTCAAGAACAAGGGTGTCCAGCTGTTACTCGATGCCATCGTCGCTTATCTGCCGAGCCCCGCCGATCTTCCCCCCATCAAGGGCTTCAAGCCCGGTGAGACCGACCTCGTCATCGAGCGCAGACTCGAAGACTCGGAACCTTTCACCGCACTCGCTTTCAAGATCATGTCAGATCCCCACGTTGGCAAACTCACCTATTTCCGCGTCTACGCGGGTCACGCCGCCAAAGGCGACTCGATCCTCAACACCACGACGGGGAAGAAGGAGCGGCTCGGGCGATTGCTCCGCATGCACGCCAACAGCCGGGAGGACATCGATGACGTCTTTGCCGGCGACATCGTCGCCGGAATCGGTTTCAAGGGAACCACCACCGGAGACACCCTCTCCGATGAGAGAGCCGCCATCCAGTTGGAATCGATGGAGTTTCCCGCCCCCGTCATCTCGGTGGCAATCGAGCCTAAGACGAAGTCGGACGACGAGAAGCTCTCAGAGTCGTTGCATCGTCTCTCCGAAGAGGACCCGACCTTTCTGGTCCGATCCGATGAGGAGACCGGGCAAACCATCATTTCCGGAATGGGCGAATTGCACCTCGAAGTGCTCGTGGACCGTTTGCTGAGAGAGTTCAAGGTGGACGCCAGTGTGGGCAAGCCACAGGTCGCTTACCGGGAGACCATCAGACGCGCCATCGAAAAGGTCTCTTACAAGCATGTCAAACAGACCGGCGGCAAGGGTCAGTACGGGCATGTCGTCATCAACCTGGAGCCCACCGGTCCGGGCGGCGGGTATGAATTCGTCGATCAGATCAGCGGTGGCCGCATCCCGAGGGAGTACATCCCGTCAGTTGACGCCGGGATCGAAGACGCCCTCGATCAGGGCATCATTGCCGGCTACCCGCTGGTCGATGTCAGGGCGGTGCTCACCGATGGCTCCTATCACGACGTCGATTCTTCCGAGATGGCTTTCAAGATCGCCGGTTCGATGGCACTTCAGGAGGCCGCCCGCAAGGCGGGGGTGAAGTTGCTCGAACCGGTCATGGCCGTCGAAGTCACCACGCCCGAGGAATACATGGGCGATGTCATAGGGGACCTCAACAGCCGACGGGGGAAGGTTGAGGGGATGACCCAACGGGGCAACAGCCAGGTGATTCGAGCCCAGGTGCCCATGTCGGAGATGTTCGGCTACGCCACCGATCTTCGCTCGAAGACCCAGGGGCGAGCCACTTATTCAATGCAGTTTTATTCGTATCAGGACGTCCCTGAGTCGATCGCCGAAGAAATCGTGGCGAGCCGACGAGGCGAGGTTTGAGGAAAAGTCAGAGAACCAGGAAAGAGATAGAGGAGTCAGCTGATGGGTAAGGCGAAGTTTGAGCGGAATAAGCCTCATGTGAATGTGGGGACGATGGGTCATATTGATCATGGGAAGACGACGTTGACTGCGGCGATTACCCGGGTGTTGTCTGAGCGGGTTGGTGGGGCTAATCAGATGACTGGGTTTGATCAGATTGATAAGGCTCCTGAGGAGCGGGAGCGGGGGATCACGATTCAGATTGCTCATGTGGAGTATGAGACGGCTAACCGTCATTACGCCCATGTGGATATGCCGGGTCATGCTGATTACATCAAGAACATGATTACGGGTGCGGCTCAGGTGGATGGGGCGATCCTGGTGGTGTCGGCTGCTGATGGTCCGATGCCGCAGACCCGGGAGCATGTGTTGTTGGCTCGTCAGGTGGGGGTTCCGTCGATTGTGGTGTTTTTGAACAAGGTTGACATGGTTGATGATGAGGAGCTGTTGGACCTGGTGGAGTTGGAGGTCCGGGATCTTCTTACTGAGTATGAGTTTCCTGGGGATGAGGTTCCGGTGGTGCGTGGGTCTGCTTTGAAGGCGTTGGATGGGGATGGGCCGGCTTCTGATCAGGTGATGGAGTTGATGGATGCGGTGGATTCTTATATTCCGCGTCCGGAGCGGGATACGGATAAGCCGTTTTTGATGTCGATTGAGGATGTGTTTTCGATTACCGGTCGGGGGACGGTGGTTACTGGGAGGATTGAACAGGGGGTCCTGAAGGTGAATGAGGAGGTGGAGATTGTTGGGATCCGGCCTACTCATAAGACGGTGGCTACCGGGATTGAAATGTTCCGCAAACTTCTGGATGAGGGTCGGGCTGGTGACAATGTGGGGGTTTTGTTGCGGGGTGTGGGTAAGGATCAGGTGGAGCGGGGTCAGGTGTTGGCCGCTCCGGGGTCGATCACTCCGCATACTTCGTTTGAGGCTCAGGTGTATGTGTTGACCAAGGAGGAGGGGGGTCGGCATAACCCGTTTTTCCCGGGGTACCGCCCCCAGTTTTATTTCCGGACTACTGATGTGACTGGTGCGGTCACCCTGCCGGAAGGCACCCAGATGGTGATGCCGGGGGACAACACCGAGATGACGGTGGAGTTGATCGCCCCTATCGCCATGGACGAAGGACTCCGTTTCGCCATCCGCGAAGGCGGACGGACCGTCGGAGCCGGACGAGTCACCAAAATCAACAAATAGCGGCGCTTGGCGCCACGGGTCTTCCGGGAGCCGCGTCATGGGTTATGGGTTGTGGGTCGATACCCACCAAACTCATGACTCACAACCCAATACAGCGAACGAAGTGAGCAAAAGATGGCAAGTGATAAGAGACCGCCGCTGACACTTGCTTGCACCGAGTGCAAGCGGCGGAACTACGTCACGACGAAGAACAAGTCGAACACCCAGGACCGGTTGGAACTCAAGAAGTACTGCCGCTGGTGTCGTTCGCACACGATCCATCGCGAGACCCGCTGAAATCATCATCATGCTGAGATTGGGGCCCGAAGGGGCCCCAATCTCTGTTCTGGGTAGAACGCCGGAACAGATCCTGATGCAGAGGTTTTCGGGTTAGCGTGACGTCGATGGACCTCTCCGATCTGGTGAATCGCACCTACGGGCCATATCGCTGGCGGGTATGCGTCGAGAAGGTGTCGGACTTCGTCGAGGCCACCGGCGACGACTCCGAACGGTGGCGGGCTGCAGCGCCGCCCGGGTTCATCTCTGCCGCCCTTTTTGTCGTCGCCCCCGATCTGCTCGGTCGGCTGACCGGCCGCTCGGTGATCCACGGTGA
>JBFHXF010000100.1:0-6808 GCA_041599115.1 Acidimicrobiia bacterium
AGCCTCGACGAGCATCCCGCCACCGACGAGACGTACAGCCTCCTTCATAGTTCCGGTGCCCATGTTGTCCAGGAGAATCCGGTTGGCATCGGTCCCGAGGACCTGCCTGAGTTGATCGAGATCCTCAACCTCGACGGTTATCTCCACTTCGGGCCCGCCAAGACTACGCGCAGCCGACACGGCCTTTTCGATGGAGAGTCCGGACGCAAGGTGGTTGTCCTTGATCATCACCGCGCCATGAAGGCCCATGCGATGATTCACCCCTCCCCCAACGGCGACGGAGTACTTGTCCAGGGCGCGCAGACCGGGCATGGTCTTTCGGGTGTCGGTGATCCGTGCCCCGGTCCCTGCCACCGCCTTTACCAGCCGCGCCGTGGCGGTGGCGACGCCCGACATCCGGCCCAGCAGATTCAGGGCGGTTCGCTCGGCGGCGAGAATCGAGCGAGCCGAGCCCGACACCGAGGCGAGGATGGAGCCCGCCACGACGGGATCGCCATCGGAGAGGCGTGAAGTGAAATCGACCGTGTCATCCACCGTTTCGAAAACGTAGGAAGCTACAGCCAAACCGGCGACAGTGCCGGGCATACGGGCAACGAGATCAGCGGTGATGCTGGCATCGGCGGGAACCGTCGCCTGGCTGGTGATATCACCACGGGCACCGAGATCCTCGGACAGGGCCGAGGCGACGATCTGCTCGTAATCAGATCTTTGCATCATCCCACCGGCGCCAGTTTGATCCTGGTCGGATCGATCAGGGTGCGGTGCTCCTGGGTGGGGTCCGCATCCGGGTAGTCGGCCCGATAATGACCACCCCTCGACTCTGATCTGCGCAGGGCCGCCAGGGTGACCATTATCGACAGTTCAGCCGCAACCCGACCTTCAATTGTCCGGCGCAGCACCGAATCGAGATCGAGGATGTTGTTGCGCGCCTCCCACAATCTGGCGCCGGTCCTGACGACGCCGACTCGATCCCACATGATCTGGCGAAGATCTTGCAAGGCGGGGCCCGCGACAATCGGCAGATCGAAGGCTTCCTCCGGAGCCATCGGCTCGCCCGTGGGGTCGACTTGCGCGTTCTGCACTGCCAGGGCCACCCGTCCTCCAAACACGAGTCCCTCCAGCAGCGAATTGGATGCCAGGCGATTGGCTCCGTGGACACCCGTCGAACTGCATTCTCCGACAGCCCACAGCCCGGGGACAGAGGTGCGCCCCATCGAATCGGAGTCGATCCCGCCCATGTAGTAGTGGGCGGCCGGCGACACCGGAAGCAAGCTGTCGACCGGATCCAGGCCGACCGACAGAGCATGGGCGGTGACTGTGGGAAAGCGATCGTGAAAGTTGATGATGCTGCGGGCGTCAAGGTAGGCGCCGGCGCCTTTGTCGTATTGCCAGAAGATGGCACGCGAGACGATGTCACGTGGGGCCAGCTCGGCCATCGGATGGTATTGGTCCATGAATCGACGTCCATGGCCGTCGACGAGCTTGGCGCCCTCGCCGCGCAGGGCCTCCGTGAGGAGTGGCATAGGATCCTTGCCGGCCATCAGAGCCGTCGGATGGAACTGGACGAATTCGAGGTCGGCCAGGCGCGCTCCGACACGAGCAGCCATGGCGATGCCGGAACCAGTGACCCCCTCTGGGTTGGTGGTCCTCGCATAGAGCCGCCCCGCACCGCCCGTGGCCAGCACCAGGGCTGGAGCGAGGAGAACCGACCGATCCTTCCCCTCGGCTACCACCACTCCCGCGGCCCGTTCCCCGCACATCACGAGATCGACCACCCGCCGCTTAATGGTCTCGATCCTGAGAGAGGCCTCGACCGCGCCGGTCAGGGCCCGCATCACCTCGGCGCCGGTTGCGTCCCCATCGGCATGCACGACGCGACGGGTGCGGTGACCACCTTCCTGGCCGAGCAGCAACTCCCCCTGTTCGTCACGATCGAACTGCGCCCCAAGGCCAATCAGGTGTTCGATCGCCTCCGGTCCGCCACCGGTGAGTATGTCGACGAGCTCCTCCACCGCCAGCCCGCCGCTGACATTCACCGTGTCCGAGGCATGGAGTCTGGGCGAGTCCGTGCGCGACACGGCTGCGGCTATACCTCCCTGGGCCCACCACGTCGAGCCCATCTCCGGGGCGGAGATCACATAACACCGGCCGAGCCCGAGCGCCACGCTGAGACCGGCCACGCCTGAGCCGACAATGAGGGGGGCATCGAGACGGGTGACCTCAGTCACGAGACACCTTCAGTCCTGGCGGCCGACTTCGAGCATTCTCGTCACGGAGAGCCGGGCCCGCTCTGCGATATCGGGGGGAATCTCCACCTGGTGTGTCAAAGTCTCCAGCGACCGTCGAATGTTTGCCAGAGTGATGCGCTTCATATGAGGGCACAGATTGCAGGGACGCACGTACTCCGTTCCCGGTGTGCTCTCCGCGACGTTGTCGGCCATCGAACACTCCGTGATCATCATGACCTGCCTCGGGTGGTGGCTACGCACCCATTGGATCATCCCGTGTGTCGAGCCCACGTAGTCGGCGACTTCGAGCACGTCCGGGGGGCACTCGGGATGGGCAATGACAGGCATCCCTCCCATCGAGGTCTTGTAATCGGAGATCTCTTTGCCGGTGAAACGCTCATGGACCATGCATGAGCCTTCCCAGAGGATGACGTCGATGTCTGTCTGGGAGGCCACCCACTTCCCGAGGTATTGGTCGGGTGTGAATATCACCCGGTCGACGCCGAGGGACTCGACAACGGCCACGGCATTCGACGAAGTGCAGGTGATGTCCGACTCGGCCTTGACCTCGGCCGACGTGTTCACATAACTGACCACCGGCACACCCGGATGGGCCTCTTTCAACCTCCTCACGTCGTCACCGGTGATCCCGTCGGCCAGGGAGCACCCCGCCTCCAGGTCGGGTATCAGCACGGTCTTGGCCGGGTTGATGAGCTTGGCCGTCTCAGCCATGAAGTGGACACCTGCGAGAACGATCACATCGGCCTCGGTGTCCAGGGCGAGGTTGGCAAGTGCCAGCGAGTCCCCGGTGATATCGGCCGCCAGGTGGTAGATGTCGGGCGTCATGTAGTTGTGCGCCGCGACGATTGCATTCCGCTCAAGTTTCAGCCGGTTGATGTCCTCGATGAGAGGCCAAAGAGCAGCCACCTCCTCTTCGGGAAGCACGTCGGAACCCCTGGTGATCTCGATTCTGGTCATCGGTCACAAGTCTAAGGGGGGTCCGGAGTCACCCACCTTCCGGGCCGGCTGAAGGAGGGTGTCCTACATGTGTTCGATGATTGCGTCGCCGAACTCCGACGTCTTCACCTCAGTGGCGTCGTCGGTGAGTCGGGCGAAGTCATAAGTGACCGTCTTGGCGGCGATTGCGCCTTCCAGTCCCTTGACGATGAGATCGGCGGCCTCGTTCCAGCCGAGATAGCGAAACATCATCTCGCCAGAGAGGATCAACGAACCCGGGTTGACCTTGTCCAGCCCGGCGTATTTCGGTGCCGTCCCGTGGGTGGCCTCAAAGATGGCCACGCCGGTGTCGTAATTGATGTTTCCACCGGGAGCTATTCCGATGCCACCCACCTGAGCGGCCAGGGCATCGGAGAGATAGTCACCGTTGAGGTTGGTGGTGGCGATCACGTCGTAGCTGGCCGGCCGGGTGAGGATCTGTTGCAGCATTGCGTCGGCAATCACGTCCTGGACCAACAGCTTGTCGCCGGGATCGCCGCCCGAGTCCTCCCAGGACACTGCCGTGTCGGAGAACTCCTCCTTTACGAGCTGGTAACCCCAGCCCCGGAAGGCCCCTTCGGTGAATTTCATGATGTTGCCCTTGTGCACGAGTGTCACCGACTTGCGACCGGTGGCGAGGGCATATCTGATCGCCGCCCGTACCAACCGCTTGGAGCCGGTTATGGAAATCGGCTTGAGTCCCAAGCCGGAATCCGGCCGGACCTCCCAGCCGAACTCGCTTCTCACGAACTCGATGAGTCTTCGGGCGTCATCGGTGCCCTCTTCCACTTCCTTGCCGGCGTACACGTCCTCGGTGTTCTCCCGGAAGATGACCATGTCCACCAATTCCGGTTGCTTCACCGGCGAGGGGACGCCCTGAAACCATCTCACCGGGCGCACACAGGCGTAGAGGTCCAGGATCTGGCGAAGGGCCACGTTGAGCGAGCGGATCCCGCCGCCGATCGGGGTGGTCAACGGGCCCTTGATGCCCACCAAATACGTAGCGAACGCGGCGACCGTCTCGTCGGGTAGCCACGAACCGGTCTGATCGAAGGCCTTCTCGCCGGCCAGGACCTCCATCCACTCGATCGATCGATTGCCTCCGTATGCCCTGGCCACGGCGGCGTCGAAAACGCGGACGGATGCCGCCCAGATGTCGGGCCCGGTGCCGTCTCCCTCGATGAAGGGGATGATCGGATCAGGCGGTACTACGAGACCTTCGGATCCCATGGTGATAGGTGTGCCCATGTCAGAAAAACTCCTGGATATCGGAAGCATGGACACTAGCCAGCGTCCGGATCACCGGATTCGGATGGGGCGGACCCCTCAGCCCGCTCAGCCCCGCCGAGACGAGGCCGCCTTCACCGTGTTGACCAGGAGCATCGCCCGGGTCATTGGCCCCACCCCGCCAGGCACTGGAGTGATCGCTCCTGCCACCTCGACCACGGACTCGAAGTCGACGTCGCCCACCAGTCCATCCTCGCTCCGGCTTATGCCGACGTCGATGACCGTGGCCCCGGGTCTCACGTGATCGGCTGTGATCAGATGCGGAACCCCGACGGCGCTAACGAGGATCTCGGCTTCACGGGTGACCGCTGCAAGATCAGACGTCCGCGAGTGGGCAACTGCGACCGTGGCATCGATGCCCTTGGTCGACAGCATCAGGGCAAGAGGTCGGCCCACCAGGAAGGATCTCCCTACGACAACGGCTTTCCGGCCGGAAATCGGGATGTCGTAGTCCTCGAGGATCCTCATGATCCCCGACGGCGTGCAGGGACGGAGCCCGGGGCGATCGAGCACCAGAAGGCCGAGGTTGTAGGGATGGAGCCCGTCCACGTCCTTGTCGGGGTGAATCCGCTCGACCACCGCCTCCGGGTCGTAGCCCTCAGGCAGGGGAAGCTGGACCAGGATCCCGTCGACGGACCCATCTTTGTTGAGGGTGTCGATCAGGGATTCCACCTCGGCCTGTCCGGTCTCCGACGGGAGCTGGTGATGGAACGACTCGATGCCCACCTCGGCTGCGTCCCGCCGTTTGCCCTGAACGTAGGCGTGGGACGCCGGGTCATCTCCGATCAGCACAGTGGCAAGACCGGGGGCGTAGCCGAGACCGGCCACAGCCTCGGCGACTTCCCTCTTCACGCCGGCCGCCACCTTTTTCCCATCAAGGATGATTGCGCTCATGTCAGTGTTTGAAATGCCTCCGTCCGGTGAACGCCAGGGCCAGTCCGTGCTCGTTGGCGGCATCGATCACATCCTGATCCCTCACCGAGCCCCCCGGCTCGACAACCGCGGTCACACCCGCCTCCGCCAGGGTGTCGATCCCGTCGCGAAACGGAAAGAAGGCGTCCGACGCGGCTACCCCGCCCCTGGCACGCTCCCCGGCCTTGGCCACGGCCCTTTCGGCGGCTCCGACCCTCGACTGATCTCCGGCGCCCACCCCTACCGCCTGTCGATCCCTGGTGATGACGATCGCATTGGACTTGGTATGCGCCGCGAGCGTCCAGGCCAACTCCAGCTCGGCACGCTCCGCCGCCGTGGGTTGACGCTCCGACACGACATCCCAGTCGCCGAAATCAACTGAGTCCCTCGATTGGACGAGGAATCCGCCGGCAATACGCCGGAAATCGGGGTCGGCAGACGAAGGCAGCGGAGCGGTCAGAACACGCAGGTTCTTCCTGGAGGCCAGGGCCTCCAGCGCCCCGGAGTCCGCCGCCACAGCAATCACGACCTCGACGAACAACTGGGCGATGGCATCGGCTGTGGCAATGTCCAGGGTCCCGTTGATGGCGACAACGCCTCCGAAAGCCGCCAGAGAGTCGCCCGCCCATGCCTTGTCGAAGGCTTCCCGAACAGTCGTGGCCACGGCTGCTCCCGCCGGATTGGTGTGCTTGACGACGACGACCGCAGGAGGCGGAAGGTCGCCGGCAATACGCCAGGCAGCTTCGGTGTCGGCGTAGTTGTTGAACGACATCTCCTTCCCCTGGTGAAGCGTCGCCATCCTCCACCACGGCGCCGCCCCCTCTTCAAGCAACAAGGAGCCTTTCTGATGAGGGTTCTCACCGTATCTCAGACCCGAGACGTTTCTGAGCGGCAGGACGATGTCATCGCCCATCCAATCCACAATGGCCCCGTCATAGGCCGCGGTGACGAAGAACGCCTCGGCAGCAAGCTGTTTTCGCATCTCCGCATCGAGCCCGCCGGCTTCGACCGCAGTGGCGACATCGTCATATTGCGTGGGCGACGTCACCACTCCCACGAAGCGGTGATTCTTGGCGGCGGCCCGCACCATCGCCGGGCCACCGATATCGATCTTTTCGATGATCTCCGAATCGGTCGCCGACGGATCGGCCACAGTTTCAGCAAAGGGATAGAGGTTGGCGACAACCAGTTGGAACGGCTCGATGCCCTGATCGGAGAGATCCGACAGATCCTCGGGGTTGTCGGTCCTGGCGAGGATGGCGCCATGAATCCTGGGGTGGAGTGTCTTGACCCGTCCCCCCAGGATTTCGGGGGCGCCGGTGACGTCGGAGACCCTGGTCACGGGCACGGCCGCCTCTGCGAGGGCGGCGGCGGTACCACCAGAA